>PWER01000151.1 GCA_003553565.1 Nitriliruptoria bacterium | reverse complement strand
TCGTCGCCCTCGTCGCCGGCATCCTCGTCGGGCTCGTCCGCCGAGCCCTCGTCGGGCTCCGCCTCGGGCTCCTCGACCGTCTGGGTCCCCGACTGCGACTCGGGTGCTGCGGACTCCAACTCCTCGCCGGCGGGATCCTGCGACGCGCACGCCCCCAGCACCAGCGTCACCACCAGCGCCAGCAACGCACCCGCTCCCCTCGCTTGGTTCACCGACCCCTCCTCGCTTCGCCGACCTCATCGGATGCGCGGCGATGCCCCTGCGGCCCCGGTTGACCGCTGCACTGCGCCAGCGGCCGGTGTCGAGCCGCCGTCGGCCTGCGCAGCCTACCGCAGCCAGCCCGCAACGGGGGGCTGGCGAGGACGCCGGGCGAGGCGCTCACGTCAGCGTAGGCAGGCCGTCCATCCGATCCACAATTGGCCGCTGTGCGCACGCCTCAGCGTCTAGACTGCGCCTCGGCAGCCGACACCCCCCGCCCCATGCTCGGCGCCGACCATCATCCCGCGCTTCGCTTGACGCCAAGGCTCGTTCATGACCGACACCCCTGCCCGCTCGTGGCCGCGTCGCACGCTCGCCGTGGGCGTGGTGCTGCTCGTCGTCGCCGGCGTCGTCACCGCCGGCCTGATCCTGGTGCGCAACGGCGCCGAACGGCCCACGGTGGCCCTCGAGGGGCTGGACGACGGAGCGCTGCTCAACGCCGACGACCTCGACGACGGCGTGGAGGCGCACCTGCGCACCGACGACCCCGAGGGCCTCGCCGAGGGGGAGATCACCCTGGCCGGCGAGCCGCTGGCACCCGACTTCGACGCGGACGGCACGCTCACGCTGCCCGTCTCCGACCTGCCCGACGGCACCCACGAGCTGACGGTGCAGCGTGAGGGCGACTGGCAGACCCCCGCGGTCAACGACGACTGGTCGTTCACCATCGACACCGCCTTCCCCGACCTCGACCTCGACGAGCTCGACGTGGCCGTCGGCGACGAGCCGGTGCCCGTGGAGGGTGCCACCGATCCCGACGCCGAGGTCGAGGTCGCCGGCCAGGCCGCAGAGGTCGACGAGGACGGGCGGTTCGCCACCGAGGTGGTCGGCTCTGAGGCCGAGCGCGTCGAGGTGGTGGCCACCAGCCCGGCGGGCAACGCCACCACCGAGGAGGTGACCACCGCCTGGGTGCCCTCGCGCAGCGACGTCGAGCAGGTCAACGGCCTGCACGTGTCGTTCCACGGCTGGGTCAGCGACGAGCTGCGCGAGCCGATCCTCGAGCTGGCCGAGCAGGGGCGCATCAACACCGTGCAACTGGACCTCAAGGACGAGGGCGGGCACGTCGGCTACGCGACCGAGGTGGACCGCGCCCTGGAGCTCGGGGCCAACCTCGACCTGTTCGACCTCGAGGAGGCCGTGGCCGAGCTCCACGCGCGCGGCGTGCGCGTCACCGGGCGCATCGTGGCCTTCGCCGACCCCATCTGGGCCGAGCAGGCCTGGGAGGACGGTGACCGCGACACCGTGGTGCAGCGCCCGGAGGGGACCAAGCACGTCGGCCGCTACGCCGGCTTCACCAGCTTCGCCCACGAGGAGGTGCGCGCCTACCACTACGAGCTCGCCGAGGAGGCCGCCCGCGCCGGCGTCGACGACATCCTCTGGGACTACATCCGCCGTCCCGACGGCCCCGAGGACGAGTACTACTTCGGTGGCCTCGACGAGGGCACCAGCCCCGAGGAGGCGATCGTCGAGTTCACCGCCGAGGCCGATGAGCGCCTCGCGCCCTACGGCGTGGAGCACGGCGCGTCGGTGTATGGCATCGCCGCCACCCGACCCACGCAGATCGCCCAGGACATCCCGGCGATGGCCGAGCACCTCGACTACGTCGCGCCGATGGTCTACTACAGCCACTGGGGCCCCGGCGAGTACGGCGTCGACGATCCCGGCACCCAGGTCTACGACATCACCCACCGCTCCCTCGAGGACTTCGTCGAAGCGGTCGAGGGCAAGCGCGCACGGGTCGTGCCGTGGCTGCAGGACTTCCAGCTCGGGTCGCCCCACGGCGAGCCGCAGGTGCGCGACCAGATCCGCGCCGGCACCGACCTCGGCATCGATGAGTGGCTCATGTGGAACGCCAGCGTGCGCTACACCTCCGCGGCCTTCGACGAGCTCGCCGAGGCCGCGCCGGAGGACGACGAGGACGTCGAGGCCCCCGGCGACGGTGGCGTCGAGGACGACGCCGAGGAAGAGGTCGACGACGACGAGGACCTCGATGAGGCGGGCCCCGGTCAGTAGCGCTCGGTCGGCGGCCTGCTGGCACGCCGAGCTCCGGCGCGCCGAGCTCCCTCCGTTGCGGGGACGGGTCGCCGCGCCGGCGAGGGCGGCACACTGGCGCCATGGCCGCAGGTGAGCACCCCGACGACGTCCCAGAGGCGACGCCGCCACGCGACGACGCGCCAACCGCCCCCGCCGAGACAACCCCGGCGGACCACGCCGGAGACGACGAGGACGCGGACGCGGATCGAGCACGCCCGCTCGGGTCGCGCGCACAGCGAGGCGCGAGGCTCGCGGGCCTGTCGGCCACCGCTGGCGCGGGCTACGTCGGCTCCCGACTGCGCGGCCTGACCGCCGGACCCGAGGCGGAGAGCGAGCTGCACGCGGCCACCGCCGAGCGGGTGGTGGCCATGCTCGGCTCCATGAAGGGCGCGGCCATGAAGGTCGGGCAGATGGCCTCGTTCGTCGACGTCGACCTGCCCCCGGAGATCCGACAGGCCTATCAGGACGTCCTCGCGGGCCTGCGGTCGGCCGCTCCCCCGGTGGACCCTGATGCCATCGCAGCGGTGATCGCCGAGGACTTCGGGGCCGGCCCCGACGAGGTCTTCGCGCACTGGGAGCGCGAGCCGCTGGCCAGCGCCAGCATCGGCCAGGTCCACCGGGCGCGGCTGCACGACGGCACGCGCGTGGTCACCAAGGTCCAGTACCCGGGCGTGGCCGAGGCGGTCGAGGCCGACCTCGAGAACGCCGCGTCGTTCGCGCCGCTGGCGCGGGTGGTGTCACCCCACCTGGACGTCGACGCGCTGGTCGAGGAGATGCGCGAGCGCCTGCGCGACGAGCTCGACTACCAGCGCGAGGCCCGCTACCAGCAGGCGTTCCGGGACCGCTACGAGGGCCATCCGGCGATCGCCGTCCCGCGGGTGCACCACGACTGGTGCCGACCGCGCGTGCTGGTGGTCGACGAGGTGCAGGGGCGCTCGTTCGATGCGATCGCCGCCGAGGGCGACCAGGCCACCCGCGACCGGCTGGGCGAGCTGCTGTTCCGCTTCGTCTTCGGGTCGCTGCACCGCTTCCGGCTGTTCCACGGCGACCCTCATCCCGGCAACTACCTGCTGGCTGACGACGGTCGGCTGTGGGTCCTGGACTTCGGCAGCGTCAAGGTCTTCCCGCGCTGGGCCCGCGACGGGCTCGAGGACGTGATCCGCGCCGTCGTCGCCGGCGACCGGGACGCGCTGGTGGAGAGCATGCGCCGGGCCGGCTTCGTGCCCGAGGGGGCGGAGCTGGACTGGGACCGGCTCGAGCGCTGGTTCGGTGCGCTGCACCGCCCGATCCTGCGCGACGAGCCGTTCACCTACACCTCGGAGTACGCCACCTGGGTCATGCGCGAGACGACGGACCTGCGCGATGGCGCCGTCGACGCGCTGCGCCGCCTGTCCCTGCCAGCGGACTACCTGCTGCTCAATCGCGTCCTGCTGGGGGTCAACTCGCTGCTGGGGCGCCTGCGCTGCACCGCGAACTGGCACCGCATCGCCGGCGAGCTGCGTGGCGACGGCCCGCCGGCCACCGCGCTGGGCGAGGCCGAGGCCGACTTCCTGCGCGACCACACGATGCGCGCCTGAGGGCACCGCGCTCCCCCGCGCAGCGACCACATCTGACGGCGCCGACGCGAGCGCCGTGGCCGCGTCAGGCGGCGCTGCGCAGACCCAAGAGCTCGTGGAGCAGCGCCGCCCGAGGGCCCTGGGCGGCCTCGGCGTCGGGCTCGGGCTGGCGGCCGATGGCCCAGGGCGGGCGCCCACGGTGGCCCGCATGACCACAGGCCCAGCACACCCCGCCGTTGGCCGAGACCTCGCAGCGATGACACCACAGGCGGGCGGACGCGCTCATCGTCGCAGACCTCCAAGGGGCGAGTGCGGTGCGGACGGGCCGTGGGGGTGTCGCAGCGCAGCCCGCAGGCCGGGACCCGCCAGCGGACGGCGGTGGGAGCGGGGCTGCGTCGCTCACGGTAGCGAGCAGTCACTGCCCGCTCTGGGCGCGGACGAAGATTTCACAGGGCGGCAACAACCTGGCAACACAGCGATCTCCGTCAGCCGGCGCGTGGCGGCGACGTGTGGATCGATGCTGAAGACGTCGTCGCGCGCCCCGTGTGGGAGGCCGCGGTGGGAATCGAACCCACGTACGCGGATTTGCAGTCCGCTGCCTGAGCCACTCGGCTACGCGGCCGGATGCACGAAGGCGTGCGTGGCGAAGGCTAGCAGGGCTACCGGGCGGTGCCGCCGGCGTGGCCATCCTGGCTGTCGGGGCGGTGACGACGCCACGCGGCGACCCCCACCCCCGCGGTGAACGCGAGCCAGGCGAGCACGCCGACGACCTGGGGCCAGCGGGGCAGCGCACGCGAGCGCGTCGGGTCGATGTCGGCGAACCGGCCGGTGCGGGTGAACAGCCCGCCGATCGATTCCTCGGAGCCCAGGCGCGGCGCACGACGTGCCCGTCGCGCCCCCGATCCCGTCCCCATCTCGGTCCTCCTCATACGCTGCGGCGGGCGGCCCGCATGACGCGGCACGGCGCGCGTCGCATCGTAGGCTTGCGCGCGGCAACCCGCGAGGAGCTCGTGTTGGCTGCAGACCCCTCCCTCACCGAACGCACGCGCCGTGCGCAGGCGAGCGCCGCCCTCGCCCGCGCACGCGACGCCGTCCTGGAGCGCGCCGCTGCGGTGCTGCCCGCCGACGAGGTCGACGCCCTCGCGGCCCGCCTCGACCGCTACGGGCGCGATGCCGCACTGCCGCTGGCCTGGCTCTACGGCGACCGTGACGACTTCGAGGCGCTGCTCGCTCGCCTGCTGCGGACCGTGGTCGACGCGGCTGGCGAGCGTCCCCACGCCCTGCGGCGGCTCGATCGTCGCCGGGAGATCGATCCCGAGTGGTTCCTGCGCGAGTCGATGGTCGGCTACGTGTGCTACGCCGACCGCTTCGCCGGCGACCTGCCGGGGGTGCGCTCGCGCCTCGACTACCTCGAGGAGCTCGGGGTGCGCTACCTGCACCTCATGCCGCTGCTCGCCGCACGTGCGGGCGAGGACGACGGCGGCTACGCGGTGGTCGACTTCGACCGCGTCGACCCGCGCCTGGGCACAAACGCGGACCTGGAGGAGCTCGCCACCGAGCTGCATGAGCGCGACATGGCGCTGTGCGTGGACCTGGTCGTCAACCACACCGCCGCCGAGCACACCTGGGCCGAGCGCGCCAAGGCCGGCGACCCCTTCTATCAGGCCTTCTACCTGACCTACCCCGACCGGAGCCTGCCCGACGCCTACGAGCGCACCGTCCCCGAGACCTTCCCCGACACCGCACCGGGCAACTTCACCTGGTCTGCGGAGCTGTCCTCGTGGGTGTGGACCACCTTCTATCCCTTCCAGTGGGACCTCGACCACAGCAACCCCGAGGTGTTCGCGGCGCTGCTGGAGGTCATGCTGCGCACCGCCAACCGCGGCGTGGACGTGCTGCGCCTCGACGCGGTGCGCTGCCTGTGGAAGCGGCTGGGCACCACCTGCGAGAACCTGCCCGAGGCTCACTGGCTGCTGCAGGCGTGGCGCGGCCTCACGCGCATCGCCACACCTGGCGTGGTGTTCAAGGCCGAGGCGATCGTCGGGCCCGACCAGCTGGTCCAGTACCTCGGCGCCCACGATCGCGAGCATCCCGAGTGCGAGCTCGCCTACCACAACCAGCTGATGGTCATGAGCTGGAGCGCGGTGGCCTCACGGGACGCGCGTCTGCCCACCGTGGCCCTGGACCGGCTGGCCGACCCCCCGCGCGGCACGGGGTGGGTGACCTACGTGCGCTGCCACGACGACATCGGCTGGGCCGTCGACGACGCCGACGCCGCGACGGTGGGCGTCAACGGCTTCGCCCACCGTCGCTTCCTCGCCGAGTTCTACGCCGGCCAGATCCCCGGCTCGTTCGCTCGCGGCGCCATCTACCAGGACGACCCGCGCACCGGCGATGCACGCACCTCCGGGATGGCCGCGGCGCTGGCGGGGCTCACCGAGGCGCGCGCCACCGGCGATCCGCTGCTGCTCGACCAGGCGGTGCGCCGGCTGCTGCTGCTGCACGCCATCGCCTACGGCTGGGGCGGGCTGCCGCTGCTGTGGATGGGCGACGAGATCGCCATGGGCAACGACGACGACTGGACTCTGGACCCCGCCGCCGGCGACGACAACCGCTGGATGCACCGTCCCCACATGGACTGGCAGGCCGCGCAGCGTCGCCACCACCCGGGCAGCGTCGAGCAGCGGGTCTTCGCCGGGATCGCCGCGCTCGCCGACGCCCGGCGCCGCACGCCCGAGCTGCACGCGATCGGTCCCACCCGGCCGGTGTGGACCGACAACCACCGGGTGCTGGCGTGGCGGCGCGACCATCCCCGCTTCGGCACGCTGCTCGGGCTGGCCAACGTCCACGACGCCGACCAGTCGGTCGACGCCGAGATCCTCGGTGTGGTGCGCGCCTGGGACCCGGTCGATGTCCTCGACGACGACCGGCCGGTCCCCGTCGACGCGGGGCGGATACCCCTGCCGCGGCTGTCGGTGCGCTGGGTCGTGGCGCCGTGACCGCCGGTGGCGGACAGCCGGCGTTCCTGGCGGCTGCGCCTGCCGGTGTCAGCGCTTGAGCCGTCGCGCCGCCGGATAGGGCAGGATCGGCAGGACCTCGCGGGCCGCGAGACGCCGCTGCATGTCCTGCCAGAAGGCCGGTTCCAGCAGATCGCCGTGCCAGCGCTGGAAGGCCTCTGCGAGCGCCCCCGACAGTCCGGAGAACGTCGCGAGCTCCTCGGGGAACACGTCACCGGGGTCCACCCCGTACCACGGCTCGCCGGCGAGCTCCTCCTCGGGGGTGCGCGGCGGTGGGATCCTCCGGAACCGCAGGCTCGACACGCGCGTGAGCTCGTCGTAGTCGTAGGAGACCACGCGGCCGTGGCGGGTGACGCCGAAGTTCTTCAGCAGCGGGTCGCCTGGGAAGATGTCGGTGGCGGCGAGGTCGCGCAGCGCCTGGCCGTAGTCGCGCACGGCGGTGCGCGCGGCGCCTTCGTCGGCCTCGGACAGGTAGACGTCGAGGGGCGTGACCCGGCGCTCGACGTAGGCGTGGTGCAGCACCACGCGGTCGCGGTCGAGCGTGACGGTCCGGCTGGCCTCCTCTGCGAGCTCGTCCAGCAACGGCCGGGTGAAGCGGTCGCGCTCCAGCTCCAGGCGATCGAACTCGTGGGCCTCGACCAGGCGACCGGCGCGGTCGTGGCGGAACACCATCTCGTAGCGGGCCCGCACATCGCCGGGGGTCAGGCGCTTCTGGGTCGGGATCCGATCGCGGATGACCTTCACGACCAGGTCGCTGCCCGGCACGGTGAACACGATCATCACCAGTCCCGGGGTGCCGGGCGCCACTGCGAACGGCTCGCGGGCCAGCTGGCCGGCGCGCGCGATGGACCGGTAGAGCTCGGTCTTGCCGTGGCGATGCTGGCCCAGCGCGATCGTCAGCTCAGCGATGGGTTTGCGCGGCAGGAGGCCGGCGAGGAAGCGCACGACCGCTCGGGGCGGCTCCAAGTCGACCAGGAAGTGCGAGCGGGTGAAGCTGAACAGGACGCTGACGTCGTCCTCGTCGGCCAGGACGGCATCGACGACCACGCCCTCGGCTTCGGAGGCCAGCGCCAGCACCACCGGCCGCGCCCGCCCGCCGGCGCGGACCCGCCCCACGATGTAGGCGCCTCGTCGGCGGTAGAACACCCCATCGAGGACTTCAGCCACGTCAACGGGATGCTCGAGCACGGCCTCCAGCCGTGCTGCAGCTCGTCGGGCATCCCCGTGCAGATCCGCGAAGGCCCCGGCCAGCTCGGTGCCGCTCAGCACCTCGGTCAGCACCGCGGTGGTGCGGGCGTGCTCGCCGTCGCTGGCCTGCTGTCCCGCGCCGGTGCAGCGCCGGTGCACCATCTGCCGCGCCGCTGCCGGAGCAGCGACCGAGTCGCTGTGCACGAACTGCAGGTCGGGGTCGGCGCCGACCACGCCGCACACGCGTCGCACCACCGAGCTGAAGAACGTCTCGGCGAGCTCGGCGTCGGGGCGCTCTGCGACCCGACCTGACCACACGGCCTTGGTCATGGCCCACAGCAGGCGGTCGTCGACGCGCTCACCGAGCAGCCCCCGCAGCCGCGCCAGCAGGCTGACCAGGCGGCGGTCGTAGAGCTCGAGGCGCTCCTCGGCGTCACGCCGGGCCTGCTGCCACCGGCGCGCGACGAAGTGGTCGCTCGCCCGACGGGTGACGGCCCGGAAATCCGAGCGGTAGCCGTCGAAGGCCTCCTCGATGATGCCTGCGGTGAGGTTTGCCAGACGGCTCCGGCTCACCATGGTCGCACCCTGCGGGCGTGGCGGTGTCCGGTGTGCCGTGCTGGCGACGGGTTGCATGCGCTCGCAGTCTACGCGGGCCCCGTGCGAGCCGGTGACGCGTCGGTCGCCGCCCACCGATGAGCCGCCGCCGGCGCCGTGATGGCGCCCCAGTGGTGTGTCGGCGTCCGGTCAGTGGCCCTCGTGGCGCCTCAGTGGTGTGTCGGGGACCGGTCGGTGTCCGCCTGGACCGCGACACAGCACCCAGCGCGGCCAGACGGTGTGTCGGCGTCCGGTCGCTGTGCGCCCGGACGCCGACACACCAGGGCGGCGCGACAAGAGCGAGACCGGCAGGGGGCCCGGCAGGGGGCGCGGCAGGGGGCCCGCAGGGCCCCCTGCAGAATGGAGAAGGGCCGCGGGCGCTGTGAGCGCCCGCGGCCCTTCCCGCCATCAATCCGAGGCCGCTACATGCGCTCGATCATCGCCTCGGCGAACTCGGAGGTGCGCACCTGCGTGGCCCCCTCCATCTGGCGCGCGAAGTCGTAGGTGACGACCTTGTCGGCGATGGCGCCCTCGAGGCCCTTGACGACCAGGTCGGCGGCCTCGTCCCAGCCCATGCGGCGCAGCATCGCCTCGCCGGACAGCACCACCGAGCCCGGGTTGACCTTGTCCTGGCCGGCGTACTTCGGCGCGGTGCCGTGGGTGGCCTCGAAGATCGACACGCCGGTCTCGTAGTTGATGTTGCCGCCGGGGGCGATGCCGATCCCGCCGACCTGGGCGGCGAGGGCGTCGGACAGGTAGTCGCCGTTGAGGTTCATCGTGGCGATCACGTCGTGGTTCTCCGGGCGCAGCAGCACGAACTGCAGCATCGCGTCAGCGATCATGTCCTGCACCAGGATCTTGTCGCCCGGGTCGCCGCCGCAGTCGTCCCAGCCAACGGCCACGTCGCTGAACTCCTCGCGGACCAGCTCGTAGCCCCACTGGCGGAAGGCGCCCTCGGTGTACTTCATGATGTTGCCCTTGTGGACCAGGGTCACCGACGAGCGACCCTGCTCCACGGCGTAGTTGATCGCCGCGCGGACCAGGCGCTTGGTGCCGGTCTCGCTGATCGGCTTGATGCCCAGGCCCGAGTCGGGGCGGATGTCCCACCCGTAGGTGTCGCGGAAGAAGTCCAGGGCGCGCTTGGCGTCCTCGCTGCCGGCTTCGAGCTCCATGCCGGCGTAGACGTCCTCGGTGTTCTCCCGGAAGATGACCATGTCGACCTTCTCGGGCTCCTTGACGGGGCTGGGCACGCCCTCGAACCAGCGGACCGGACGCAGGCATACATACAGGTCCAGTAGCTGGCGCAGCGCCACGTTGAGGCTGCGGAACCCCTCTCCGACCGGGGTGGTCAGGGGCCCCTTGATGCCCACGAGGTGCTCGCGGAAGGCCTCGACCGTCGTGTCCGGGAGCCACTCGCCGGTCGCCTGGTGCGCCTTCTCGCCGGCCAGCACCTCCTTCCAGGCGATGCGGCGAGCGCCGCCGTAGGCCTTGTCCACCGCGGCGTCGAACACGCGCTGGGACGCTGCCCAGATGTCGGGGCCGGTCCCATCGCCCTCGATGAACGGGATGATCGGCTCGTCGGGGACCTTCAGGCCCTCGGGGGCCTTGGTGATGCGCTCGGGCATGGCCGGCTCCTTGTCGCCGCGGCTGTGGCCTCGGGTGCGGTGTCGCGCGGCAGCATACCGAGGACCCCCGGGGTGGCCGCCACTCGCCGACGCCGCTCGCTGACCCCACCCGGCCTGCCGCGGCAGCTCAGCGGTCGCGCAGCAGCTCGGCGAGCGCGTGCGTGCCGGGGTCGGCGAGCAGATCCTCGAGACTGACCGGCCGGTGGCCGTCCTCCTCGGGGCGTGCCAGCGGCAGCCGCCAGTTGGGGTACTCGTCGATGGTTCCCGGGAGGTTGGGCTGGCGCAGGTCGCCCACCGCGTCGGCGGGTGAGGCCGCCACCAGCTGTGCCGGCGTGCGCGCCAGGAATGCATGCATGCCGCGGATCAGCTCGGCGTCATCGGCGGCATCGCCGATGCAGCCCTCCCGGTGCAGCAGCGCCACCATGCGGTCGCGGGCGCGGGCGGCCTCGGCGCGCAGCTGATCGACCGAGCGCTCCTCCCCCATCAGGTCCAGCTCTGCCTGCAGCCGGAGCTGCTCATCGCGCCACCAGCCCGCCGCGGTGGGCAGGTCGTGGGTGTTGACGCTGGCCAGCGCGAGCTCCGGGTAGTCGTGGGAGGCCACGCCCTCGCCGTCCTTCTCCCACTGGAAGTACAGCACGCGCGAGCCGAGCACGCCGCTGTCCCACAGGCGCTCGCGCACGCCGTCCTCGACGGTGCCGAGGTCCTCGCCGACGACCACTGCGCCGGCCCGCTCGACCTCCAGCGCCAGGACCGCCAGCATGTCCTCGGAGGGATAGCGCACATAGGTGCCCTGGTCCGGCGGCGCGCCCGGTGGGATCCAGTACAGCCGGAACAGCCCGAGCACGTGGTCGATGCGCCCCCCGCCGGCGTGGGCGAGCACGCTGCGCAGCATGTCGCGGAACGGTCGGAACCCGGTGGCCAGCAGCCGATCGGGGCGCAGTGGGGGCTGGCGCCAGTCCTGCCCGCGCTGGTTGAACGCATCGGGTGGGGCACCCACGCTGACGCCGGTGGCCAGCTCGTCCTGCAGCGCCCACGCATCCGCGCCGCCCGGATCGACCCCGACGGCGAGGTCGTGGACGCAGCCAAGCTCCATGCCCGCTGCGATCGCGGCGTGCTGGGCCTGCCCGAGCTGCTCGTCGGTCAACCACTGGAGCCACAGGTGCAGCTCCACCAGCGCGAGGTGCTCGTCACGGAAGGCGGCAACCGCGGGGCTGTCGGGATGCTGCAGCTCGGCCGGCCAGTCCTGCCAGGGCTCGCCGTAGGTCTCGGCCAGCGCGCAGAAGGTCGCGAAGTCCACCAGCCCGCGCCCCTGGGACTCCTTGAAGCCCTCCAGCGCCGCGGCCCGCTCGGCAGACAGCGGTGCTCGCGACAGCAGGTCGAGCGCCTCGCGCTTGCGGGCGAAGACCGCGTCGTAGTCGATGCGGTCGGCGGCGTTGAGCGCTCTGGCCTCCTCGGCGAGAGCGGTGATGCGCTCGCGGTCGGCGGTGGGGAGCGCGGCGAGCTCGGGCACCTCCTCGATGCGCAGGTACAGCGGGTTGAGGAACCGTCGGCTGGAGGGGAAGTAGGGCGAGGGCTCGATCGGCGTCACCGGGGTGACCCCGTGCAGCGGGTTGCAGACCACGAAGCCGGCGCCGAGCGCGCGCGCGGACTCCTCGGCCAGCACGCGCAGGTCCGCCGCATCGCCCATGCCCCAGCTCTCGGAGGACCGCAGCTGGTAGAGCTGGGTCATCCACCCCCACTGGCGGTGCTCGGGCAGCGGGCAGCGCACCGGCGCCACGATCAGCAGGCCCGAATCCTCGCGTGCCCCGCGGCGTCCGCGGATCTCGTGATAGCCCTGGGGCAGGTCCTCGGGCAGCGGCAGCGGCGCGTCCACGGCGAGCTCGCGCACGCCGCCGTCCTCCAGGTGCACCGTGGCCGCGTCGAGCTCGCCCACCGGCAGGGTCGCGGTGATCGCGCGCCCCGGGCGCAGCACGTGCGAGCGCGGCACCAGCCGCTGCGCCTCGCGCTCGCGTCGGGCCTCGAGCTCCTGGGCTGCGCGCGCCTCGTCAGCGGCATCGATCTCCATGGCGGCCAGGGCCGCGCGGACCGTGTCGGCGGCGACCTGCACGCGGTCGCCCTCGGCGGACCAGTAGGCGGTCGCAACGCCGTGCAGCTCGGCGAGCGCGGCGAGGTGCTCGGGAAGGTGGTCGGTCATGGCAGGCACGCCTCTCTGTGCGCGGGCGCGCCGCAGGATAGTGGGACAGCGTGCTGACGCTGCCGCGGGTCGGCGGCGTGGCCCGCGGCGGTGCCACCCGTTGGCCTAGGAGTCGTCAGGCGCGGTGTCGTCGCGCTCCTCGGGCGGCAGCGCGGCGGGCTCGACCGGGGTGTCCTCGCGATCGTCGTCGCGTTCATCGGCCACGCGCTCGGCCTCGGCGGCCCCGGCGGCGCCGCGCTTGGACCCGGCCTTGGACCCGGCCTTGCGCGCCTGGTCAGCGTCGAGCGCTGCGGCGAGCTCCGGGCCGATGTCGGGCACGAACGTCTGGTCGCCCATCGGCGGGCGCACGTAGGCCTTCTGCGCCGGGCGCGGCGGGAGCTCGAAGGGCTCGGGGGTGAGGTCCTCGTAGGGCACGGTCGACAGCAGGTGCGAGATGCAGTTGAGCCGAGCGCGGCGCTTGTCGTCGGCGTGGACCACGAACCAGGGGGCCTGCTTGATGTCGGTGTGGGCGAACATGTCGTCCTTGGCCTGGGAGAACTCCACCCACTTGGCGCGCGACTCGAGGTCCATCGGCGAGAGCTTCCACCGCTTGGTGGGATCGTCGACGCGGGCCTGGAAGCGACGCTCCTGCTCCTCGTCGCTGATCGAGAACCAGTACTTGACGAGGTGGATCCCCGAGCGCACCAGCATGCGCTCGAACTCGGGGCAGGAGCGGAAGAACTCGCGGTACTCGTCCTCGGTGCAGAAGCCCATGACGCGCTCGACGCCGGCGCGGTTGTACCAGGAGCGGTCGAACAGCACGACCTCACCGGCGGCCGGCAGATGGGGCACGTAGCGCTGGAAGTACCACTGCGACTTCTCGCGCTCGGTGGGGGTGCCCAGCGCGACGGTGCGCACGATCCGCGGGTTGGTCACTCCGCTGATGCGGGTGATCGTGCCGCCCTTGCCGGCCGCGTCGCGCCCCTCGAAGATCACCACCACGCGCAGGCCTTTGGCCTTGACCCACTCCTGGAGCTTGATGAGCTCCACCTGGAGCTCACGGAGCTTGCGCTCGTAGAGCCGCGAGCGGATCCAGCCCTTCTTGTTGGTGATCCGCGCCTCGGTCTCGGGATCGAGGGGCTGCTGCCCGGTGCTCATGCCCTGCCAGGTGCTCATGGGGCGACTCCTTCCGCCCCGGTGCGCAAGAGGGCGCGGCACGCCACGGCCCGCAGCGGCTCGCTGCGGTGCGGCCTGTGCGGCAGCGCGTGCGGCAGCGGGGCACCTGCTGACGGTGCCCGCGGGTCGCACGCCCGTCAAGGGGCAGGCGGCCCGGGCGCAGCGCAGTGCACCAGCCCCGGGCCCGCTGGCCCTCCCCCGGGCCTCACAGCGAGCAGCCGCCCGGCCTCACAGCGAGCAGCCGCCGGGCCTCACAGCGAGCAGCCGCCGGGCCTCACAGCGAGCAGCTGCTGGCACCCTTCCGGTCGTCGCCGACGGCGACGGTCAGGCGACGCAGCAGCCGCGGTCCCTTGGTGGCCACGCGCACCGGTTGCTGACGCTTGGCCATCGTCGGGGCGATGAGCAGCTCGATGTCCTCGTGGGCCACGCGGTGGTAGCCGCTGGTGTCCTTGCCCTGCAGGTAGGTGTCGATCGCGGCCTCGGATCGCCCGCCGCAGCCCTTGCCCTGGATGTAGTCCAGCGCTGCCGTGCCGCCCTTGCGCCGGATCAGGTCCAGAGCCTCGGAGGTGAGCTGGATCTGCATGGTGGTGCTCCTGACCGCTGACACCGCGCGATGCGTCTCCGCGCGACGCGCCTCCGCTCGACGCTGACCCTATCAACGCATCGTCGGCTGGCATGCATCCCGAGACGGCGCCGTCCGCCTCGATCAGCCGGATCCTGACCGTTTGGCAGCCAGCGCGACCGGACCCGCTGCAGCGCGTGCCGGCTGCGACGGGGCCCTGTCGGCGGGCCGAGGCCCCTCGACCCCAGCTCGTCGGAGGATCAGGTGCCGGCGAGCGCCTGCTCGAGGTCGGCGATCAGATCGGCGGGCTCCTCGAGGCCCACCGACAGGCGGATCAAGTCGCCGGGCACCGCGATCGGCGAGTCCGCGGTCGAGGCGTGGGTCATGGCCCCGGGGTGCTCGACGAGCGACTCGACGCCGCCGAGCGACTCCGCCAGGGTGAACACCCTGAAGCGCTCGCAGACGCGCTTGGCGACCGCTTCGTCGGTCAGGCGCAGCGACACCATGCCCCCGTAGTCGTGCATCTGCCGGGCGGCGATGTCATGGCCCGGATGCTGGGGATGGCCGGGCCACAGCACCTCGCGGACCGCCGGCAGCTGCTCGGCAGCCTCGGCCACGGCCCGCGCGCCGGCGCAGTGCGCGCGCATGCGCACCGGCAGGGTCTTGATGCCGCGCAGCACGAGGAACGCATCCCACGGGCCGGGCACGGCACCGACCGCGTTGGCGTGGAAGCGGTACGCCTCGGCGAGCGCGTCATCGTCGGTGACCACCGCACCGCCCACCACGTCGCTGTGACCGCCCAGGTACTTCGTCGTGGAGTGCACCACCACGTCGGCGCCGAGCGCGAGCGGTGCCTGCAGCGCCGGGGTGGCAAAGGTGTTGTCGACGACGGTGCGGATGCCCCGCTCGCGGGCGAGCGCAGCCAGCGCAGCGAGGTCGAACACGGTGAGCAGTGGGTTGGTGGGGCTCTCGACCCACAGCAGCCGCGTCTCGGGTCGCAGCGCTGCTGCGACGGCGTCGAGGTCGTCGAGCTGCACCGGGGTGAACGCGAGCCCCCAGCGCCGATGCACCCGGTCGAGCTGGCGGTACGTGCCGCCGTAGACGTCGTCGGCCATGACGACGTGGTCCCCGGGCGCGAGCTGGCGCAGCACCGCGTCGCACGCTGCGAGACCGGAGCTGAACGCGACGCCGTGGCCGGCGCTCTCCAGTGAGCCGAGCGCGACCTCCAGCGCGTCGCGGGTCGGGTTCCCGCCGCGCGCGTAGTCCCAGCCGGCGTGCTCGCCCACGGCCGACTGGGCGAAGGTCGACGTCTGGTACACCGGCGTCATGACCGCGCCGGTGGCCGGATCCGGGTCCTGGCCGGCGTGGATGGCGCGCGTGGCCAGCCCGGCGTCGGCCCAGCGGATCGGGTCGGGGCGGGGGGCGTCGCTCATCGCCGGCGCATCAGGAAGTCGAGGACGTCCGAGCGCGTCAGCACGCCGTGCACCACCGGCCCCTCGCAGACCAGGACCGCCGGCTGGTCACCGGTCAGCACCTGCATCGCCTGCTCGACGGTGTCGCGCACGTCCACATGCGGCATCGGCTCGTCCATGACCTCGGCGACGCTGCGATCGAGCGCCGACGGGTCGCGGTAGGCGCGATCGAGCAGCGAGCGCTCGCGGATCGCGCCCACGGACTGGTGGAGCTCGGCCGGGGTGCCGTGGCCGTTCCCGCCCGGCGCGCCGTCCTGCAGCACCGGCGCCTGGCTGACGCCGTGGGCGTGCAGCGAGCTGATCGCCTCCCGCACCACCTCGTCGGGCGTGACGGCCACGAGTGCTGGCAGGTCGGGGTGCTTGTCGGCCAGCAGCTCGTCAACGCGAGCGGCGGTGCCCGCCTTGTCGAGGAAGCCGTTGGCCACCATCCACTCGTCGTTGAACACCTTCGAGAGGTAGTTGCGCCCGGTATCGGGCAGGATCGCCACGATCGTGGCATCGGCGGGGAGCTCGGCGGCGACCTGGAGGGCGGCGTAGGCAGCGGTCCCACAGGAGCCACCCACCAGGATCCCCTCCTCCCGGGCGATCCGACGGGCGGTGAGGAAGCTGTCGCGGTCCGACACCCGCACCCACCGGTCAACCACGTCGACGTCGAAGGTGCCCGGCCAGAAGTCCTCACCGGCGCCCTCGACCAGGTAGGGGTGCACGTGGTCGCCGGAGAAGATCGAGCCCTCCGGATCGGCGCCGACGACTTGCACGTGTGGCAGTCGCTCCTTGAGGTAGCGACCCACTCCGGTCACCGTCCCGCCGGTGCCGACGCTGGCCACCAGGACGTCGATGCGCCCGTCGAGCTGGTCGTAGAGCTCGGGTCCGGTGACCTCGTAGTGGGCCTTCGGATTGGCGTGGTTGAAGTACTGGTTGGGCTGGAACGCACCCGGGGTCTCCGCGGTCAGCCGGTCGGCAGTGCGGTAGTAGCTGCGGGGATCCTCAGGGTCCACGGCGGTGGGGCAGACCACGACCTCGGCGCCGTAGGCGCGCAGCAGGTCGATCTTCTCCTGGCTCATCTTGTCGGGCATGACGAAGATGCAGCGGTAACCGCGCTGTGCGGCGACCATCGCCAGGCCGGCGCCGGTGTTGCCGCTGGTCGGCTCGACGATGGTGCCCCCGGGACGCAGCAGGCCCTCCTCCTCGGCGGCGACGACCATCGCCCGGGCGATGCGGTCCTTGACGCTGCCGCCGGGGTTGAGGTACTCGACCTTGCCGAGGATCGTCGGTGCGACCCCGGCGGAGAACCGCGACAGCCGCACCAACGGCGTGTGACCCACGAGCTCGACCAGCGAGTCGACCACGTGCATGACCCACCTCCGGGTCGCGGGGCGACGCCGTCGTCGCCCCAGGGCTTGGGAGGTGAGAGCCTATCGATGCGAGGTGCCGCGCCGTGAGGTTTGCACGGTACGTCGAAGCGGTGCCCGGACCATCCGCCGGGACGCCGGCCGCCGGCCCCTAGGCCGCGCGCGACGCTCTCGAGCGTGCGGGCTGGCGACGGCCGGACGGGCGACCCTCTGGGCCCGCGTGACCCGCGGCGGCGCCGAGCTGCTCGAGCGCCACCGGGTCGACGCGGCGATCCAGGCCGAGCTTGGCCTGCAGCGTGCCGACGTCGCGCCGGCGGTCGTTTGGCACCAGCGTGACGACCACGCCGTCTGCGCCGGCGCGTCCGGTGCGCCCGGAGCGGTGCACGTAGTCCTTGTCGGTGGCCGGCGGGTCGAAGTGGATCACCGCACCCACGTCGTCGATGTGGATGCCCCGAGCGGCCACATCGGTGGCCACCAGGGCCGACACGCGCCCGCTGGCGAAGTCGTCGAGTGCGCGCTGGCGCTGGTTCTGCGACCGGTTGCCGTGGATCGGCGCGGCGGCCACGCCCCGGCGCCGCAGCTGCTTGCAGATGCGGTCGGCGCCGTGCTTGGTGCGCGAGAAGACGATGGCCGAGGACACCGCCGACACGATCGACCCGGTCACCGCCACCCGGTCGGTGGGCTCGGCGTGCCAGAAGAGGTGGCGGACCTCGCCTGGCGCCTCGGCGGGATCCTCCACCTCGTGGCGCACCGGGTCGCGCTGGTAGCGGCGCACGAGCACGTCCACATCACCGTCGAGCGTCGCCGAGAACAGCAGGGTCTGGCGGTCGGCGCGGGTGCGGTCCAGCAGGCGGCGCACCTCGGGCAGGAAGCCCATGTCGGCCATCCGGTCGGCCTCGTCGACCACGACCAGGTCGACGTCGTCGAGTGCCACGTCGCGGCGCTGGACCAGGTCGGCCAGCCGTCCGGGGCAGGCGATGGCGATGTCGACGCCACGCCGCAGCCGCTGCTGATCGCGGCCGATGGGGGTGCCGCCGTAGAAGCAGGCGACGCGCCGCCCCGCGGCGTCGGCCAGCGGCCGCAGCTCGTCAGCGACCTGCGCAGCGAGCTCGCGGGTGGGCACGAGGATCAGCGTGCGCGGCCGGTTCGGGGTGGCCTTCGGTGTGCGCGCCGCGATCGGGATGGCGAAGGCCAGCGTCTTGCCCGACCCGGTGGGCGCGCGCCCGCAGAGGTCGCGGCCGGCCAGCGCCGCGTCGAGCGTGGCGGTCTGGATGGGGAAGGGCTCGGTGCGGCCGTGGTGGGCCAGCACACGAGCGAGCTCGGCGGGCACGCCGAGATCGGCGAAGGATGACAAGGGGGCTCCAGTTGAGCCGTGGACGGCTCGGGTGGGTGCGCGCCGGCGGCCGACGCGCCGCGTCCGCGCGGCAGGGCGCGGATCGCGTGGCGGGAGGACAGGCCTCGCGCTGGCCGGGGCGGTGCCCGCGTGTGGCGAGTGACGCCAGGGGCTCGAGGGGCGCCAAGGCGCGTGCGTGTCCGAGCGGCATCGTGCCGCTGCGACGAGTCTAGCAGGGGCCGGCCAGCTGGCCGCGAGGCCGGTCAGCCGGCCGCGACGCGAGCGCGCGGCCCCTGCACGCCCTCGCTACCGGTCCGGCAGGCGCTTACACTCTGTCACAGCCTCGGCGAAGGGCCCTCCATGTCTGATGACGTGCTGTTTCCCGGCAAGACCGACTCCGAGGTGACGCGCCGGCTGTCACGGCTGCGGTGGCAGAACGCCGGGATGGGCGTGCTCCACCTCGCCCAGGCGATCGCGATCTGGGTGCTCAACGAGACCGCGTTCACGCTGCCGGTGACCGCCACCTATCCGACGGGACCGCCGGGCTCGCCGACGGCCCTGTGGGAGCCCGCCATCGGGTCGATCGACATCGGCCTGTGGATCTTCGTGTTCCTGGCGCTGAGCGCGCTGTTCCACTTCCTCATCGCCTCGCCGTGGTACTTCCCGCGGTATGCAGCCGACCTGCGGCGCGGCAAGAACTCGGCGCGCTGGGTGGAGTACTCGCTGTCGTCGTCGGTGATGCTGATCGTCATCGCCGCGATCACCGGGATCGTGGACATCGCGGCGTTCATCGCGATCTTCGGTGCCAACGCGGCGATGATCTTCTTCGGCGAGGTCCAGGAGCGCTACGAGCGGCCCGGCGGCTCGCTGCTGCCCTTCTGGCTCGGCACGCTCGTGGGGCTGGTGCCGTGGGTCGCCATCGGCTTCTACCTGTTCGGTGTTGGTGCCGAGGGGTACGACCTCGGGGAGGTTCCAGGCTTTGTCTGGGTGATCTTCTTCGCGCTGTTCGCGTTCTTCTTCTCCTTCGGGCTCAACCAGTGGCTGCAGTTCAAGCGGCTCGGCCCGTGGCGCGACTACCTCGTCGGCGAGACGACCTACGTGGTGCTGTCGCTGGTGGCCAAGTCGCTGCTGTCGTGGCTGCTGTTCGCCAACGTGCTCGCCGCTGGCGCGCTCGACTGACGCGGCC
>PWER01000068.1 GCA_003553565.1 Nitriliruptoria bacterium | reverse complement strand
GTGCGCCCCTGCGCCGGGCCGTCGCGGCGCAGTGCTGTGAGCAGGCCTGTGTGAGGAGGAACGGGACACGGTGACCGGCAACCTCGAGCCCCAGGACACCAGGTTCCGCCGCATGGGCCAGGCCCAGCTCCTCACCGCTGACGAGGAGGTGGCCCTCGCCCAGGCGATCGAGCGCGGCGTTGAGGCGCGCCGTCGCCTGGAGCAGTCGCCTGCCCTGGCGCTGGAGGAGCGCACGCGCCTGGAGGCCGCTGTGCGCGAGGGCGACGCCGCGTTCGACCGGTTCGTGCGGGCGAACCTGCGGCTGGTCATCCGCTACGCCAGCGAGCACGCGCGGCGCACCAGCCTCGACCTCGACGACCTGATCCAGGAGGGCACGCTGGGGCTGATGCGCGCCATCGAGCGCTTCGACTGGCGCCGTGGGCTGAAGTTCTCGACCTACGCCACCTGGTGGATCCGTCAGGCGCTGCAGCGCACCACCGCGCAGATGGAGCGCTCGGTGCGCCTGCCGAGCAACCTGCACCAGGCGCTGGTGCAGGTGCGCGCGGCCTCCTCGCGTCTGGAGGGAGTCGGTGGCCGCGCGCCCACCATCGACGAGCTCGCCGACGCCACCCGGCTGTCGCCGGAGGTGGTGCGCCAGGCGCTGCGCGCCGATGTTCCCGAGGCCCAGCTCGACGCCCCCGTCTCGCGCTCGGAGGCCGAGGGCACCACCCTCGGCGAGCTGGTGCCCGCCGACGGCGACGCCATCGACGAGCTCGCCGTCGACCAGGCGCTGCTGGCCGAGGCGCTGGCGGTGGCCGAGCGCGAGCTCGACGCGCGACAGCGCTACATCCTGGTGCGACGCTACGGCCTCGACGGCGCTGCCGAGCAGAGCACCTCCGAGATCGCGCGCGACCTCGGCATCGGTCGCGAGACCGCCCGCGTGGCGCTCAACCGCGCGCTGGCCACGCTGGACGGCGCGCTGGGCGACGGGCAGAGCGCGGCCTCCTAGCGCCGCGACGCCAGCGCCTGCGCCAGCGCCTGCGGCGCAGACCTTGACCGCAGGCGCCGCACATGGTTCCCTCCTGGTGTGAACCGTGATTCACAGCAGGTGATGAGCACGGTGCCGACCGCCACCCGGCTGGTCGAGGCGGCCGAGCGCGTCGTGGCCGCCCACGGCTACCAGGCCGCCAGCGTGAAGGCGATCAGCGCCGAGGCCGGCGTGGCCACCGGGGCGCTGTATCGCCACTACCCCTCCAAGGGCGCGCTGTTCGCCGAGGTGTTCCGAGCCGTGAGCGACCGTGAGCTCGCCGCGCTCGAGCGGGCGATCGCCCACCACGACGATCCGGTGGACGGGCTGCTGGCGGGTCTTGCCACGTTCGCCGAGCGCGCACTGCGGGCCCCGCGGCTGGCGCGCGCGCTGCTCGACGAGCCGGTGGACGCCCCGGTTGACGCCGAGCGGTTGGCCTACCGCCGCCGCCATCGCGCCGTGCTCGCCGAGCGCATCGAGGTCGCGGTGCGCCGGGGCGCCCTGCCCGACCAGGACCCCGAGATCACCGCCGCCGGGCTGGTCGGCGCCTGGGCGGAGGTGCTGGTGGGGCCGCTCGCCGAACAGCCCACCGAGGCCGAGGGGCGCATCCGGGCGCTGATCGACCTCGCCGCCCGGACCGTCGGCGCGCCGCCACCGTCCCGCACCCCCTCGCTGCCACCGACGCCAGAGGAGACACCATGAGCGCCCACGACCCCGACCTCGTCCTGTGGTCCTCCCCCGAGACCCACGCCTCGATCGAGGCGCCCACCACCCCGGCCCACCCCACCCACGAGGTCCTCAACCAGCCACCGCCGCCCTTCGGCCTCAACCCCGCCGGCGACGTGGCGCTGCGCGAGGCCCTCGCACGTGAGGGCGCCGACTGGGTCATCCCACAGGTGACCGAGCTGGGCGCGCGCGCCAGCGAGCCCGAGGCCTTCGACTGGGCCCAGCGAGCCAACGCCAACGAGCCGGCCCTGGCCACCCACGACCGTCACGGTCATCGCATCGACGAGGTCGCCTACCACCCGGCGTGGCACGCGCTGATGCGCACCGCGGTCACCCACGGGCTGCAGGCCGAGCCCTGGCAGTCCGCCCGCCCCGGCGCCCACGTCGCGCGAGCTGCCAAGTTCTTCGTCTGGGGACAGGTCGAGTCCGGGCACCTGTGCCCCATGTCGATGACCTACGCCGCAGTCGGTGCGCTGCGGGCCCAGCCCGAGCTGGCAGCCCACTACGAGCCGCGGCTGGCCGCCACGACCTACGAGCCCGAGCTGCGCCGACCCGAGCACAAGGCCGGGTTGCTGGCCGGCATGGCGATGACCGAGAAGCAGGGCGGCTCCGACGTGCGCGCCAACACCACGGTCGCCGAGCCCACCGGCGCCGGCGGGCCCGGCGCCGAGCACCGCCTGACCGGCCACAAGTGGTTCTGCTCGGCGCCGATGAGCGATGTGTTCCTGGTGCTGGCCCACACCCAGCAGGGGCTGAGCTGCTTCGTGGTGCCACGCATCCTGCCGGATGGGACCCGCAACGGGATCCTGCTGCAGCGGCTCAAGGACAAGCTCGGCAACCGCTCGAACGCCTCGGCGGAGATCGAGCTCGACGGGGCGCTGGGGTGGATGGTCGGCGAGGACGGCCGCGGCGTGCGCACCATCATCGAGATGGTCGCGCGCACACGGCTGGACTGCGCGGTGGGCTCGGCAGCGCTGCAGCGCGCCGCGCTCACCCAGGCGCTGCACCACACGCGGTTCCGCAGCGCCTTCGGCGCGCCGCTGGCCGAGCAGCCGCTGATGCGCAACGTCCTGGCCGACCTCGCCGTGGAGTCCGAGGCCGCCACCGCCCTCGCGCTGCGCCTGGCCGGCGCCGCCGACCGCAGCGCCACCGATCCCCACGAGGCGGCCTTGCAGCGCATCGGCGCGAGCCTCGGCAAGTACTGGGTGTGCAAGCGCACCCCCACCACGGTGGCCGAGGCCACCGAGTGCCTGGGCGGCAACGGCTACGTCGAGGAGTCGGGGATGCCGCGCCACTACCGCGAGGCCCCGGTGAACTCGATCTGGGAGGGCTCGGGCAACGTGCTCGCCCTGGACATCCTGCGGGCGCTGGCCAAGGAGCCCGAGTCCCTCGAGGCCTTCCACGCCGAGGTCGGTCGGGCTGCCGGTGCCGACGCCCGCCTCGACGGTGCCGCCAAGCGCCTGCGCGACGAGCTGGCCGACACCGAGCAGGCGCAGGTGCGCGCACGCCGGCTGGTCGAGCAGATGGCCAAGGTGTGGCAGGGCGCGCTGCTGGTCCGCCACGCCCCGCCCGAGGTGGCCGATGCCTTCACCGCCTCGCGCCTGGACGGCGACGGCGGGCTTGCGCTGGGCACGCTGCCCACCGGGCTGGATCTCACTGCCATCGTGGCGCGCGCCGACCTGGCCTCGGGATCGTGAGCGCCGCGGCCGACCCCGCGAGCGCCACGACCGGGCGCGAGGGCGTCAGGCGCCGAGCCCGGTGATCGCCACGCTGGTGGTGGTGCGCCGCGCGCGGTTGAGGCCCACCAGCACCGCGGTCAGCTCCTCGATCGGGCGCGACAGGCGCAGCGCGCCGGCGTCGACCGCGCGCAGGTCGGGGATCGCCGCGACCAGCTCCGCGGTCAGGGCGCGCGCTGCGGGGTGGTCGCCGGTGATGAGCACATCGCCTGCCAGCGGCTCGGGTGCGGCCAGCAGCTTGCCGGCGGCGAGGTTCTGGAACGCGCCGGTGACCTGCGCGCGGGGCAGCAGCGCCTGGATGCGCTGGGCGGCCGAGCCCTCCTCGGGCAGCAGCGTGTGCGGGCCGTCCCCGTCGAAGGCCAGGGCCACCACGCACGACACGACCACGCGTCCGGCGAGGGCGTCAGCCAGCGGCGCGAGGGTGTCGGCGAGACCGCTGTAGGGGATGGAGGCGATGACCAGCGGCGCCTGGCAGGCCAGCAAGTTGTCGCCGCCTGTCAGGTCGAGGTCGCTGCGACCGGCGCGCTCGCGCAGCTCCTCGGCGGCCGCGGTGCCGCGGTCGGCCTCGCGCGAGCCCAGACGCACCGGATGACCCGCGAGCGCGAGACGCAGCGCCAGCCCTCGGCCCTGCTTGCCGGTGCCGCCCAGCACGCCGATCGGCGCGCCCTCGGCCGACTCGAGGGTGTCGGCCACGCTCGCCTCGTCGCTCATGCCATGCCGGCCCGCTCGGCGACCTCCTGATCGCTGCGCTCATCGGCGTCTGCGTCGGGGCCGTGACCGTCCTGGCTCGAGCCGGGCGGCATCGCGACCGCCGAGGCCCGCGGTGAGACCGCACTGCCGCGCAGCAGCGCGCGCTCGTCGGCACCGACCGCGTCGCGGATGGCCTCGAGCGCCTCCTCACCAGAGATGGTCTCCTTGTCCATCATCGCCTCGACCATCGCGTCAAGGCCCGGGCGCAGGCGCTCGAAGGCCTCGCACACCTCGTCGAGGGCGCTGCTCAGGATCTCGCGGACCTCCTCATCGATGAGCTCCGCGGTGCGGTCCGAGTACTCGCTGGTGCGGGCGAGGTCCTCGCCGAGGAAGACCTGCTGGTCGTCGCCGTAGCCGATGGGCCCGAGCTTGCCCATCCCGAACTCCCGCACGATCGAGCGTGCGAGGCGAGTGGCCTGCACCAGGTCGTGCTGGCCGCCGGTGGTGGGCTGACCCAGCACCACGAGCTCGGCGGCCCGGCCTCCGAGCATCACCTTCAGCCGCGCGTCGAGGTAGCTGCGCAGATAGATGTGGCGCTCCTCGGTGGGCAGCTGCGTGGTCACACCCAGCGCCTGGCCGACCGGCAGGCACGAGACCTTGTAGACCGGGTCGGCCTCCTCCTCCAGGAACGCCGCTAGGGCGTGCCCGCCCTCGTGGTAGGCGACGGTCTCCTTCTCCTTCTCGTCGAGGGTCAGTGCGGTGCGCTCACGCCCGATGGTGACGCGCTCGCGGGCCTGCTCGAGGTCGGCCATCGACATCTGGTCGCGGCCGCTGCGCACCGCGATCAGCGCTGCCTCGTTGACGAGGTTCTGCAGATCGGCACCGGCCATGCCAGGGGTGGCACGGGCGACGACCTCGAGGTCGACGTCCTCGCCCACGGGCTTGCCCTTGGTGTGCACCTTCAGGATCTCGACGCGCTCCTCGACGGTAGGCAGCGGCACCACGATCTGGCGGTCGAAGCGGCCAGGGCGCTGCAGGGCGGGATCGAGCACGTCGGGGCGGTTGGTGGCGCCCATCAGCACGATCCCCTCGGAGCCCTCGAAGCCGTCGATCTCGCCGAGCAGCTGGTTGAGGGTCTGCTCGCGCTCGTCGTGGCCGCCGCCCATGCCGGCGCCGCGCTTGCGCCCGATCGAGTCGAGCTCGTCGATGAAGACGATGCACGGCGCGTTCTCGCGCGCGGTCTTGAACAGGTCGCGCACGCGGCTGGCCCCGACGCCGACGAACATCTCCATGAAGTCCGAGCCGGTGACGGTGATGAACGGCACGCCGGCCTCGCCGGCGACCGCGCGGGCCAGTAGGGTCTTGCCGGTGCCGGGCGGACCGACCATCAGCATCCCCTTGGGGACCTTCGCGCCGGCCGCGCGGAAGCGGTCGGGATCCTTGAGGAACCCAACGACCTCCTTGGTCTCCTGCTTGACCTCCTCGTAGCCGGCCACGTCGTCGAAGCGCGTGTCCGGCTCGTGCGGCTTGTGGACCTTGGCCTGCGACTTGCCGATCTTGCCGACCTGGCCCATCTGCCCCTGCGCCTGGCGACGCATGTACCAGAAGAACAGCAGGATGATCGCCAGGGGGAACATCCAGATGAGCAGCAGGGGGAACAGCCCCTCGGTCTCCTGCTCGGCGGCGATCTCGACCCCGCCCTCCTCGAGCATGGTCTCGATCCGGCCCTCGCCGCCAACGACGAGCTCGGGGGGCAGCGTGGTGGTGAACTCCTCGCCGTCGTCGAGCACGCCCTCGACCTGCTGGCCGGTGATCTCGACCTGCTCGACGTTGCCTTCGCCGACCTCCTCGCGGAACTCGGAGTAGGAGAGCTCCTCGGAGGGAGGGTCGAACAGGCCGCTGAGCGCCCACACGAGCACCAGCACCAGCACCAGGCCGGTGAGCAGCCTGATCTGCATCTGTCGATCCACAGGCGCCCTCGATCGTTGGGGTCGCGGACGTGACCGCGAGCGGGTGCGGCTCCTCCCACCGTACCCGTCGTGGCGACCCGCCCAATCGGCGCCGTGGCGGGGTGCGCGCTGGGGGCGCACGATGGCCGGGGCCGTCGCGTGGCGGCTGGCCGGACAACGAAGGGATGCCGCATGGCGCGCTCGCACCGTGTCACACCCGGACCGGGGCAGGAGTCGGTCTGGGACTACCCCCGTCCGCCGCGTCTGGAGCGCGGCACGCGCCGGGTCCGCATCCAGCTCGGCGGCAGCGTGATCCTGGACACCACCGACTCCTGGCGCGTGCTGGAGACCAGCCATCCGCCGACCGTCTACGTGCCCCGCAGCGCCTTCACCGGCTGCGAGCTGCGCCCCGCCGGGCAACGCACGCGGTGCGAGTGGAAGGGCACGGCGAGCTATGTGGATCTGGTGGTCGGCGACGTGGTCGCCCCTGCGGTGGCGTGGGGGTATCCCGAGCCGACCCCTGCCTTCGCCCCGCTGGCCGCCTACCTCACCGTCTACCCCGAGGGCGTGGACGGCGTCTGGCTCGATGACGAGCCGGTGCGCCCCCAGCCCGGCGGCTTCTACGGCGGCTGGGTCACCGAGGACGTGGTCGGCCCGTTCAAGGGGGAACCCGGCACGATGTTCTGGTGAGCCGTTCTGGTGAGCGCGGCGCCGTTCAGTCGCCGTTGCCGTTGCCCAGCCGCCGCGACACCTCTCGGGCGATGCTGCGCACGCGCGCTCCGAGGCCGGCAGGGTTGGGCACCCGGTCGGTCGGCGCCAGCACGACGAGGCTCGCCACTGCGGTGCCGTCGTCGCCCAGCAGCGGGGCCGCGACCTCGCCGACCCCGTGGTGGAGCTCATCCTCGCCGGTGGCGAAGCCGCGCTCGCGCAGGGTGGCGAGCTCGGCATCGAGCTGCGGGACCGCCGAGGACAGCCCGCCCCGCTGCTCCTCGGAGGCGAAGGCGAGCAGTGCCCGACCGTGAGCCGAGCGCCACAGCGGCGTGCGCGCGCCCAGCGGCAGCAGGGTGCGCCCCGCGATCTCGGTGGGCCCGAGGCGGTCCACCACCACCGAGTCCCGTCCCAGCGGCACCGTCAGGCAGGCGGTCTCGCGCGTGCCGTCCTGCAGCATCCGCAGCGCCGGCTTGGCGATCCGGCGCACCGGGATCTGCGCGGCAGCGCGACCCCCCATCTCCACCATGCGCACGCCCAGCCGGTAGCGACGGGTGTCGGGGTCGCGCGCGACCATCTCCATGGCGTCGAGCGTGCCGAGCAGACGATGCACCACGGCGCGGTCCAGGCCGGTCGCCTGGCACACGTCGGCCACGGTCACACCCTCAGCGCTCTCCCCGACCGCCTGCAGCACCTCGAGCCCGCGGCCAAGCGTTCGTGATCCAGCAGCTGTCGCCCCCACGGCGGTCGCAACCTCCTACCTTGCAGTGCCCGCACGCACCACCACATCGACGCTCACTGGCGGAGTCTCGGCGTGGCGACGTTCACCGTCAAGTCGGGGCAACCCGGCGCACGGCCCCTCGCCGAGCCGCTGCTACCCTTGCCCGCGGCGTCGACCGCGCCCGCACCAGCCAAGAGCCGTGGAAGGGCACCGCTCGTGAGCACCCCCCGCCTGGACAACGAGAACATGCTCGAGTCGCTGCTGGACGCGAGCGTCTTCCGCTCCCTCTACCAGAAGCGGGTGCTGTACCTGCGGGGCCCGATCGAGGACACCGTCGCGGACACGCTCGTGGCCCAGCTGATGTCGCTGGACGCCGAGAGCGACGAGGACATCACCCTCTACATCAACTCCCCCGGCGGCGTCATCCACGGCATGTTCGCCATCTACGACGTCATGCACCTCATGAACGCCAAGGTGAACACCGTGTGCGTCGGCATGGCCGCGTCCGCGGCGGCGTTCCTGCTCGCCACCGCTTCGGGCACCCGCGCCGCCACGCCGAACGCACGGGTGATGTTCCACCAGCCGCTGGGCGGGGCGCGCGGTCAGGCGATCGACATCCAGATCCAGGCGCAGCAGATCGTGTTCCTGCGCGAGCGGCTGAACCAGCTGCTCGCCGAGAGCACCGGCCAGCCGCTCGAGCGCATCGCCAAGGACACCGACCGCGACTTCTGGATGAGCGCCGAGGAGGCCGTCGAGTACGGCGCCATCGATCAGGTCGTGAGCACCGGCGGCATCGGCACCACCCTGCAGCACGACGGGCAGGGTTGAGCCGCGCCGAACCGAGCCGCGAGCGAGTCAGCGCTGCTGGCACCGAGTGCAGTAGGTCGTGCCGCGCCCGGCCAGCACCACGCGGGTCAGGGGCGCGCGGCAGCGCGGGCAGGGACGGCCCTGCTGGCCGTAGGCCACCAGGAACGTGGCGTTGCGCCCTGACGCGCCGTTGACCATCTGGTAGTCACGGAACGTGGTGCCCTCCCGCTCGACCGCCGCGGTCAGCACCGCGCGGATCGCGGCGTGCAGCCGTGCCGCGCGCTCGGGCCCCACTCGGCGAGCTCGAGGGTTGATGCGCGCCTCCCACAGCGCCTCGTCGGCGTAGATGTTGCCGATCCCCGCCACAGGTCGCTGGGTCAGCAGGAACGGCTTGACCGGCATGCGGGTGGCGGCCAGCGCGCGATGCAGGCCCTGGGCGGTGAAGGCCTCCGACAGCGGCTCGGGACCGAGGTCGGCGAGGGTCGGCACCGCGGTGTAGTCCCCGGCAGGCACCACGGCCAGGCGACCGAAGCGCCGCACGTCGCGGAAGTCGAGCACCCCGTCATCCAGCGTGAACGTGGCGCGCACGTAGGCATCGGGCTCCCACCCGCCCTCGCGGAAGCGGAACATCCCGGTCATGCCCAGGTGCAGGATGAGCTCGTGACCCCCTGACAGCGTCGCGATCAGGAACTTGCCCCGGCGCCCCAGCTCCTCGATGCGCCGGCCCTGCGCCCGCTCCACGCCGAGGAAGCGTCGCTGCGGCACGGCCGCCACGGCGCGGATCACCCGCCCCTGCACGCGCGGGGCGAGCTGGCGGCGCACGCTCTCGACCTCGGGCAGCTCGGGCACGGGCCCATGATCGCGCCCGCGGCGAGGCCTCACAGCAGCCTCCTACCACCAGCGCGGCCGGCGCCGGTATAGGGTGCCCGCACAAGCCGGCTGGTCCCGCGGCCGCTCGCAGGACCACACCACAGGAGGTGGCCCATGATCGCTGGTGAGACCGCAGCACCGCCCGCCGCCAACGAACCGATCCAGGCCTACGCCCCCGGGTCGGCCGAGCGCGCCTCCCTGGAGCGGCGCGTGCGCGAGCTCGAGGCCGACACCGCCGAGGTCCGCAACGTCATCGCCGGCGAGCGCGTGGCGGGCGAGTCGACCTTCGTGCGCCTCGCCCCGCACCGCCACGACCTCAAGCTCGCCGAGGTCCACGTCGCCGGCGAGGCCGACATCCGCCGCGCGATCGACGCGAGCCTCGCCGCAGCGAGCGAGTGGGCCGCGATGCCCCACGCCGACCGCCAGGCGATCTTCCTCAAGGCCGCCGAGCTCATCGCCGGACCCTGGCGCGACACGATCAACGCCGCCACGATCCTCGGGCAGGGCAAGAGCGTCCACCAGTCCGAGATCGAGGCGGTCGCCGAGCTGTGCGACTTCCTGCGCTTCAACAGCGCGTTCAGCGAGCAGATCCTGGCCGACCAGCCGCTGTCGCCCGACGGCGTGTGGAACATGGTCGACTACCGCCCCCTCGAGGGCTTCGTCCTGGCGGTCACGCCGTTCAACTTCACCGCCATCGCCGGCAACCTGCCCACCGCCCCGGCGCTGATGGGCAACGTGGTGCTGTGGAAGCCCTCGGGCAAGCAGGCGCTGGCAGCCCACTACACGATGCAGGTGCTCGAGGAGGCCGGGCTGCCGCCGGGGGTCATCAACCTGCTGCACAGCTCGGGTCGGACCACCGCTGACATCGCCACGAGCCACCGCTCGTTCGCCGGCCTGCACTTCACCGGCTCGATGGAGGCCTTCCAGGGCATCTACCGCACCGTCGGCGAGCGCATCGACCGCTACGACACCTTCCCGCGGATCGTCGGGGAGACCGGCGGCAAGGACTTCGTCGTCGCCCACCCCTCGGCCGAGGTCGAGCCGCTGGTGGTCGCGCTCGGTCGCGGCGCCTTCGAGTACCAGGGGCAGAAGTGCTCGGCGGCCTCCCGCGCCTACATCCCCGCAAGCCTGTGGCCGCAGGTGCGCGACGGCCTGGTCGACATGGTCCAGTCCCTCACGATCGGCGATGTCGGCGACCTGTCCACCTTCATGGGCGCGGTGATCGACGACGGCGCGTTCGCCAAGCACCGCGACGCGCTGGAGCAGGCCCACGCCGACCCCGCCATCGAGGTGCTCGTCGGCGGTGGCACCAACGACGAGCAGGGCTGGTTCGTGGATCCCACCGTCCTGGTCACCTCCGACCCCAAGCACGACCTGATGCAGCGCGAGCTGTTCGGCCCGATCCTCACGGTGTTCGTCTACGACGACGCGCGCTGGTCCGAGACGCTCGAGCTGTGCGATGCCACCAGCCCCTACGCCCTGACCGGGTCGGTGTTCGCCCGCGATCGGGACGCGGTGCGCGAGGCCAGCGCCACGCTGCGCCAGGCCGCCGGCAACTTCTACATCAACGACAAGCCGACCGGCTCGGTGGTGGGCCAGCAGCCCTTCGGCGGCGCCCGGGGCTCGGGCACCAACGACAAGGCCGGCTCGATGTGGAACCTGATCCGCTGGGCGAGCCCCCGCGCGGTGAAGGAGAACTTCGTGCCACCCACCGACTGGCGCTACCCCCACATGGGCTAGCGACCTCGCCGCTGCGGGGTGGTGGCACGCCACGCCGCAGCGGCACCGCCCAGAGGATGCCGTGGCTCGCAGGCCGTCGTTGCAGCGCCCCTCGCCTGGTGGGATCCTTACCAGGGCGTGCCACCACGCCGCGCGAACCCGTCACGAGAGACGTGTGCTGCCATGACTGCCCTGGACACCCCAGCCTGGACCCCCTCATCGTGGCGTGAGCTGCCCGCCGCCCAGCAGCCCGACTGGCCCGACCCCGCGGCCCTGGAGGCCGCCCTCGACCAGATCCGGGCGCTGCCGCCACTGGTGTTCGCCGGCGAGATCCGCGCGCTCCGGGAGCGGCTGGCGCAGGTCCAGGCCGGGCAGGCGTTCCTGCTGCAGGGCGGCGACTGCGCCGAGACCTTCGGTGGCTTCACCGCCGATGCGATCCGCGACAAGCTCAAGGTGCTGCTGCAGATGGCGGTGGTGCTGACCTACGGCGCCGAGCTGCCGGTGATCAAGGTCGGGCGCATCGCCGGGCAGTTCGCCAAGCCGCGCTCCAAGGCCACAGAGAGCATCGACGGCACCGAGCTGCCGACCTACCGCGGCGATGCCGTCAACAGCATCGACTTCGATGCGCTGGCGCGCACGCCCGACCCGGATCGGCTGGTGCACAGCTACCACCAGGCCGCCGCGACGATGAACCTGCTGCGGGCCTTCACCCGTGGTGGCTTCGCCGATCTCCAGCGCGTCCACCAGTGGAACCAGGAGTTCGTGGCCAGCAGCCCGCAGGGTCGGCGCTACGCGCGCATCGCCGAGGAGATCGACCGCGCCCTGTCGTTCCTGCGGGCCTGCGGGGTGGACGTCGACAACGACCCCACCTTCCACACCGTGGACTTCTGGACCTCGCACGAGGCGCTGCTGCTGGGCTACGAGGAGGCGCTGACCCGCCAGGACTCGCTGACCGGCGACTGGTATGACACCTCGGCGCACCTGGTGTGGGTGGGAGCGCGCACCCGCGACCTCGACGGCGCGCACGTGCACTTCGCCTCCGGCATCGGCAACCCCGTGGCGGTCAAGCTCGACCACCGCGCCACGCCCGAGGAGGCCGAGGCGCTCGCAGCACGGCTGAACCCCGACAACGTGCCGGGTCGCCTCACCCTGATCACGCGGGTGGGCGCCGAGCACGCCGAGGAGGTCCTGCCGCCGCTGATCCGCGGGGTGCGCGACCGCGGGCTCAACGTGGTCTGGTCGTGCGACCCGATGCACGGCAACACCTTCACCGCCGAGTCGGGCTACAAGACGCGGCACTTCAGCGACGTGCTGGCCGAGGTCCGCGCGTTCTTCGACGTGCACGCCCACGAGGGCACCTTCCCCGGCGGGCTGCACATCGAGCTCACCGGCGAGGACGTGACCGAGTGCTTGGGTGGCGCGCAGGAGATCGCCGACCTCGACCTGTCCGATCGCTACGAGTCCGCCTGCGACCCGCGGCTCAACAACAAGCAGGGCCTCGAGCTCGCGTTCCTCGTCAGCGAGATGCTGCAGGGCTGACCCGCACCGAGCCGCTCAGCACCGAGCCCCTCAGTAGCGGCACGAGCCCGTGCCGGAGGGCTCGTTCGCGGCGATCGCGTCCGTCACCGGGTCGCGCACGCGCTCGGCGGACAGCGCGTAGCCCTGCGAGGGGTCGGCGGCGTTGGCGGCGAACACCACGCCTCCCACTGCCCCCTCGGCGGTGACGAACGGCCCGCCCGAGTCGCCGCGCTGCACGCCCTGCTGGGCCCCGGCGAGGGTCAGCACCTGGCGCTGCGCCCCGCCGCCACCGTAGATGTCACGCCCGGTCACGTCGGCGCGCGCGGCCACGGTCGCGGGCTTGACGACCATCTCCTGCTGCCCGCCGGGGAACCCCAGCGTGGCGCCCTCGACCCCGCGGCCGGCCGGCTCCTCGGCCCAGCCCAGCGGCGGGGCGTCCAGCCCCTCCACCCGCAGCACCGCGAGGTCCAGCGCCGGGTCGAACAGCACCGTCCGGCCGGCCGCCGAGCCCGAGGTCGCGCGGACCTCGATGCTGTCGGCGCCCGCGATGACGTGGGCGTTGGTGACCACGAAGCCGGGCTCGGTGACGAACCCGCTGCCCGAGGACTGCTGCCCGCAGCCGCGCGCGCGCACCTGCACCGTCGAGGGCTGACCGGCCTCGGCGGCGGCCTGCGCGGAGGCGTCCGAGGCCGGGTCGATCGGGGGTGCGGCGACACCGCCGGCCAGGCCGCTGACCACCTGGGGGAAGCCCTGGTCGTTGAGGTAGCCCGCCACCCCGCCGACGACGTCGGGTGGGGGCGGCAGCGTCTCGTCGAGGACACCAGCCAGCGCCGAGTCCTCGATGGCCTGGGCGAGGCGCGGCGAGGGACCCTGCACCAGCATCCCGGCGAGCAGCCACACGACCACCACCAGGCCGGCCAGCCCCAGCAGCATGCCCACAGCGCGGTCGAACCAGCCGACCCCGGCGCGGCGCGCCGCCGCCCGCAGCCGCGAGCCGATCACCGCGCCGATCGCCTGGCCGATGAGGACGCTTGCCAGCAGCACCGCGAGCGTCGTCAGCGCCAGCGCTGGCCCCGGCCCCTCCATGATCTGCCGGGCCAGCGCCGGGCCGCCGATGGCCCCGACCAGCAGCCCGAGGAGGGCCCCGCCGAACACCATGACCTGGCTCAGCGCCCCGCGGCGGTAGCCGCGCGCCAGCGCGAGCAGCGCGATCAGGCCCACCAGGACATCCAGGAGGGTCAACGAGCGCAGCAGATCCGTGAGCGCCTCGGTCACCGTCGCGTCAGCGTAGCCGGACGATGCGACCGTGCGAGGCGTGCAGCACGGCCTTGGCGGCCTCGTGCAGCGCCTCGTGGTGACGCCGGAAGCTGCTGACCTCCTCGGCGGCGGGCGCGTGGTCGGCCTCGGCGTCCCCGGCGCGCTCCTCGAGATCCGCGACGAGGTCGACGTCGTCGAGCGCGGCGAGCTCGGCATCCCAGTCCACGTGCTCGGCCTGCTGATGCAAGCGCATGACCGGTGCCTGACGCAGCGCGCGGTCCAGGTCCTGGATCACCGTGAGCACCACGTCGGTGGTGGTCAGCACCCCCGGTGTGGTCAGCAGGTGCAGCGCCTGCAGCTTGCGCATCGCCATGGCCACGATCAGCCGCGGCTCACCGAGCTCACCCACCGCCGAGTCGACCGCGGCCAGGTTGATGGTCACCCGGTCGGGGACCTCGAACCAGCGCTGCAGCATCTCGAACAACGCCTCGCACGAGCTGCGGGCGGCCAGCAGCTCGTGGGGCTTGTCGATCTCGTCAGCGGGCTCGGACATCGCGGCCTCGGTCGCTCCTCGCGGGCAGGCTACCGCTCGCGGACCATCGGTCGTGCCTGGCGGCGCACCGCGCTGCTCCCGACGCCGAGCGCAGACACGCTGCACCCGGGCCGCGGCATGGGCAGTACGCTGCGGCTGCGATGGACGACACGGGCGCGTTGCTGATCACCGTGACCGGCCTGGATCGGCCGGGGCTCACGGCCTCGCTGTGCGAGACCCTGGACGCCCAGGGCGCACGCCTGCTGGACCTCGAGCAGGTCGTGATCCGCGACCGGCTGCTGCTGGGGCTGCTGGCCTCACCGGGGGTCGAGGTGGAGGCGCTGCGCGCCGCGGTGATCGCCACCGGCGAGGAGCTCGGCGTGGAGGTGACCGTCGAGTCGATGGCCGCGCGAAGACCGCGCACCATCGGCCCGCGCCACTACGTCACCGTGCTCGGCCAGCCGCTGCGACCCTCGGCGCTGGCCGCGCTGACCGGAAGGATCGCCGAGGTCGGCGGCAACATCGATCGCATCACGCGCCTGTCGCGCTACCCGGTGCTGAGCTTCGAGATGCTCGTGTCGCGCGCCGAGGCCGACGCGCTGCGGATCTGCCTGTCCGACGAGGCCTCGCGCCAGGGCGTCGACGTGGCCGTGCAGCCCGCGGACCTGTACCGACGCGCCAAGCGCCTGGTCTGCTTCGACGTGGACTCGACGCTGGTGCAGGGCGAGGCGATCGAGCAGCTGGCTGCGCGCGCGGGCTGCTCCGAGCAGGTCGCGGCAGCCACGAGCGCCGCGATGGCCGGCGAGGCCGACTTCGCCGGCAGCCTGCACGACCGCGTGGCCCTGCTGGAGGGCCTGCCGGCCTCGGCGCTGGACGAGGTCCGCGCCGAGCTGCAGCTCATGCCCGGCGCGCGCACGCTGACGCGCACGCTCAAGCGCTTGGGCTTCCAGCTCGCGGTGGTCAGCGGCGGCTTCACCGCCATCACTGACGAGCTGTGCGAGCGCCTCGACATCGACTTCGCCGCCGCCAACACCCTGGAGGTCGTCGACGGGCACCTCACCGGTCGCGTCGTGGGACCGGTGGTGGACCGCGAGGCCAAGGCCTCCTTCCTGGAGCGCTTCGCCGCGGACGCCGGGGTGCCGCTGTCGCAGACCGTGGCGGTCGGCGACGGCGCCAACGACGCCGACATGCTGCGCCGCGCCGGCCTCGGCATCGCGTTCAACGCCAAGGCGCCGGCCCGCGAGGCTGCCGACACCGCGATCAGCGTGCCCTACCTCGACGCGCTGCTGTTCCTGCTCGGCATCACGCGCGAGGAGATCGACGAGGCCGACGCCGCCCAGGACGCCACCGACGCTGCGAGCAGCCGGGGACGCTGACGCCGCGCGGTGCCGCACGGCCACCGGGGTGCGACAGCACGCGGCCCGGGCTGGGCCCGGGCCGGAGGGTGTGGTGCCCGGGCGAGGGGCCCGGGCGCGCGAGGTGAGTGCTACTGCTGGCCGGAGACGGCGCGCGCAGCCTCGACCTCGGAGGTGGCATCGGCGCTGGGCAGGTTCCCGCCGGTGTCCTCGAGGTGGGCGCGGACGAACCACTGGAACATCTCGAGCTTCTCGGACTGGCTGATCAGCATGTCCTGGGTGACCAGGTCCAGGTCGTCGGTCTTGTCGATGGCCTTGCGGTGGCTGCGGATGACGCCGCCGTAGACCTTGTCCAGCGCGGCCATGTGCTCCTGGGTGGTGGCACGGCCCAGCGCGTAGTCGTCCCAGTCGCGGTCGGCCACCAGCGCGCCGGGGGTGCCCTGGGGGACGCCTCCGAGGGTGGCGATGCGCTCGGCGACGTCGTCGCTCATCTCGCGCACGTCATCGACGTGGTCGTCGAGCATCTCGTGGACCGACACGAAGTTCGGACCGACCACGTTCCAGTGGATGTGCTTGAGCGTCAGGTGCAGGTCGGTGAGGGCGTCCAGGCGGTGCTGCAGCAGGTCACGGATCTGCGCGGCGGTCTGGTCGTCCATCCCCGGCACGGTGTATCCCTTGGGCATGGTGCTGGTCCTCCCTTGCGATCGATCTGCTCGTGGCAGCGGCCCCAAGCAGCCTGTCGTGTGTGGCCTACCCGATTGCCGTGCCCAGTATGCGACCACGCGACCAGGGATGCGCGTGGTGCGGAGCCGGCGCTGCGTCGCGATCCTCCACCCTGACGGGTCGGACCGGTCCGCGCACGCCGACCACCGGGCTATGCTGCGAGCGCGGCGGCGCGGTCCCGCGCAGCGGCGCGCCTCGCACCAGCGGTGCGCCCGGCGGAGCGGCCCGAGCCGACCCCGCGCCGAGACCACCGACCGACCCGATATGTGGGGCAGCGGAGGATCGCAATGACCACTGACAGCACCGCCGACCTGTCGCAGCGCGTGGCGACCATGTCGGAGTCCGCCACCCTGGCCGTGAGCGCCAAGGCCAAGGAGCTGCGCGCCGCCGGGGAGGACGTCATCGGCTTCGGTGCCGGCGAGCCTGACTTCGACACCCCCGACCACGTCGTCGAGGCCGCCCAGGCCGCCTGCGCCGACCCCACCCTGCACCGCTACTCCCCCGCCGGGGGCATGCCGGTGCTGAAGCAGGCGATCGTGGATGCCACCGCCGCCCACACCGGCCTGGAGGCCGACCCCTCCGAGGTGGTGATCGCCAACGGCGGCAAGCACGCGCTCTACAACGTGTTCCAGGCGCTGCTCGACCCCGGCGACGCCGTGCTGATCCCCGCCCCGTACTGGACCAGCTACCCCGAGCAGGTGGCGCTGGCGGGTGGCGAGCCGATCGCGGTGCCTACCACCCTGGACCAGGGCTACAAGGTCACCCCCGAGCAGCTCGAGGCCGCGCGCACCCCGCGCACCAAGGCCGTGGTCTTCAACAGCCCCAACAACCCCACCGGCGCGGTGCACAGCCCCGCAGAGATCGCCGCGATCGGCCGGTGGGCCGCACAGGCGGGCCTGTGGGTGATCGCCGACGAGATCTACGAGCACCTCGTCTACGGCGATGCCGAGTTCGCCTCGCTGCCCGTGGTCGCCCCGGAGGCTGCGCCGCGCACCGTGGTCGTCAGCGGGGTGGCCAAGACGTTCGCGATGACCGGATGGCGCGTGGGGTGGACCATCGCTCCGGCACCGCTGTCCAAGGCCATGGGCACCATGCAGTCGCACGCCACCAGCAACGTGGCCAACGTCTCCCAGAAGGCGGCGCTGGCGGCGCTGACCGGGCCGATGGACCAGGTCACCACCATGCGCGAGACCTACGAGCGTCGGCGTCACGTGGCCCACGAGAAGCTCAACGCGATCGCGGGCATCACCTGCCCGCTGCCCGAGGGGGCCTTCTACCTCTACCCGTCGGTGGAGGGACTGCTCGGCCAGACGATCGGTGGCCGCACGGTGCGCACCAGCGGCGAGCTGTGCGAGGCGCTGCTGGAGACCGCGAAGGTGGCGATGGTGCCGGGCGAGGCGTTCGGCGCGCCGGGCCACATGCGCATCTCCTACGCGCTGGACGAGCAGCAGATGATCACCGGGCTGGACCGCGTCGCCGAGGTGCTCGGCTGACCCTGGTCCGACCCGCAGCGGCAGGGGCCAGGCCCGGCGTCAGCGCCGGTGTCTGGCCTTGTGCCCGGCTTGTCGGCTAGTCTCCGGTGCGCACGCTCTGGTCGAGCGGGAGGAGCACCGTCAGTGACAGCGCCGCTCCGCGGCAGCCGCGGCCCCATCAGCCCCGGCGATCGATGCGCACGATGCTGCTCCCGCTCGCGCCCGCATCCTGCCCGGGACGCTGGCCCGACGACGGCGTGCGCCGAGCGACGACAGCGCCCCACGAGGGTGTGACTGGGAGGGAGCAGCAGCGATGGCGGACCTCCGCCTCTCAAGCCCCGCGTTCGACACCGGAGACGAGCTGCCCAAGCAGTTCTTCGCCGATGAGGAGGACATCTCCCCGCCCTTGACGTGGGAGGGTGTGCCGGCCCACGCCGAGGAGCTGGTCGTGATCTGCGAGGACACCGACCACGAGGAGGGCGTGTTCACCCACTGGGTGGTCTACGGGATCCCTCCCTCGGTGTCCTCGCTGCCCGAGAACCTGGGCCGCACCACCATCGTCACCGAGCCCGACGAGCTCTACCAGGGCCTCAACGAGCTCGGCGAGGCCGGGTACTCGGGGCCCAGCCACGAGGAGCGGCCGCACCGCCTGTTCTTTCGTCTGCTGGCGCTGGACACCGAGCTCGTCGACCTGCCGCCGGGCGCGACGGCACCCGAGGTGCTCGAGGCCGCCGAGGACCACGTGATCGCGTCCGCCGAGCTGGTGGGCATCGCGCAATAGCGTCCCGGTGCCGGGGCTTCCCGCGCCCCGCCGGCCCGCTCCGACCAGCACACCCTCACCGGAAGGCCCTCCCGTGACCGAGCCGCGCTGGATGCGGCGCTTTCGCGCTGCGCGCGTGTCGCTGCCCACCTGGGGCCTGGAGGCCCCGCAGCGCACGTGCTACGCCACCAACGCCTCGGGGATCTTCCAGGTCGTGTCCTGGGACCTCGACACGGGCGCGACCCGCCAGCTGACCGACAAGCCCACCGGCGTGCGCGGCGGCGCCGTGCTGCCCGACGGCTCTCGGGTCGTCTGGTTCGACGATCGCGGCGGCGACGAGGTGGGCCGCTACGTTGCCCAGCCCTTTGACGGGGGCGCCCCCGCACCCCTGCTCGCCGACGCCCCCGAGGGCTGGAGCGCGGGGCTGAGCCTGGCGCGCCACCGCTGGGCGCTGGGGATCGCCGACCGCGACACGGGGTTCGTGCTCGGCTCGGCCCCGCCCGGCGGCACCTTCACCCGCCTGTATGCCAGCACCCAGCCGGCGGATGTGGCCGGGCTCAGCCGCGACGGCGCGCTGCTGGCGGTGTCGCACACCGAGCACGGCGACGTCCTCCACCCTGCGGTGAAGGTGCTGGACGCCGCCGACGGGACGGTGATCGCCGCGCTGCACGACGGCGAGGGCAACGGCATCGAGCCGGCTGGCTGGGCGCCGCTGGAGGGCGACGCGCGGCTGGCGCTGCTCGCCGATCGCCACGAGCGCATGCTGCCCGAGATCTACGACGTGGCCCGCCAGGATCGACGCGTGCTGGACGTGGCCGCCCTTCCCGGGGAGGTGGGCGTCGCCGACTGGTGGCCGGACGGTCGAGCCCTGCTGCTGGCCCACGACCATCTCGGGCGCACCGAGCTGCTGCGCTACGACCTCGACGATGACCGCCTCGAGCCGCTGGACCTCGCCGAGGGCACCGTGCGCGGTGCGCGCATGCGGCCCGACGGCACGCTGTGGTACGCGTTCAGCTCCTCGGCCACGCCCACCCGGATCCACGAGCGCGACGCCGCCGCCGGTGAGCGCGTGCTGCTGACCCCGCCCGGTGAGCCCGCGCCCGAGGGCGCGCCCTACCGGTCGCTGCACGTCGACAACGGCGAAGGTGGGCAGGTGCACTGCTTCGTGGCCGAGCCTCCCGAGGGGACGCGACCCCACCCGCTGGTGGTCGATGTGCACGGTGGCCCGCACGCGCAGACCACCGACAGCTTCGACCCCCAGGTCCAGGCCTGGGTCGACCACGGCTTCGCGGTGGTGCTGCCCAACTATCGGGGCTCGACGGGCTACGGCAAGCCCTGGGCGGACGCGGTGCAGCACGACCCGGGCCGACCCGAGGTCGTCGACGCCGCCGCCGCACGCGATGGGCTGGTCGCCGACGGGGTCGCCGATCCCGCGCGGGTGGTGCTGACCGGCGCCTCATGGGGTGGCTACGTGACGCTGCAGGGCATCGGCACCCTGCCCGAGCGCTGGACGCTGGCGATCGCGGTGGTGCCCGTGGCCGACTACGTGTCGGCCTTCGCCGACGAGTCGCCGGCGCTGCAGGAGTACGACGCCTCGCTGTTCGGCGGCACCCCCGAGGAGCTGCCCGAGCGCTACGCGGAGCGCTCGCCCATCACCTACGTCGACCACGTGCGCGTGCCGGTGCTGATCATCACCGGTGAGAACGACACGCGCTGCCCCAAGCCGCAGGTCGACGCCTACGTGGCGGCGCTGGCTGCTCGCGGCGTGCCGCATCACTACGACGTGTTCGACGCCGGTCACGGGTCGCTGGCCACCGACGAGGTGCTGCGTCAGATGGCGCTGTCCCTCGACTTCGCAGCCGAGCATCTGGGCACCCCACCAGCGCAGCGCGCCGCCGGCGAGACGACCGGGGCGACCACGGACGGCTGACGCGATGGCGCGCTCACCGCGACGAGGTGGTGCGGCGCGCGTCGCTGCGCTCGCCCAGCTGGGTGAGCGCCCACACGGCGCCGGCGCCCAGCAGCGCCAGCGCGGCGGGCGCCAGCACCGCGGCGTCCAGCGGCGGGGCCTGCAGCGCTCGCTCGCTGTCGATCCAGGGCCACAGCGCGCGCAGCGCCCCGATCAGCAGCCCGGTCAGCGCTGCCATCGTCCAGTCGTGGGCCCGAGCCAGCAGCCACGTCAGGACCTTGGCGAACGAGCCCAGCCCGAGGGCTGCCCCTGCGGCGAAGGTTGCCAGCAGCGCCAGATCGAGCTCGCGCAGGGCGGTGCCCACCGCCTGGTACAGGCCCATCGCCTGCAGCAGGAACGCGCCGCTGACGCCAGGCAGGATCATCGCGCAGATCCCCACCGCGGCCCCGGCGAAGACCAGGGGCAGGGGTGGCGCGGTGAGCTCGGCAGGCGGCAGCCCGGTGAGGGCGAAGCCCACCGCCGCAGCCACGGCGAGCACCAGCAGGTGCGCCGGGGTGCGCCGTCGAAGGCGCCGCCACGGCACCCGGATCGAGGCGAGCACGAGCCCGAACAGCAGCGCCATCACCGGCACGCGCCACGGGTGGCCGGCGCTGACGGTGCCGGCGACGGTGATCATCGCCACGGGGTAGGCGGCGCCGATGCCGATGACCAGGGGTATCAGCATGCGCCAGTCGACCTCGGCCAGGCGCTCGCGCCCCCTCGCCCATCGGCCCACCAGCCCGAACACGACCGCGCCAGCCACCGCGCGGATGGCGACCAGCAGCCGCTCGTAGACGCCCACGATCAGCGCGACGGTCCCGCCGGACACGCCAGGCACCGCATCGGCGGCACCCATGAGCGCTCCCCGCAGGGCATCCCACGACGCCGAGCGCCATACCCGGTCGCGGGAGGGCACGCCAGCGGCGGGAGGGGGATCGCTCACACCCGCGATGCTATCCGGGCGCCCCTCGCCCGCGCGGAGCGCCGGGCCCGGGTGGTGGCCGCCGCCGGTGCGGTGCCGTGGCCGGTGCGGGCCAGCGCTACAGGTAGAGCGGCCCGGGCGGCTCGACGTGGGAGCGCAGGCGCCAGGCGGCCTGGGTCGTCTGGCACAGCGCGTGGCTGGTGGCCGGAGGCAGCGTCGCGAGGCTGCCGCCCTCCAGCTGCTCCTCCACGACCTCGGCGAGGTCGGCAGCGAGCTTGTGGAGCGCCTCCGCGCAGCGACGGACGCGCTCTCCCGCAGGCGACTCGGCGTCGATGAGCGCGCGGCTGGTGTCGAGCGCGCGCTGCACCCGAGTGGCCGGATCGGGCAGCAGGCGGTCCTCCTCGACCCCGGCGGCGTCCAGCACCTGCCACGCCGCGGCCACGTGCTCGGTGACGGGGTCCAGCGCACGCTCGTCGCCGCGATGCGCGGCCAGCGCGTCGAGCAGGCTGATCGGCACCTCGGTGTCCCCGTCGCTGCGCACCCACTGGCCGCCGAGCGCACGATCCTCGGGGTCCACCCAGACGTAGCGGATGTCGGGCGCGCGCGTGGTGGTCGACTCGGTCTCGTCCATCGCCGCCGAGCCTACCGATGCGCCACGGGGCGGGCTGTGCGACGCCGGCTGCGCCGCCGAGACCGGGCCCTCCAGGGCGGGGAGGCCAACCTCCAGGGCGGTGAGGCCAAGCCGTGCCGGGTCGCGTGGAGCTGGTCGCTGGGGACGGGTCCATCGCCCGGTCACACCCGCTCGCTACGCTCCCGACACGATGACTGCGATGCTGCCCGACCTGCAGCCGTCGGCCGATGAGCCGGCGCCGCTGAAGCTCTCGTTCTCCAAGATCGATGTGTATCAGCGGTGCCCGCTGCAGTACCGCTTCATGGCGGTCGACCGGCTGCCCACCGAGCCCACCCCCGCCCTGTCGTGGGGCAGCAGCCTGCACGCGGCGCTCGAGCGCTGGTGGGACCAGCGCCTGCCCGAGCCCCCGCCGGTCGAGGTGCTGCTCGAGGCGCTCTACGAGTCCTGGGACGACACCGGCTTCGCCGACATGGACCGCCAGGAGAAGATCCGCTGGTACCGCCACGCCCAGGAGGTGCTGCGCCGCCATCACGAGCAGCACGCGCCGCACTACCGACCAGCGGCCGCGGTCGAGCAATGGTTCGACGTGGACCTCGGCAACGCGGTGCGGGTGCGCGGGTTCATCGACTGCGTGGTCCCCACCGAGGGTGGCGGCTTCGGCATCGTGGACTGGAAGAGCAGCAGGCGAGCCAAGACGCGCGAGGACGTGGAACGCAGCCTGCAGCTCGCGATCTACGCCCTCGCCGCGCGCGAGCTGTTCGGCCGCGACCCCGACTGGGTCGCGCTGGAGTTCATCGTGCCGGGGCTGCGCGTGGCCGTCGAGCGCGACCGCATCGACGTCGAGTCGGCGATCGCCCAGATCCACGAGGTCGCCGACGCGATCCGCGCCGAGCGGTTCGAGCCCCGCCCCAACCGGCTGTGCGCCTGGTGCGACTTCCGCTCGCTGTGCCCCGCCTGGGAGGGCAGCGACGGGCCCGACGTGCCCGGGCAGGCGGTGGTGGAGCTGCAGCGGCTGCGGCGCCGCCAGGAGCGTGACGCACAGCGCATCGCCGAGCTCGAGGAGATCGTGCGTCAGCGGTTGGGCGACGAGGCGCTCGTCGAGCTCGAGTGACGCGCCCACGCGGTGCCGACGGGTCGTCACGTCACCGGCGGGTGCCCGCACCGAGCGCTGGCGCTCATTCGGCGACGATGCCCAGCGGCGCAAAGGTCACTGCGGGGTGGTCCTCCTGGGCCCAGCGCAGCGCGTGCTGGCTCTCGAACAGCGCCAGCCACTGGCCGTTGCGGTCCTGGGCCACCGCGACGCCGCGCTGGCCGCGCAGCGCCCGCGCTGCGTCCTCGTCGACGCGCCGGGCGATCTGCCAGGGCCCCGGCTCGAGGGTGACCTCCGCGCCGTACTCGGTGGCCAGGCGATGGCTGGCGACCTCGAACTGCAGCTGGCCCACGCCGGCCAGGATCGGCTCGCGCTCGCCGTGATCGGGGCGGCGCAGCACATGCACCACGCCCTCCTCGTCCAGCTGCTGCAGGCCGGTGCGGAACTGCTTGTAGGTGCTCGAGCTGCGGTTGCGCACCACGACGAACCGCTCCGGGGCGAAGGTGGGGATCTCGGCGAGCTCGGCCCGTCCGTCCGGCGACAGCGTGTCTCCGACCTGCAGCTCGCCTGCGCCGATGACGCCGACGATGTCGCCGGGCAGCGCCTCGTCGGCGGTCTCGCGGTCATCGGCGAACGCCTGGTGGGCGTACTTGAGCTGCTGGCGGCGGCCGGTGCGGGCCACCGTGACGCTCATGCCCCTCTCGAAGCGCCCGCTGGCCACGCGGACGAAGGCCATGCGATCGCGGTGCCGCGGGTTCATGTTGGCCTGCACCTTGAACACCTGCCCGACGAATCCGCCGTTGACCGGGTGCGTGCCACCAGCGCGCGTGGGCTGCGGCCGCGGTGGCGGGACCAGCGTCCGCACCGCCTCCAGCAGCTCGGCGACCCCGAAGTTGCCCAGCGCCGAGCCGAACAGCACCGGGGTGACCGAGCCGGCCAGGAAGCGCTCGCGGTCCACCGGCTCATGGGGATCGGGCACGCCGTGCTCGGCATCGAGCAGCTCCACGTCGTCGCGCGCGGCGGCGAGCAGGTCCCGCTGCCAGCCCGGCGGGTCGTCCGCCATGGGGGTGCGCTCGGGGGTGGACAGCTGGGTGGTGTCGGCGGTGCGGTCGAAGCGCACGAGCTCGCGACGCACCCGGTCGATCACTCCGGCGAAGTCCTGGCCATCGCCCACCGGCCAGGTCAGCGGCACCGGCACGAGGCTCATCTCCTCGGCCACCGCATCCAGCAGGCCGAGCGGCTCCAGCGCCGGACGGTCCATCTTGTTGACGAAGGTCAGGATCGGCAGGCCGCGACGGCGCGCCACCGCGAACAGCTTGCGCGTCTGCGGCTCCAGGCCCTTGGCGGCGTCCAGCACCATCACCGCGGCGTCGGCGGCCCACAGCGTGCGGTAGGTGTCCTCGGAGAAGTCGGCGTGCCCGGGGGTGTCCAGCAGGTTGAAGCGGATCCCCTCGGCGTCGAAGGCCAAGACGGTGGAGCTGACCGAGATGCCGCGCTGCTGCTCCAGCGCCATCCAGTCGGAGACCGCGGTGCGGGCGGACTTGCGCGACTTGACCTCGCCGGCCTCGCGGACCGCGCCGCCGTGCAGCAGCAGGCGCTCGGTCAGCGTGGTCTTGCCGGCGTCGGGGTGGCTGATGATGGCGAAGGTCCGGCGGTTCGGCGCCGGGTGGGAGCCGGCAGCCTCATGCTCGGCGGTCGCCGCTGGCGTGGTCATCGTCGGTCGCTCTCGAGGTCGGCGGTGCGGTGCGGGCGCCCGGGGGTGCGGACGGGGCGCGCTGGTGAGCAGCGCCCTCTCGGCGCGGCCCGCGCGACGGCCCGGGAGCCGGCCGATAAGCCGGATTCTGTGCCCCGCCGGTGGAGCGGGGCGGCGACCATCCATCTGGGACCGCCGTTGCCGACGGCCTCGTGCGACCTACCTGGCGCTGGGCGGGCCACCTCTTCCGCGAGCGCCGGCGTGCTGCCGGCCACCCGCTGCGCGCCTGCTTGGTCTTGCTCCGGACGGGGGATGCCTGGCCACCGACGTCGCCGCCGGTGCCGGTGCGCTCTTACCGCACCCTTTCACCCTCACCACGCGCTCCGCGTCGCGGAGCCGTTCGGCGGTCTGCTCTCTGTTGCCCTTTCCGCGCCTCGCGGCGCCTGGGTGTTACCCAGCGTCCTGCCCTGTGGAGTCCGGACTTTCCTCGAGCGGGTCGAGGCCCGCCCGCGGTCGCCTGGCCGACTCCCGGGTCGACACCCCGATCCTACCCGGCGCCGGGCGGGCCGGCGGCGGGCCCCACCTCACCGCGCAGCGAGGACGAGGAGCCGGTCGCAGTGCGGGCAGCGCGGCAGCCCGTGCTTGGCCTCGGCCTTGATCTGCTCCAGCTCGATGACGCTGATCTCCAAGAAGCAGCCCTGGCAGGTGCCCTCCTCCAGCGGCGCCACTGCGGTGCCGCCCTGGGCGGTGCGCACCTCCTCGTACAAGGTCAGCAGCGGGGGCTCGACGTCGCCGGCGAGCCGCTCGCGCTCGGTGCGACGCTCGGCGAGCTCGGCGTCGATGTCGCCGGCGGCGGCATCGCGCGCCTCGGTGAGCTCGCCGGCCTTGGTGCGCAGCTCCTGGTGGCGCGAGGTCAGCTGCTCGACGCGGCCCTCGAGCTCCTCGATCTGCTCCATCGCCGCGAGCAGCTCGTCCTCGTAGGCGCTCTTGCGCTGGCGCAGGGAGGAGAGCTCGGCCCGCTGGGCGTCGACCTGCTTCTCGGTGGAGAGCTCGCCGGAGTACAGGCGCGCCTCCTCGGCCTTGCGACGGGCCTCGAGGTGGCTGATGTCCTGCTCGCGCTTGCGCTGGATCGAGCGCTGGTCCTCGAGGGCGTCCTGGGCGTCGGCGTACTCCGCGGCCACCGCCCGCAGCGTCTCGGCGTTCTCGTCGAGCGCTTGCTGCTCGGGGAGGTTGGCGCGTCGCTGCTGCAACCGGCGGATCTGGCTGTCGATCTGCTGCAGGGCGAGGAGCCGCTGCTGCTGCTCGGGGGTGGCGGTGGTCAACGGGGGTCCTCGCTGGCGGGCGGCTCGGGGGCGGCGGGTCGGTACTCGGCCCAGGGCTCGTGGGCTGCGGCGCTGGTCAGGATCTCGGCGTCCAGCCCGACCGTGCGGGCGTCAGCGGCCAGCGCCGCCGCGACCCGGGGCAGGGCAGCGCCCTCGACGGCGCCGTGCCCGGCGTCGATCAGCGCCAGCCCCTGCGTGCGGGCATCCAGCGTCGGATGGTGGCGCAGATCGCCGGTGATGTAGCAGTCGGCTTCCGCGGCCAGCGCCGCGCCGATGAGGCCATCGCCGGAGCCGCCGAGCGCGGCGATCCGCTGCACCGGCTGGTCCAGGTCTCCGGCCACCCGCAGGTGGGGTGCGGGCACGTGGCCGGCCACCCGGTCGGCGACCCACCGCAGCGGTCGGGGCTCGGGCAGCTCGCCGACGCGGCCCAGACCCTTGCCGCTGGCCGAGTCGGGCACCTCCAGCGGGTAGACGTCGTAGGCCACCTCCTCGTAGGGGTGCGCCTGCCACAGCGCGGCCACGGCGCGCTCCAGGTCGCGCGGCGCGAGCTCGACCTCGAGGCGGTCCTCGGTGACCTCGTTGATGGCGCCCACGTCGCCGAGGTGCGGGTTGGCCTCCGGCGAGGGCCGGAAGGACCCCGTGCCGCGCACGCGGAAGCCGCAGTGGTCGTAGGCGCCGATCACCCCGGCGCCGGCCTCGGACAGCGCGCCGAGCACCCGCTCGGTGTCCTCGGCGGGCACGAACGTGACGAGCTTGTGCTTGCCGGCAGCGCTCACACGCTCCAGGGGGGCAAGCGCGTCGGGATCGAGGCCGAGCGCGTCGACGATCGGGTCGGTGGTCCCCGGGGTGCCGGCGTCCAGGTTGGTGTGGGCGGCGTGGATGGCGATCCCCGCCCTGGCTGCGGCCAGCGCGAGGCGCCCCGGTGCGGTCTCGGTGGTCAGGCGGCCCAGCGGCCGGAACAGCAGGGGGTGGTGGGCCAGCACCAGGTCGGCGTCACGATCGGTGGCCTCGGCCAGGGTGGTCGCCGTCACGTCCAGGCAGACCAGCACGCGGTGCACTCGGTCCTCGGGATCGCCCACCTGCAGGCCCGGCGCGTCCCAGGGCTGCGCGTCGCGGCGGGGGTAGCGCGCTTCGACCAGGCGGATCCAGTCGCCGACGCGGTCGCGGTCTGCGGCGGAGGGCATCGCACTCATGGCGGCGACAGCCTATCGGAGACCACGCCAGCGGTGCGGGCCGTCGGGAGCGGGAGGCGCGCGCCGGTGCGGCGCGGTCGGCTCACGCCGCCAGCTCGTCGGTGAGCCTGGCCAGGCCGTGCAGGTCGGCGTGCAGCGTGCGCTCGAGCTCCTCGCGCACGACGCGCGCGAGCGGCCCGAGCCGCAGGCCGCCGGTCAGGCGCAGCTCGGCACGGGCGGTCAGCAGCGCGCCCGAGTCGGCGGGCTCGAGGCGGTACGAGCCCTCGGCGCCCACGCCGGCGAGCGGCTCGGTGCCGCCGGGCGCCAGCGGGGTGAGGGTGAAGCGGGCCAGCCGCGGGGGCTCCCAGACGGAGACCTCGGTGGTGTAGCGGGCGGCGATGCCCCGCAGCGAGCGCTCGGCCGTCATGGTCGCCCCCACGCCCAGCGGCCCGGCCTCGCCGCGCCTGGCCCAGCGCAGGCCGCGCTGCCAGCGGTGCAGCTGGGCGACGTCGCCGAGCAGCGCGAAGGCCTCGCCCGGGGTCGCGCGCAGGTGCTGGCTGGCCTCCACGGCGAGGGCGGGCGCTCGCCTGCTCATCGCGTTCCTCGCGTTCCTCGCGTTCCTCGCGCCGACCGCCGTGCCGGGTCGAGGCTCGCGGGCAGGGCGGGCAGCCAGCCGAGCGTGACCAGTCCCCACAGTCCGATGCAGATGGCCTCGGCGGCGTCATCGCGAAGGCTCGTCACGCCCGGGCCGCCGAGCTCGCGCACCGCCAGGCGGGCCAGGCGGTCGGCGGCAGCCTTCGCCGTCGTGCCATCGCGCCGCTCGATCGGATGCAGCAGCGCAGCGCGCCACGTCTCAGGGGTCACCACGGTGGCCTCGGCACCCGCCCGCTCCGCGGCACGAGACCACCAGCGCGCCAGCTGCGCCTCCCCTTCGACCACGACCGCCTCGACGGGTCCGGCCTCGGCGATGACACGGTCGGCGCCGCGCTTGATCTGCTGGCGCCCGCCGAACCGCTGCGAGCGGTAGGACCGCAGCGTCCCCTCGGCGGCGAACACCGCGAGACCGCAGCGGTAGCCGAGATCGACCCCCAGCAGCAGCGCGGCCTCACGGTCCATGGGGCGAGGGTACGCGCGCCGCGCTGGACGGGCCGGAGGGGCGCGTCAAGCGCGGCGCGACGCAGTCGTGCGGGTGGGCGCTGCAGGGATCGAACCTGCGACCTCCGGCGTGTAAAGCCGGCGCTCTTGCCCTCTGAGCTAAGCGCCCCCGGCATCGGCCCATCGGCCGGCACCGGCCGGCGGGCGGTCCGGTGCGCTGGTGCAGGATAGCGCCGGGCCGCTGGCAGCGAGGCGGGCAACGCAGCCCCGAGCGGCCGTTACCCTACGCCGCCCCGCCACCGACGCCGTGGGCCGAACGCGCCCGCGCTGTGGAGCGATCATGGCTGACCACGACGACACCCCCGGCCCTGGCGACACCCCCGACGAGGAGCCCGAGGAGACCGACCCGGCCGACGAGACCCCCAGCGGGGAGCGCCGCCAGGTGCGCATCCGCCTCGACGAGGAGCAGCGGCAGGGGACCTACGCCAACCTGCTGATCGTCAGCCACGGGCCACACGACTTCACGCTCGACTTCTGCGTCCAGCACCCCGCTGACCGCGAGGGCCGCACGCGCGCCGACGTCGTGTCGCGCGTGCGCATCCCCCCGACCCTGGTGGGCAAGGCGATCCGCGCGCTGAACACCAACCTCACCAGCTACGAGGACCGCTACGGCATGGTCCACGACGTGGGGTGAGGCTCGCACGAGCGGCCGCGGGGATCCGTGCCCAGCCGCTCGGACCCGGCCGCTGCGTGGCGCGCGTGGGCTCGTGGGTCAGGCCGCCTCGGCCAGGGCGCGGCGCGCCTCGCTCACGTCTCGCGGCTCGGGGATGGCGTTGATCGTCTGCCACCGCGCCACGCCCCCACGATCCAGCACGAACGTGGCCCGGCGGGCCACACCGAGCTCCTCGTCGAAGACCCCGTAGCGCCGGGCGACCTCCCCGTGCGGCCAGAAGTCGCTCAGGAGCGGGAAGTCATACCCCTGCTGCTGGGCGAACTGCGCCAGGGCGAAGGGCGAGTCGACGCTGACCGCCAGCACCTGCACGTCGTCGTTCTGGAACGCCGCCAGGTCGTCGCGCAGCGCGCACAGCTCGCCGGTGCACACGCTGGAGAAGGCGAGCGGGAAGAAGACCACGGCCACGGCCTTGCGGTCCCGGTAGTCCGACAACCGCACCGGCTGGTTGTGCTGGTCGTTCAGCTCGAAGTCCGGTGCGATGTCGCCCCGCTGCACAGCCATGCTCGCCTGCCTCCGTGCTCACCGGTGGTTGGCTGCCCGGCGCCGTTCTGGCGCCGCCCAGCGGAGAAGCCTACCGCGCGGGCCGGGTAGGCTGCCGGGATGGAGCTGTCCGCGACGCGCTGGCGCATCGATGCGCTCGAGGTCGGCGAGCCGGAGGCGCTGCTCGAGGCGGGCCTGGCGGCGTTCGACCGCCTGGCGCGCGACCCGGCGCCGCGGCTGCGCTGGTATCGCGCCCGGCGCACCGCCATCGTCCGCGGGCGCGGCCAGCGCCGTCTGCGCCTCGACGAGGGCGACATCCCGGTGATCACGCGCCACTCCGGCGGCGGGGCGGTGCTGCTGTCGCCCGACGTGCTGTCGTGCGACGTGCTGCTGCCCCGCGACCACCCGCTGGCCCGTGGCACCCCCGCCGACACGGCCTTGCGGGTCGGCGCGGCCTGGCAGGCCGGGCTCGCAGCGCTCGGCGTGGCCTCGCTCGGCCTGCACGACGGCGCCCCGACGGCACGCCGCGACACCTCGCGGGGTCGCTTGCTCGCCGAGGTGTGCTACGCCACGCTCGCCGCCGGCGAGGTCACCGCCGACGGGCGCAAGCTCGTCGGCCTGGCGCAGCGGCGTCGGCGCCACGGCGTGCTCGTGCAGTGCGGTCTGCTGCGACGCTGGCAGCCCGCGCGCCTGCTGCGCGCTCTGGGGGCCGATCCCGACGATCGTGAGATCGCGGCGGCCGCAGTGGGGCTGGACCAGCTGCCGGGCCCACCGCCCGACGACGCGCAGGTCCTCGCACACGTCTCGGCGCACCTGGCAGCCTGGCCGGCGTCGCCACCGCCCACCACCGGAGACGAGCCCATGAGCGCAACGGAGCAACGAGCATGACCGAGGGACTCATCGTGGCCAGCAACCGCGGTCCGGCGCGCTGGGCGCGCGACGAGGAGGGCAACCGCACGGCCAAGCGCGGCTTCGGCGGGCTGGTCACCGCGCTGGGCGACGCTCTCGCCGAGGAGCCCGGCCAGTGGGTGTCGGTGGCGCTGGACGACGACGACATCGCCGTGGCCCGCGATCACGGCGAGCAGCCGCTGACCGTGGAGCTCGCTGGCTCGCCCACCACGGTGCGGCTGCTCGACGTCGGCGACCGCTTCGCCGACTACTACGACGTGGTCAGCAACCAGCTGCTGTGGTTCACCCTGCACCAGCTGTGGAACGCGCCCTACGAGCCCACCAGCGCCGACTGGCGCGCGCCGTGGGAGGGGTCGTACCTGCCGGTGAACGAGCGCGTCGGCGCCGCGGTGGCCGAGGCCGCGCAGGGCGATGTCGACGTGCTGCTGCAGGACTACCACCTGTGCGCCGCGCCGGCGGTGGTGCGCCGCGAGCGCCCCGAGGTGCCGCTGCTGCAGTACCTGCACACCCCCTGGGTGGGGCCCGAGCTCATGGAGCGCCTGCCTGATGCGGTGGCCCACGGGGTCCTCGAGGGCCTGCTGGCCGCCGACGTCGTGGCGTTCAGCTCGCAGCGCTGGTGCGAGCGGTTCCGCGAGTGCGCCGAGTCCTACGGCCTGGCGCGCCGCGACGGCGACACGCTGCTGGTCGGTGACCGTCGTGTGCGCGTGTCACCGTTCACCCTCGGCGTGGACGCCGACGGCCTGGCTGCGAGCGCTGCCAGCGCCGCGGTGACCGCAGCCGGCGAGCGCCTCGACGCGCTGCGCGACGGCCGGGCCATGATCGCCCGCGCCGAGCGCACCGACCTGTCCAAGAACGTCCTGCGGGGGCTGCTGGCCTACGAGCGGCTGCTGACCGACGAGCCCGGCCTGGCCGACCGCGTCTGGCACTACGCGAACCTCAACCCGTCGCGCCAGGGCGTGCCCGCCTATCGCGCCTACCTCGAGGCCTGCCAGGAGGTCGCCGACCGCATCCGCGAGCGGTTCGGCGAGCGTGCGCTCACCCTCGACGTGGGCGATGACTACCCCGCGGTGCTCGCAGCGCTGCAGCGCTACGACGTGCTGCTGACCAACTCGGTGGCCGATGGCACCAACCTGGTGGCCAAGGAGGGCCCCACCCTCAACACGGCCGACGGGGTGCTGGTGCTGTCGCGCACCACCGGCGCCGTCGACGTCCTCGGCGAGGCGGCGCTGACGGTGAACCCCTTCGACGTGGCCGAGACCACCGCAGCGCTGCGACGCGCCCTCGCCATGGACGCCCAGGAGCGTCGCGCCCGCGCGTCGGCGCTGCGCGAGGCCTCGGCCCAGGGGGCGCCTGCCGACTGGCTCGCCGCCCAGCGGCGCACGCTGCGGGAGGCGGCGGCCACGCGCTGGAGCTAGCCCGCCCCGCCGCTGGCCCTTCGGCTCACCCGCGCTCGGCGAGCGTGTCAGCCAGACGGGCCACCAGCCGATGCGCGTCGTGCTCGCCGTGCAGCACACAGTCGGCGGCTGCGCGCACCTCCGCTGGGGTCTCGGCACCATGATCGACCACCACCGCCACACCACCGCGAGCGCGGGCCTCGCGCAGGCCCGGCAGATCACCGCGGTCGTCGCCCAGGTAGGTGACGCTGCGCAGCCCCACCTCCTCGGCCAGCAGCGCCACGACCGCACCCTTGTCCCAGCCGATCGGCGGGCGCAGCTCCTCGACGAGCTTGCCCGGCTCGCGCGCCAGCCCGGTGCGCTCGGCCACGGCCCGGGCGAGCGCGTCGGCGCGCTCCCCCGCGGCGCCCACGTCCGGCGCACCGCGCCAGTGCACCGCGAGCGACAGCCCCTTGTCCTCCAGGCGCAGGTCAGCGTCGGCGGCGACCGCCTCGGCCAGCGCCCCGCGCGCCCGATCCAGCACCCCCTCCCAGTCCGCGACCTCGGGACGGGCGCGCACCAGCCCATCGGCGCCGACCTCCTCCATCCCGTACAGCCCGAGCAGCCGCACCCCCTCTGCTGCGGCGCGCTCGGCCAGGAACGCCGCCGGGCGGCCGCTGACGATCGCCACCAACCCGAGGTGCCTGCTCGCACCCTCGAGGGAGGCGCGGACCGGCTCGGGCAGGCGCACCGCCTCGGGGTCGTCGACGATCGGCGCCAGCGTGCCGTCCAGATCGCACACCAGGCCGCTGCCCTCCGGGTCGGCAGCGAGATGGGCGATGACGTCGTCGAGGGTCATGGGCTTGGCTCCTCCACCGGGGGAAGCGGGCGGATCGCTGCCATCGCCGGCGCGGCCGCGCCGCACCAGCGCACCGCCGCCCGCTGCGCGATCATCGCTCGGCGCGGGCCGCGGCGTGCAGATCGTCGGCAGCAGCCGGGATCAGATCGGCGAGCTGCTCGAGGTCTGGCAGCCCCGAGCGGTCGCCGAGCAGACCGAAGCCCATGCGCCCCGCGTAGCTCGTGACCGCGATCGACAGGGCCGCGTCACCGGCGAGGGGGATGAACGGGTAGGTGCCCTCCAGGGGGGCGCCGCGCAGGTAGCGAGCGCTCTGCGGTCCCGGCGCGTTGGACAGCGCGACGTTGTAGCGCTGCTCGGCCGAGGCGAGTCGCGCGGCCATGGCGTGCAGCAGCGGCGGCGCGTAGCCGGCAAGGCGCACCAGGTCGTGGGCGGCCACCGCCTGCCGCGACTCCCGCAGCCCTGCGAGCTCCCCCATGACGCGGTACAGGCGCGCGACCGGGTCCATCTCCATGACCGGCAGCGGCGCGAGCACCCCCACCACGCCGGTGCCGAGGGTCAGCTCCTCGGCGAGGTCACCGACGCTGCCGTCGTCGCTGGCCACCCGGACCGGCACCATGATCCGCAGGTCCAGGTCGGTGGTGTCGTAGCCGCGTCCGCGCAGCAGGCGCCCCACCGCATCGCCCACCACGGTCACGAGCGCATCGTGGATCGTGCCGCCGAACACGTGGCGGACCTCGCGCATCGCGTCGAGCTCCAGGGCGGTGAGGGCGAACCGGCGATGCGGCGTCAAGCGCGTGTTCAGCGGGCTCTCGGGAGCCAGCCGCGCCACCCGAGCGACCACTCCCAGCGCTGACCCGGCGGTGTCGCGCGCCACCCGCGTCAGGCGCCCGGGTGCCCGGGCCAGCTCCCCGACCGCACGAGCGGCCTGCGCGACGGTCTCGGTGCGCTCGCGCACCGCCTGCAGCGCCAGGTCCGCCGGCGGGTCCGGCGGCTCCGGGGTCCACGGTGCGCTCGGCTCCTCCTCGACCGACTCGGGCTCCTCGTCCAAGAGCACATCCAGCAGGTTCGTGCCGCTGCCGGCGAGCGCCAGGTGCTCCTTCTGCAGCAGCGCGACGCGACCGTCGGCGCAGCCCTCGATCACGTACAGCTCCCACAGCGGCCGACGCCGGTCCAGCTGGCGTCCGATCAGCCGCGCGCAGTACTCGCCCAGCTGTGCGGCGTCGCCGGGTGGCGGCAGCGCGGCGTGGCGCACGTGATAGGTGAGGTCGAACTCGCGATCGTCGACCCAGGTGGGGCGAGCGCCCAGCGGCAGCTCCTGCAGGCGCTTGCGGGCCAGCGGCACCCGCTCGAGCCGTGCCTGGATGGCCTGCAGCACGTCCCCGAAGCTCAGGCCGGGCCCGAACAGCGCGACGGCGCCCGCATGCATGGGGGTCGTCGGTGTATCCAGGGTCACGAAGGAGGCATCGAGCAGCGACAGGCGCTCTGCCATCGACGTCGCACTCCTGATCGCGTTGGTGGGGATGGCAGCGTAACGGTCGGCGTGACCCTGCGAGCGACGGGGCACCATGAGCGCGGCAGCCCAGAGCGGGGCGCCGCCGAACGACCACCGATCGGGCCATACCAGGGAGGATGTCGTGAGCCAGGCCGCACCCGAGCGACACGAGACCGATCTGCTCATCATCGGGGCCGGCCCCGCCGGCCTCTATGGCGCCTACTACGCGGGGTTCCGCGGCCAGCGCGTCGCGCTGATGGACTCGCTGCCCGAAGCCGGCGGCCAGGTGGCCGCGCTCTACCCCGAGAAGCAGATCTTCGACGTCGCCGGCTTCCCGGCGATCAAGGGCCAGGACCTCGTCGACAACCTGGTGGCGCAGGCCGGCCAGCACGAGCCCCGCTACTTCCTGGGGCACCGCGCCGAGGAGCTCGTCCATCACGAGGACGGCGAGCACATCACGGTGCGCAGCCACAAGGGCGCGGAGGTGCAGTGCCGCGCCGTGATCATCACCGGGGGCATCGGCACGTTCAGCCCGCGCCCGCTGCCCGACGCCGAGGAGTTCGAGGGTCGCGGCCTCATGTACTTCGTGCCGCGGCTGGAGGTGCTGCGCGACCTGGACGTGCTGATCGTCGGTGGTGGTGACAGCGCCTTCGACTGGGCCATGAACCTGGAGGACATCGCCCGCTCGATCACGCTCATCCACCGGCGGGAGCGGTTCCGCGCGCACGAGCGCACCGTCGAGCACGTCCTGGCGAGCTCGGTGGACGTGCGCACCAAGACCGAGGTCGCGCGCATCATCGGGGCCGACGCCCCCGCCAGCGACGATCGCACGGCGATCAAGGGCGTCGAGATCTTCCACAACGAGAGCGACGAGCGCGAGATCCTCGAGGTGCAGGCGGTGGTGGCTGCCCTCGGCTTCAAGGCCGACCTCGGGCCGCTCAAGGAGTGGGGCGTGCAGCTCGAGCGCCGCAAGATCCTGGTGGACACCCGCATGACCACCGGGGTGGACCGCGTGTTCGCCGCCGGCGACATCACCACCTACGACGGCAAGGTCGACCTCATCTCGGTCGGCTTCGGCGAGGCGGCCACCGCGGTCAACAACGCCGTGACCACCATCGACCCCAGCGCACGCCTGTTCCCCGGGCACTCCTCCGATCAGGCCTAGCGCGTCACAGCCCCGCGGGGCCCGGTGGGGTCGCGACCGTCGGTGGTTGCGTCCTGCTGGCCCCGCTGGGGCTGGCGCAGGGCGTGCAGCTCGCGGGCGTGGCTCACATCACGTGGCGACACGATGCCCACGAGCTCGCCGGCGTCATCGAAGACCAGCGCGCGGCCCTCGCCGCAGGTGCCGCGCACCCGCTCCAGGAGGGTCGTCAGGTCCTCGTCGGGGTGGCCGGTGGCCACGCGCTCGATGGGGCAGGCGATGTCACGGGCGCGCTGCTCGGTGCGCTGCGAGGCCGGGGTGCGCTTGATCGTCGTCAGGGGCAGCAGCCCGGTGATGCGGCCATCGAAGCCACGCAGGGGGAAGGTCGAGCACCGCTGGGTGAGCACGTACTGGTCGACGAGCTCCTGCACCGCGATCCAGTCCGGGGCCACCACCGGAGCGCGGCTCATGACGTCGCCGACGCGCACGCCCTTGAGGTTGGCGTGGAACTCCTCGGCGCCGGCCGCGGTGACGATGAACCAGCCGAGCAGCATCAGCCACAGCCCGTCCAGGCTGACCAGGATGGCCACCAGCAGCAGGCCGAGGGCGATCAGCGCGATGCCGAACGCCTTGCCCCCGCGGGCCGCTGACACCGCGGCCGTCGAGGGATCGCCCGAGCGCGCCCACAGCACGCCGCGCAGGATCCGCCCGCCGTCCAGCGGTGCCGCCGGGATGAGGTTGAACAGCGCCAGCAGGACGTTGAGCACGCCCAGCCAGCCCAGCACCGTGACCACCAGGCCGGTGCCCAGCAGCACCACCGCCAGGCCGGCGCCAGCACCGAGCACCGCAGCCACGACCAGGCTCATGAGGGGCCCGGCGGCGGCGATCGCGATCTCGTCGCGCGGCGTTCGCGCCTCGGAGCGGAACTTCGCCACCCCGCCGAGCAGCCAGAGCACGATCCCCTCCACCTCCACGCCTCGACGGCGCGCGAGGACAGCGTGGGCCAGCTCGTGGGCCAGGATCGAGCCGAGGAACAGCGCGGCCGCCAGCACGCCGGCCACGAGGTAGGTCGGCTCGGCGTGTCCGGGGTGCATGGTCGGGAGGCTGCCGACGCCCAGCCCCAGGGCGATCAGCGTCGCGATGACCAGCACCGACCAGTTCACGCCGACAGCGATGCCGGCGATGCGCCCGAGCCGGATGGTCTCGCCCATGACGTCCTCCTCCTGCCACCGGGTGCTGGCCGGTCTGCGGGCAGCCCGCCCCGGCTCCTGCCCTCCACGGGTCATCCTTCCCCGGGACGGGCCCGGCCGTGCATGCCAGCCAGGCGAGCGCGACGCGACACGGCACCGTGCAGCGGGCGCACGCAGACGACTACCCTGGGAGGCTGCACCGCGGCCTACGCGGCCCGGGTCCGAGGACTGCGCATGAGCGACGCGTACCGCTTCGACGACCGCACCTGGGAGCAGGTGTGGGAGCGCCTGCTCGGGCCGCACGAGCGCCACCGCATCGCCTCCTCCGTCTGGCAGGGCGACATCCCCGACGAGCCCTTCGAGGGTCGCGTGGCCGTGGAGCTCGCCTTCCGCTGGCGCCGACGAGCGGTGTTCCAGAGCGTGCTGTGGACGTGCTGGATCGCCTACTGGTGGCTGTGGTTCCGTGCCGAGCTCACCTACAGCACCTGGCCCGGGCCGCTGCTGCCCCTGGCGCTGATGCTGCTCGGGGCCGCGATCGTCGGCTTCGCGATCTATGCCAGGCGCCGGGTCGCCGACATCGCGCAGCTGCGTGGACGGCCCCTCGGCGACGAGGCCGACACCCAGACCCCTGACGCGCCAGATCACGATGCCCAGGGCCCGGATGCGCAGCGCCCTGACCAGGACGACGGCCCCGACCCGGAGGGTGGCCCCGAGGCTTCGCGCTGACCCCGGTGCCCCGGAGGGTCTCTGGCGCGAGGGTCTGTTGCGCGCTCGTGGCTGCCCGTCGCAGGCGTCAGCCGCTGCCGCGCTCCAGGGCCCGCTCGAGGACCGCACCGAGCGCGTCCGTGTCGATCAGGAAGCCGTCGTGGCCGTGGATCGAGGACAGGGTCTCCAGCTGCGCGCCGGGGATGTGCTCGACCAGCTCGCGCTGCTGGTGCAGCGGATAGAGCCGGTCGGAGTCGATGCCCACCACCGTCGTGGGGGCCGTCACGCGGCGCAGCGCCCCCGCGATCCCCCCACGGCCGCGTCCCACGTCGTGGTCGTTCATCGCACGGGTCAGCGCCACGTAGGTGCCGGCGTCGAACCGGCGAGCGAGCTTGTCGGCGTGGTGGTCGAGGTAGCTCTGCACCGCGTAGCGCCCATCGCCCAACGGGTCCTCGCCGGTCTGCGGCTGCCGCCCGAAGCGCTGGGCGAGCTCGGCCTCGCTGCGGTAGGTGATCTGGGCCAGTCGACGGGCGACCCCGAGACCGCGGTGGGGCCCCTCGCCGGGTGCGGCGTCGTGGTAGTCGCCACCCCGCCAGCGCGGGTCGCTGGTGATCGCCTCGAGCTGGACGGTCTGCAGGGCGATCTGCTCGGCGGAGGCCGCAGCCCCGCAGCCGATCGGAGCCGCAGCGCCCACCCGATCGGGCCAGCCCGCCGCCCACTCCAGCACCCGCATGCCGCCCATCGAGCCGCCCACGACCAGAGCCCAGCGGTCCACGCCCAAGGCGTCGGACAGCGCCACCTCGACCGCTGCCTGGTCACGGACGGTGGTGCGCGGCCACCGCGAGCCCCACGGGCGGCCGTCGTCAGCGGGCGAGGCCGGCCCCGTGGTGCCCTGGCAGCCGGCGATCACGTTGGCGCACACCACCCACCAGCGGCGGGTGTCCAGCGCTCGTCCGGGGCCGATGAGCCCGTCCCACCAGCCTGGTGAGGGGTGGCCTGGCTCCTCGGCGCCGGCGGCGTGACTGTCGCCGGTGAGGGCGTGGCACACCAGCACCCCGTTGGCGCGTGCCGCGTCGGGCTCGCCCCACGTCTCGTAGGCGACGTCGATCGGCCCCAGCTCGCCACCGAGCTCGAGGCCGAGCGGCTGGTCGGTGAGCAGCCGCGCGAAGCGCCGACGGCCCACAGGGTCGCCGGGCCTCCAAGCGCCGCTGGCCGGCGGTTCCTCACCGGCGGCGGGGTGGGTGCGCACGCTCATCCTCGGGCGGCCTCGAACCCGGTTGCCAGGTCGGCGATCAGGTCGTCGGGATCCTCCAGGCCGACTGACAGCCGCACCAGGTCGGGCGGTGCGCCCGCGGCGATCTGCTCGTCCGCCGACAGCTGGCTGTGGGTGGTCGTGGCGGGGTGGATGATCAGGCTGCGCACGTCACCGACGTTGGCGAGGTGGCTGAACAGCTCGGTGCCCTCCACGAACCGGCGGCCGGCCTCAGCCCCACCGGCGATCCCGAACGAGAGGATCGCGCCCTGGCCGCGGGGCAGGTAGCGCTGGGCGCGCTCGTGCCAGGGGCTCGATGGCAGACCCGGGTAGGTGACCCAGGAGACCTCGTCATGGCCCTCCAGCCACTCGGCGATCCGATGCGCCGAGCGGCAGTGGCGCTCCATGCGCAGGTCCAGCGTCTCGATGCCCTGGAGCAGCAGGAACGCGTTCATCGGCGACAGCGCCGGCCCGAGGTCGCGCAGCAGCTGCACGCGCGCCTTGGCGATGTAGGCGCCGGGCCCCAGCGCGTCCCAGAAGGACAGGTCGCTGTAGCTGGGGTCGGGGCCGGTCAAGGCCGGGAAGCGCTCGGCGTGCGCACCGAAGTCGAACGTGCCACCGTCGATGATCGCTCCGCCGATCGAGGTCCCGTGACCGCCGAGGAACTTGGTCACCGAGTGCAGCACGACGTCGGCTCCGTGCTCGAGCGGCCGGCACAGCCACGGCGAGGCCAGCGTGTTGTCCACGAGGAGCGGCACGCCGACCTCGTGGGCCACCTCGGCCACGGCGGTGATGTCGAGGACATCGCCCTTGGGGTTGCCCACGGTCTCGCCGTAGAAGGCCAGCGTGTCGGGACGGGCGGCGCTGCGCCAGGCCTCGGGGTCGTCGGGGTCGTCCACGAAGCTGACGGCAAGGCCCAGCTTGGGCAGCGTGTGATGGAACAGGTTGTAGGTGCCGCCGTACAGCGAGGCCGAGCTGACCACGTGGCCGCCGCCGCTGGTGAGGTTGAGGATCGCAAGCGTCTCCGCGGCCTGTCCCGAGGCCACCGCCAGCGCGCCGACACCGCCCTCGAGGTCGGCCAGCCGCCCCTCCAGCACCTCTTGGGTCGGGTTCATGATCCGGGTGTAGATGTTGCCCGGCTCGGCCAGCGAGAACAGGTTGGCAGCGTGGTCCACATCACGGAAGACGTAGCTGGTGGTCTGGTAGATGGGGGTGGCTCGAGCTCCCGTCGTCGGGTCCGGCTGGGCGCCGGCATGGATCTGGCGGGGGGCGAAGCCCCATTCGGGCTCTGTCATCACGGTCCTCCTCGGCAGGCGGCACGGCGTGTCGCAGCGACGCGTGAGCCTATGCTGACGCGCCAGCAGCCCGCATGAGGGCGGGGTGGCAAAGGTGGCTGCGCGTCCGAGGGCGCCTGTGAGCCCCGCACGCCAGCACGCCAGCACGCCAGCAGTCGCAGGTGGGAGTCGAGGCAGGTGGGAGTCGAGGGTGGGAGCGAGCACGTGCGCCTGATCCTGTGGGACATCGACGGCACCCTGATCCGCGCGGGGCGTGTGGCCCGCGAGGTCGTCGAGCGAGCGGTGGCCGCAGAGGCCGGAGCGCCGCTCGGTGAGCACGGCGTGCGCATGAGCGGCAAGACCGACCCGCAGATCGTCACCGAGCTGCTGGCGTCCCTCGGTCAGGCGCACCGCGCCAACGCGCTCCTGCCCGCGGTGCTGGAGCGCCTGGCCGCAGAGCTCGCCCAGTCCGAGCAGCGGGTGCGCGAGGAGGGCCGGGTGCTGCCCGGCGTGACCGAGGCGCTGGCACGACTGCACCGCGCTCCCGGCGTCAGCCAGGCAGTCCTGACCGGCAACATCGCCCCCAACGCACGCCGCAAGCTGGCGGCGCTGGGGCTCGAGGGCTGGTTCGACTGGCGCCAGGGCGCCTTCGGCAGCGACCATCGCGACCGCACCGAGCTGGTGGCGGTGGCGCGGTCGCGCGCCGTCGCAGCCCTGGGACGCGAGCCGTCACCGGTGTGGGTGGTGGGTGACACCCCCAACGACCTCGCCTGCGCGCGCGCCGGCAGCGCTCGGTGCCTGCTGGTGGCCACCGGCCGGTTCGACGTCGAGGCACTGTCCGGGTTGGGCGCCGACGCGGTGCTGGCAGACCTGTCCGATGCGGAGCGGGTGACGGGCACGCTGACGTCCTGACAGCGCCCTCGGGCGCCGGCCACGACGCCGTCCGGCGACGGACGGCCCTGTGGCACGAGGCCCTCGACCACGCGCGGGCCCGGCTCGCGCTCGGCTACGGTGCGGAGCATGTCCGAGCGGGAGATCACCGTGCTGGGCACCGCCTCCCAGGTGCCCACCCGCGAGCGCAACCACCACGGGCTGGTGCTGCGGTGGGACGACGCGATGGTGCTGTTCGATCCCGGCGAGGGCACCCAACGCCAGATGCGCCACGCAGACATCACGCCGAGTCGCCTCACGCACGTGCTGATCACCCACTTCCACGGCGATCACTGCCTCGGCCTGCCCGGGGTGCTGCAGCGCATGGCGCTGGATGGCACCGAGGCCCCCTTGGAGATCCACTACCCCGCCGGCGGCCAGGACCACATGGACGCGCTGCTGCACCTGTCGCCGGTCGAGGATCGCGTCCTGGTGCGGCAGCGGCCCAGCGAGCCCGGGCACCTGCTCGATGCCCCGCCGTTCGCGCTGGAGGCGCGGCGGCTGGACCACGGCGCCGAGACCCTCGGGTGGCGCCTGTGGGAGCCGGATGGCCGCACGCTGCTGCCCGAGCGGCTCGAGGCCGCCGGGGTGCACGGACCGGCCGTGGGCGAGCTGCAGCGCCTCGGCGCGGTGACCATCGCCGGGCGCACCGTGCGCCTGGAGGACGTCAGCGTGCCGCGGCCGGGGCAGTCGCTGGCCTTCGTGATGGACACGCGCTGGTGTGACGCCGCCCTAGAGCTCGCTCGCGACGTCGACGTGCTCATCTGCGAGGCGACCTTCCTGGAGCGCCACGCCGACCTCGCCGACCGCTACGCGCACCTCACCGCCGCGCAGGCAGCGGTCCTGGCCCGCGAGGCGGGCGCCGCGTCGCTGGTGCTCACGCACTTCTCGCAGCGCTATCCGGACCTGCGCGCGGTGGCCGCGGAGGCGCGGTCACGGTTCGAGCCGGTCACGGTCGCCCGCGACCTCGACCGGATCCCGCTGCCGCCGCGACGCTGACGCCGCGCGCAGCACACGCTGGCGCCCTGGTCCCGCCGCACCCGCGAACCTCACCCTGAGTGCTGGAAGATCGACGCTTCGTGATGATCCCCAGGGGCTCGTTGCCCGCGAGCGCACGCGCGCAGATGCTGCGCCCTTCGTTCGGCGTCCAGCGAGGAGGGCAACCATGCGGATCGGCCTGGTGGCGTGCGGCGGACAGCCGGCGCACGGATCCCAGCACACCCCGGCTCCGGCGCGGGAGGTCTACGACTCACCGCTGTTCCGCGCGCGCCGAGCTCACGTCGAGGCTGCGTGCGACCGCTGGTACGTGCTCAGCCCGCGCTACGGGCTGGTGACCCCCGACGAGCTCGTGGAGCCCGAGCAGGAGCTCCTCCGCGACCTGCCGCGCGCTCAGCGGGAGGCATGGTCGGCGGCGGTCCTCGCCGAGCTCGAGGAACGCTGCGGTCCGCTGGCCGGGGCGGTCGTGGAGCTCCACGCCGGTCAAGCGTTCTGCGAGGCCGGGCTGGAGGCGGGCCTCGTGGGCCGGGGCGCGAGCGCCAGCCGACCGGTGCGCGGGCTCGGCCAGGGCAAGCAGCTCGCGTGGTACCGCCAGCAACGGGAGCAGCTGGCGCGCCCGTGACGCGGCGCCCGTCAGCGATCAGCACCGGCGATCGCCACCGGCGCGCCCCGGTAGCGCGCAGGTTGCACGCCGCCGCCGACTGCGGCAGGATGCTGGTCGCCGCAGCATCGGCACGCGGACGTAGCTCAGTCGGTAGAGCACCACCTTGCCAAGGTGGGGGTCGCGGGTTCGAGTCCCGTCGTCCGCTCCACCCGCCCGCCCCTTCCGGGCTCGCCTCGTACCTTCACGCCTGCCGCGAGCGCGGCGGTCATCGCGTCCGCCAGGCCCTGCTACGCCCCCGCTACTCCCCCGTCGACCCGAAGCCGCCGGCCCCCCGCGGGGAGGCACCGAGCTCGTCGACCTCCTGGACCGGTGCCGACGACACCGGCTGCACCACCAGCTGCGCCACGCGCTGACCCCGGTCGAGCGTGACCGGTGTGGTGGGGTCGAGGTTGATCAGCACCACCTTGAGCTCGCCGCGGTAGCCCTCATCGACCGTCCCCGGCGCATTGACCATCCCCACGCCGTGCTCGGCGGCCAGGCCCGAGCGCGGGTGCAGCAGCCCGACGGTGCCGCTCGGCAGCGCGATGGCGACGCCCGTGGGCACCACCGCCCGCTCTCCCGGCGCGAGCGTGACCCCCTCCCGCGCCTGCAGGTCGAGGCCAGCATCACCGGGATGCGCGCGCTGGGGCAGCGGCAGCTCAGGATCGAGCCGCTGCACCGCGAGCGCGTCGGCGGCCAGCTGAGGCTGGTCGAGGCGCTTGGACAGGTGCAGCTCGTCCAGCAAGCGACCATCGCGCAGCTGGAGCCGGTCAGGCAGCACCGCATCGAGGCGATAGCCCCGATCCAGGTAGAACCGCTCGTAGCCGGTGCCGTCACGCACAGTGACCGTGGTCATGAGCAGGCCCCGGTCGCGTGACGCCGCCTCGAGCTCGGTCAGCACAGCCGCCCCGACGCCGCGACCACGAGCGCGGGGATGGCGCTGCAGGCGCTTGATCGCGGCCCAGTGGCACAGCACGCCCTGGCCGTTGAGCTCGAGGAACCCGAAGCCCAGGACGCGGCCTGCCTCGAAGGCGACCACGAGGTCCTCGCGGCCGCTGGCGACCCCGTCCAGGTGCGCCTCGGCCAACGCCCGAGCGTCGTCGGGCTCGGCTGGTGAGCTCAGCCCCACCGCGCCGCCGTCCTCGGTGACATCCACCCACACCCGCACCAACGCACCGAGCAGCTCCTCGGTGGGCGCCGGGTTGCGTCGGACCTCGAGCTCGTCACCCACCGCTGTCTCCTACTCGTGCCGCGTCGTGGCGCCACAGCCTACGAGGTGGGCGACCGTGGCGGCCAGCGCACCAGCGCCGCGACCCACCGCGCGGAAGGTCCCGGCCGCCTGGGACCTTCAGCCCTCGCGCGGGGGCCGTTTGGGCATCCGTGGCTCGACGTGGAACACTGTCACTCGGCACCAGCCGGGCGCGCCTCGCACGGCTAGCCTGCCGACCACGAGCAACAGGGTCCTGCCACCCAACGTGCTGGTCCCGGCTCGACAGGACGGTGGTCCCTGACCAGGCCAACCTCGCGGGGACGCCTTGTCCCGGCACGGGGTTGCGGTGACCGCGGAGGAGCCCTGACAGGAGGAGCGATGACGGCCAGGCGGCGCGCGGTGGCGCTGCGGTCCCTGCTGCTGATCGGTCTGGTGGCGCTGCTGGCGGCCTGCGGCGGCACCGACATCGAGGAGCGCCCGCTCGACGCGCTCAGTCCCGACGGTCCCATCGCCCGGGCCCAGGACGACCTGTGGCGACTGGTGTTTCCCATCGCGGTCGTGGTCTTCATCCTGGTGCAGGGGTTGATCATCTTCGCCGTCATCCGCTTCCGTGACCGCGGCACGGGCGAGATGCCCAAGCAGATCGAGGGCAACACCCGCCTGGAGATCCTCTGGACGGTCATCCCGGCGCTGATCCTGGCGGTCATCGCGGTGCCGACCGTGACCACCATCTTCGAGCTGGACGGCGAGCCGCCCGTGGATGAGCGCCTCGACGTGACCGTGGTCGGCAAGCAGTACTGGTGGCAGTTCGAGTACCCCGACGAGGGCTTCTTCACCGCCAACGAGATCACCGTGCCGGTCGATACGCCCGTGCACCTGCACCTGGACGGCACGCCCGAGTACGAGATGCCCGACGGCTCGGTGCAGCCCGATCCCGAGCAGGACCAGCTGGTGCTGCACTCCTTCTGGGTGCCGCGGCTGGCCGGCAAGAAGCAGTACATGCCCGGCTCGGACCGCTTCCTGACCATCCAGGCCGACGAGCCGGGGCGCTACCTCGGCAACTGCGCGGAGTTCTGCGGGCTGAGCCACGCCAACATGCGCATCCGCGTCAACGCCGTGGAGCCCGACGAGTACGAGCAGTGGGTCGCAGAGCAGAGCCAGGAGGCCGAGTCGTTCGAGGGCGAGGACAGCGCCGCGGCCCGCGGTGAGGAGCTGTTCGGGGTGAACTGCGTGTCCTGCCACAACATCGACGGTCACCCCGACAACCAGGGGATCCGCATCGGCCCCGACCTGACCCACTTCAACAGCCGCCCGGAGTACGGCGGCGCCATCTTCGACGTCGAGGACGACGAGCAGCTCGCCGACTGGATCCGCAACTCCCCCGCCGAGAAGCCGGGCTCGCAGATGCAGCCCTTCCCCGATCTCACCGATGACGAGATCGACGACCTGATCAGCTACCTGCGCACCCTCGACTGACCCACCACCGACGCCACGACCGGGAGCAGCACCCATGAGCGCCGTCGACGACCAGCAGCGTCGCACCGGACTCTTCCAGCGCCCCTCCTCCACCGCGGGCATCAAGGGCTGGCTGACCACCACCGATCACAAGCGGATCGGGATCATGTACTTCGTCGCGGCCATGATCTTCTTCATGGCCGCCGGCATCGAGGCGCTGCTGCTGCGCCTGCAGCTGGCCACGCCCGAGGCGCAGGTGCTCGACTCCGACGTCTACAGCCAGATGTTCACGATGCACGGCGTGACCATGATCTTCTTCGCGGTCATGCCGTTGAGCGCCGCCTTCTTCAACTACCTGCTGCCGCTGCTTATCGGCGCGCGCGACGTGGCCTTCCCCCGGCTGAACGCGCTGAGCCTGTGGGTGTTCGTGAGTGGCGGCATCTTCCTGTACTCGGCCGTGTTCTTCGGCGGCTATCCCGACACGAGCTGGGTCAACTACGCCCCGATCCAGGAGGTGGGCGCCGACCCCGCCGGCTACACGCTGGAGGGGGGCGTGCAGAGCAACCGGATGCTGTTCTACTCCTTGAGCATCCAGATCGCGGGGATCGCCTCGCTGGCAAGCGCGGTCAACTTCATCACCACGACCCTGAACATGCGCGCGCCGGGCATGACGTTCATGCGCATGCCGGTGTTCGCCTGGATGACCCTCGTCGTGTCGTTCCTGATGCTGTTCGCCATGCCGATCATCGGCGTGGCGCTGTGGCAGCTGATGTTCGACGCCGGCTACGGCGGCAACTTCTTCCGACCTGGCGCCGGCGGCGAGCCGATCCTGTGGCAGCACCTGTTCTGGCTGTTCGGCCACCCCGAGGTCTACATCCTGATCCTGCCCGCCTTCGGGATCGTCTCGGAGATCCTGCCGACGTTCAGCCGCAAGCCGCTGTTCGGCTACGCGGCCGTGGTGTTCAGCGGCGTGGCGATCGGGTTCCTCGGGTTCGGCGTGTGGGCGCACCACATGTTCACCTCGGGCCTGGGCCCGGTGGCCAACGCCGCCTTCGGTCTCACCACGATGTTCATCGCGGTGCCCACCGGCATCAAGATCTTCAACTGGCTGGGCACCATCTGGTTCGGGTCGCTGCGCTACCGCGTGCCGATGCTGTTCAGCATCGGGCTGGTGGCGATGTTCACCATCGGCGGGCTGTCCGGTGTGACCCACGCGATCGTCCCGCACAACGCCCAGCAGCACGAGACCTACTACGTGGTGGCCCACTTCCACTACGTGCTGTTCGGCGGCTCGGTGTTCGGGCTGTTCGCCGGCACCTACTACTGGTTCCCGAAGGTCTTCGGGCGCATGTACAACGAGCGCCTGGGCCAGGCCCACTTCTGGATCCAGCTGATCGGGTTCAACCTCGCCTTCGGCCCCCAGCACATCCTCGGGCTCGAGGGCATGCCGCGTCGCTACTACACCTATCCGCCCGGCATGGGGTGGGACCTGTGGAACCTCGTGTCGACCATCGGGGGGTTCCTCATCGCCTTGGCGGTCCTGCTGTTCGTCATCAACCTCGTGTGGTCGGCGCGCAAGGGGCCCGAGGCCCCCAGCGACCCGTGGGATGCTCGGACGGTCGAGTGGCTGACCAGCTCCCCGCCGCCCCAGCACAACTGGGACGTGGTGCCCACCATCTCCGCCCGGGACGAGCTGTGGCACCGCAAGTACACCGATGAGGAGATCCCGCGCCCGGTGCCTGCCGGCGCCTCGTCGGACCACGAGCAGGGCGAGGCCGACAGCGAGCACATCCACCTGCCCGACCCGTCCTGGTGGCCGCTGGTGCTGGCCATCGGGCTGCCGGTGGCCAGCTGGGGCGTGGTGATGGACAGCTGGCCGGTGATCGGCGGTGGCATCGCCCTGATGCTCTTCGCCGGGGTGGCGTGGGGCAACGAGCCCGTCACCGAGCCCGAGCCGGACGACGTGGCCGAACCGGTGGAGCCCTAGGTCCGCCCGCACCCCGTCCCAACCCGCCAGATCGAGGACCGGAGCCAGCGACGATGGCGACCGAGACCGCACACGCGCCGCAGACCAACTTCAACGTCAGCAACGAGAAGATGGGGATGTGGGCCTTCCTTGGCTCCGAGCTCCTCTTCTTCGGCGCGTTCATCACCGTCTACCTGGTCTACGTGCCGCGCACCGCGGACGGCCCAGGACCCGAGGTCTTCGACATCCCCTTCACCTCGGTGTCGACGTTCATCCTGCTCATGAGCTCGCTGGCCATGGTCTTGGCGCTGGCCGGCATGCAGGACGGGGACCTGCGGCGCTTCCGCACGTGGACGCTGGCCACCGCGCTGATGGGCCTGGTGTTCCTCGGCGGCCAGCTCTACGAGTTCACCCTGTTCGTGCAGCAGGACGGCCTCGGGCTGACCACCAGCGCGTTCTCGACGTCGTTCTACGTGCTCACCTCGTTCCACAAGGTCCACGTCGCCGTCGGCGTGCTCATGCTCGGGACGCTGTGGTTCATGTCGTTCACCGGCCGCATCCGCGCCGATGGCCAGGGCACCAACGCCGTGGAGAACGTCGGCCTGTACTGGCACTTCGTCGACATCATCTGGATCATCATCTTCACGGTCGTGTACCTGATCCCGGTGGACCTGGTCACGTGAGGCCGCTCGCCGGCGCGGCGCCGCGGCCAGCCACTGCCAGCCAGCCGAGGCAGCGAGGAAGGCAGACGCAGGCATGACCGACACCCACGACGCCCAGCAGGAGCAGGACCAGCAGGGCCAGCACCAGTACCCCCCCTCGACCGGGGAGTACTGGCAGATCGCTGCGATCCTCGCGGTGCTGACCGCGGTGGAGATCGGCCTGTACTACGCCGGGCAGGCCGGAATGGCCGCCTCGGTGACGATCCCCGGGCTGATCATCCTCACCATCCTGAAGTTCGTGCTGGTGGTGCTGTGGTTCATGCACCTGCGCTTCGATCGGCCGGTCCTCAACCGCCTGTTCATCATCGGTCTGATCTTCGCCGGCGTGCTCTACGGCATCGTCGCCCTGATCACGCTGACCTGAGCCTCGACCCCCTGGGACCATGCCCGGACTCCCCGAGATCCTCTCGCCCGCTCCGACCGCGGTGGCGGTGCTCGTGGCGCTGTACGCGGCCCGGTGCGTGACCCTGCGGCTGCTGGCGCCGCAGCACGCGCCCGGCGCGCGGGCCACGAGCCCGATGCAGCGGTGGGTGACCGCCGCTGCGTTCGCGCTGCTCCTGGCAGCGCTCGGGGTCATCGGGGCGCCGCGGCTGCTGAGCCTCCAAGCCCTGCAGCACTTCGTGCTGGTGCTGGTCGTGCCCCCGCTTTTGGTGGTGGGCACACCCGCCTGGCTGTGGCGCCTGGCGATCGGGCGCGGGCGCCGCCTCGCGCTCGCCCGTGCCCTGACCCGCCCGCCGGTGGCGTTCCTCGCGGCCGTGATGACGCTGGCGGCGATCCAGCTGGCCACCCTGCTGCTGCTGGAGGCTGGCGATCCGCTGGGGCACCTCGCCCGTCTCGGCCTGGTGCTGTCCGGCACGCTGCTGTGGTGGCCGATCGCCAGCCCTCTGCCCGAGGTGCCCCACGCGACCTACCCCGCGCGCATCGGCTACCTCGGTGGGCTCGCGCTGCTGGTGGTGCTGCCCGGCGCGGTGCTGACCTTCTCCTCGGTGAGCGCCCCCGGATCCTACGCCGAGGCCGCCGGCCTGGTCCCGGGCCTCGACCCGGTGATGGACGCAAGCCTCGCCGGCGCCATCGCGCAGCTCGGCGGCGGTGCGCTGCTGTGGAGCTGCGCGGCGGTGCTGTTCCACCGCTGGTGGACCGAGCAGCACACCGGCGCCCCCGACCCGCTGTACTGGCAGGATCTCGAGCCCGAGATCCGCGCCGCCCAGGCGAGCGCCTTCCGCGACGACGACCGCTAGCACGCGACGAGGAGCCCTCACTCATGGAGCAGTCCCCCTTCCGCCAGACGATCGGGCGACCGCTGGTGATGCTGCTGGCTGTCTTGGGGGTCATGGCGGTGATCCTGTTCGGCCTGTGGATGGTCTTCCTGGCCATCCCGGGCCCGGCTGCGCTGGTGGTCGCCGTGGCGGTAGCCGGCTACATCCTGTTCCTGTCGGCGACCTTCGGGCAGGACCGCCGCATCTCCGGCCGAGCCCTGGGCACGGCGCTGGCCGGCAGCCTCGTGGCCGTGGCGCTGGCCGGGGTCGTGGCCTTCCTCGCCGGGCCCCGCGACCTAGAGGAGGAGCCTGCCGCCGACGAGCCTCCCGAAGAGGAGCCCGACACCGAGGACGACGACGCCATCCCCGACGACGCCCTGGTGTTCGTGGCCGACGACAACTTCTGGGAGTCGGCTCCCGAGACCGCCGAGGCCAGCGAGAACGTGATCGCCATCGACAACATCGGCAACGTCGAGCACAACGTGGTGATCGACGAGCTCGACGTGCGCGTCGAGGCAGACGGCGGCGAGATCGACTTCGAGGAGTACGAGATCCCACCGGGGGAGTACTACTTCTACTGCGACATCCCCGGCCACGAGGCCACCATGAACGGCGAGATCGTCTTCGAGTAGGATCGCGCGCCGCACCGCCCGCGCGGGCCCCTCGGCCGGGGACCCGCCCCGTCGACCCGATGGACGCACCATGAGCGCCTCCGACACGAGCGCCACCGCATGGTTCGCGCGCCGCACCTGGCGCGCTGCCGAGCTGGACCGCGATGCGCTCGCGGCGCGACGCGCCGAGCAGGGCACCACCGTCAGCGTGGTCATACCGGCGCGCAACGAGTCAGCGACGGTGGGCGGCGTCGTCGCCGCCTGTCGGGCGCTGGTGCCGGACCTGGTCGATGAGGTGGTGGTGCTCGACGGCGCCTCGGAGGACGACACGACGGCGCGCGCCGAGGCCGCTGGCGCGCGCGTGGTGGCCGACGGCGCGGTGCTCGCCGAGCACGGCCGGCCACAGGGCAAGGGCGACGCGCTGTGGCGCAGCCTGGCGGTCACCGAAGGCGACGTGGTGTGCTTCGTGGATGCCGACATCCACAACCCCGACCCGCGGTTCGTCGTCGGGCTGCTCGGCCCGCTGCTCGCCGACCCGGACGTCCAGCTCGTGAAGGCCTTCTACGAGCGGCCGCTGCAGGTGGGCGACGAGCGCCAGACCTCGGGAGGTGGGCGCGTCACCGAGCTGTGCGCCCGCCCGCTGCTGAACCTCTTCTGGCCAGAGCTGGCAGGGCTGGTGCAACCGCTGGCCGGGGAGTACGCGGGCCGGCGGTCGTTGCTGGAGGCCATCCCGTTCGTGACGGGCTACGGCGTGGAGCTCGGCATGCTCGTGGACACGCTGCACCACGCCGGCGCCGAGGCCATCGCCCAGGTCGACGTCGAGGAGCGCATCCACCACAACCAGCCGCTCGAGGCGCTGGGGCGCATGGCCGGGGGCATCCTGCAGACCGCAGCGCGGCGGCTGGCCGCCGAGGGGCGCCTGCACGCCGACGCGCTGCCCACCCAGCTGCTGCAGTTCTCCCGCGATGCCGAGGGCACCCACCCGGTGGGCCACGACGTCGGTGTGCTGGAGCGGCCCCCGATGGCGACGCTGCGGTGACCGCCCGGCGCCGGCTGGGTCGCCCAGCGGCGCGGCGGCGCGGCGGTGCTCACGTAGGCACGTGGAACCAGCCCACCCCATTGGGTGGGACGACCAGCGACAGCCCGCCGCGCGCGTCGGTGGTGACCTCGAGCTTGCTGACCAGCGCCGCCAGGCGCGTGCGGGCGGGCAGGCCGGCACGCTCGTCGAGCGTGAGCGTGCGGGGCTCGTCGGTGAGGTTGTGCACGCACAGCACGCGGTCGCCGGCCTCGCGCGCCTCGCGGTCCACCACCAGCAGCCCGGGATCGACTGACGGCAGCCGCTGCTCGGCCCCGGGATGGAACGCGGGGTGGGCGCGGCGAGCGGCCAGCCGCGGGCGCCAGCGGTCCACCACGGCGCGGCGCAGGCTCAAAGGGTCGGCGATCTCGGCCTCGAGCGCGTCGCGGTCGAGGCGCTCGCGGTTGATGGTGCGCAGCTTGCCGGTCTTGGCCATCCCCTCGCGCCAGTTGCGCGAGCCCACCAGGCTGTGGAAGTACACAGCAGGCATCCCGGCCAGAGCCAGCAGCACCGCGTGCGCGCTCATGAACCGGGCGACCTGGGACTCCATCGTCTCGCCGGCCAGCGGGTTGCTCAGCGCGTCGAAGTAGGTGGTGTTCAGCTCGTAGGGGCTCGAGGACCCGTCGGCGTGCGCTCGCAGGCTGACCCCACCGCCGTGGGCCTGCACGCGATTGACCAGCTCGTAGATGTCCTGGCGCGGCAGGATCCGCTCGACCGGACGCATGCCGATCCCGTCGTGGCAGCCCAGGAAGTTCAGGAACGTCGCCACGGGGCTCGGCGTGCGCAGGCTCTCCAGCCACAGGCGCAGCGTCCGCGCGTCCCGCTTGTGGAAGGCGTGCAGCACCAGCGGCGCCAGCGGGAACTGGTAGACCATGTGCGCCTCGTCGGTGCCGTCGCCGAAGTAGCGCACGTTCTCATCCTGGGGCACGTTCGTCTCGGTCACGATCAGCGTGCCGGGCGCGACCGCGTCGACGATGGTGCGCCACAGCCGCACCACCTCGTGGGTCTGGGGCAGGTGGATGCAGCTGGTCCCGATCTCCTTCCACAGGAAGGCGATGGCGTCCAGGCGCAGCCGCGTCGCACCAGCCGACAGATAGTGCAGCAGCACGTCGGTGACCGCCAGCAGCACCTCGGGGTTGGCGAAGTTCAGGTCCACCTGGTCGGCGCTGAAGGTGGTCCACACGTGCGCGGTGCCGTGGGCGGTCTCCACCGGGGTCAGCAGCGGCGAGGTGCGGGGTCGTGTCACCCGTGACAGGTCGGTGCTGGGATCGACGTCGATGAAGAAGTCGGCGTAGCTCGGATCACCGGCGACCCACGCCCGGAACCACGGGTGGGAGGCCGACACGTGGTTGACCACCGCGTCGAGCATGAGGTCGTAGTCGGGCCGGTAGGCGGTGACGTCATCCCAGTCCCCCAGCCGCGGATCGACCCGGTCGAAGTCGGCGACGCTGAAGCCGTCGTCGGAGGTGTAGGGGTGGATGGGTAGCAGATGGACCCCCGAGACCAGGTCGCCGAAGTGGTCATCGAGGAAGCCCCGCAGCGTCTGCAGGGGCGCCTCACCCTCGGCCCGCACCATGTCGCCGTAGGCGATCACCATGACGTCGGTCTCGTCGAAGGGCTCGGCGACAGGCTCGGGCGGGTGCAGCTCCAGGAAGCGATCGAGCCGCTCGCACAGGCGCTGCCAGGTCCTGCCGGCCGAGGCGGGCGGGTACAGCGCGTCCAGGTGCTCGCGGATCCGAGCGCGGGTGCCCTGGCCGAGGGCTGCGGCGGCATGGGGCGCACGTGGTGAGGTCACGGGCACTACCATAGGACTCCTGCACCACTCCGATGCAGGAGGTGGCGCAGGCGATCTGGTGGGCCCCGACAGCCCGAGCCGTGCACACGACGAGGAACGAGGCGCCATGGCCGCCGTGCTGCTGCTGATCGTGCTGCTCATCATCGTGGTCCTGCTCGTGCGCAGCTTCCAGGAGGCGCGCTCCCGTGCGGGTGGCGAGAGCACGTCGGCAGAGCGCCCAGAGCCCAGGCCCACCCGTGCCCAGCGCCCTCGGCGTCAGCCCAAGCCCCGGCGGGAGGCCAAGCCCAAGGTCGACGAGGAGGCCCTCGCCGAGCATGTGCGCAAGCTGCGTGAGGCCGTCGATGCCGACCTGATCAGCGTCGAGGAGGCTGTGGCCAGCGTCCTGCGCTTCACCGATGGGGCGATCAGCGAGGAGGCCGCGCGCAAGATGCTGCGCAGCGACGAGGCCGCCTGACGCCCTCGGCTGCGTGCGCTCGGAGGACGAGCGCCGCTCGCTGCGGCTGCCTGGACGGCGCCCGCGCGAGGTGCGCCGCGGCGCGAGGCGTGGAACGGGTCCCAGCGCGTTCGGTAGGCTGCGCGCGCGGTCCGCGGCTGCGTGAGCCCCAGCCGCGGCGATCCGATCTGCGAGAGGGACCCCAGCGATGACAGACCACGCACGCATCGAGCTCGACGGCCAGACCTTCGAGGCGCCGATCATCGAGGGGACCGAGGGTGAGCGCGCCATCGACGTGACCAAGCTGCGCTCGTCCACCGGGACCATCACCTACGACGTCGGCTACGGCAACACCGGGTCGGCGAAGAGCGAGATCACCTTCATCGACGGTGAGAACGGAGTGCTGTCGCATCGGGGCTACCCGATCGAGCAGCTGGTGGACCAAGCCACCTTCCTCGAGGTCGCCTACCTGCTGATCCACGGCGACCTTCCCTCGCGTGAGGCCCTCGCGAGCTTCCAGGAGAACGTGACCAGGCACACGCTGCTGCGCGAGGACATGAAGCGCTTCTTCGACGCCTTCCCCCACGACGCCCATCCGATGGCGATCCTGGCGTCGGCCACCAACGCCCTGTCGACCTTCTACCAGGACAACTACGACCCTGACGACCCCGACTCGGTCGAGAAGTCCACCCACCGCCTGCTGGCCAAGCTGCCCACGGTGGCGGCGTTCAGCTACAAGACCTCGATCGGCCAGCCCTACATCTATCCGCGCAACGACCTGTCCTACCCCGACAACTTCCTGCACATGATGTTCGCCGTGCCCGCGGAGGAGTACACGGTGGACCCCGACATCGCGCGGGCGTTCGAGCGGCTGCTCATCCTGCACGCCGACCACGAGCAGAACTGCTCCGCCTCGACGGTGCGCATGGTCGGCTCCAGCGGGGTCAACATGTTCGCCTCGGTGGCTGCCGGCGTGGACGCGCTGTGGGGCCCGCTGCACGGCGGGGCCAACCAGCAGGTCATCGACATGCTGGAGCACATCCGCCACTCCGACGCAGACGTGCGCACCTTCATCGAGCGGGCCAAGGACAAGGACGACCCGTTCCGCCTGATGGGCTTCGGTCACCGCGTGTACAAGAACTACGACCCGCGCGCGCTGCTGATCAAGGAGAGCGCGCACACGGTGATCCGCAAGCTCCTGGGCTCGGACCCGCTGCTGGAGATCGCCACCGAGCTCGAGGAGGCCGCCCTCAACGAGGACTACTTCATCGAGCGCAACCTGTACCCGAACGTGGACTTCTACTCCGGGCTCATCTACCGCAGCATGGGGCTGCCGATCAACATGTTCCCGGTGCTGTTCGCCCTCGGCCGGCTGCCCGGCTGGATCGCCCAGTGGCGGGAGATGAAGAACGACCCCGGCACGCGCATCAACCGCCCGCGCCAGATCTACACCGGGCCGGCCCGGCGCGACTACATCCAGATCGACAAGCGCTAGCGCCACCGCGCTGGTGCGCCCGCCTGCGCGGGCGCACCAGCCGCCGCGAGCGCACCAGCCGCCGCGGCCGCACCCGCGCCCTCAACCGTCGGCCAGCTCCTCGCGCAGCGTGCGGACCACCACCGCCAGGGCCGACAGGCTGGTCTCCTCGCCCCGCTCCATCTCGCGGCTGACCTCCAGCACGCGAGCGTGCCCGTGGGCGTGGTCTGCCAGGAACCCGGCGACGGCCTCGGCGGGCCCGGCGCCGGGTCGCTCGCGCAGCACCCGCTCGGTGACCATCCCCTGGGTGTGGCGCAGCTCGTCGTGGAGCCCGCGACGCTGCCAGCGCTGCCACCGGCCCTGCGGGCGCTGGGCCTCCAGCAGCTCCTCCAGATGGGCGAAGCCGAGCTCCTCGCCCAGCCGCAGGTAGACATCGGCGGCCGGCTGCGCGTCCACGCCCAGACGACGCGCCACGTGGCCCACCTCGGGCGCGACGGCCAGGCGGTCCAGGAACGACAGGTGGCGGGCCAGCTCGGGCTCGACGCCGAGGTCGACCAGCCGCGCGATGCGCTCCGCCACCGCGTCGCAGGCCCGCTCGCTGCCCAGGCGGTCGGCGCTGGCGATCGCCTCCACCACCGGGCGGTCGCGGTCGCAGGCCTCCGCGATCCCCTCGACGCCTAGGCGCAGCGCGGTGCGCGCGGTGCGCTGCAGAGCCTGCTCGACGTCCTGGCGCAGCTCGTCGACCAGCAGGGGCTCCCACACCAGCTCGTTGGCATCGAGCGCAGCCCACAGGCTCGGTGCATCCAGCAGATCACGCGCCACACGGTAGGCGGCCACGACCCGGTCGGGCTCGCGCCCGGTCTGGCGCGCCGTGCGGTCCACCCAGGTGACACCCATGCGGTCGAGCACCTCGCTGGCCACGCGTGTGGCGATGAGCTCGCGACGCAGCCGATAGTCGGCGAGGGCCCGCGGGGCGCGCTGCGCCGCAGCGGTCGGGAAGTAGTCCCACAGCTCGCGTGCCAGCGCCGGATCGTCGGGCAGGTCGGCGTCGAGCAGGTCGCTGCGCAGATCGAGCTTGGCGTAGGCGAGCAGCACCGCGATCTCGGGGCGCGTCAGCCCGGCGCCGGAGTCCTGCCGACGCCGCAGCTCGGCGTCGGCAGGCAGCACCTCGAGCTCACGATCGAGCGTGCCCGCAGGCGCCGGACCCTCGCTGTGGTGCTCGAGACGCCCCATGAGCTCGGCGTAGGCGTCGAGATCGCGGGCGCTGGGTGCGACCTCGCGGCTGACCCCGCCGACCTGCTGGTCGACGTCGGCCATGACCCCTGCCACCACCTCCTCGGTGGACTCGGATAGCACGCCGTCGCGCTCGGCGGGATCGAGCTCGCCCCGGGCGATGGCGCTGCGCAGGGCGACCTTCAGGTTGACCTCGCGGTCCGACGTGCCCACGCCGCCCACGTTGTCGATGGCGTCGGTGTTGATGCGACCGCCGCGGCGGGCGTACTCGACCCGCGCTCGCTGGGTGACTGCGAGGTTGGCGCCCTCGGCCACGACCCGGGCCCGCAGCTGGGTCCCGTCCACGCGGATCGCGTCGTTGGCCCGATCTGCGACCTCGCTGTGGGACTCACCCGACCCCTTGACGAAGGTGCCGATGCCGCCGCAGAACAGCAGGTCGCAGGACATGGTCAGGATCGCGCGGATCAGCTCTGGCGGGGTCAGCGCCGTGGCGTCGACGCCCAGCGCGGCGCGCATGGGCTCGGTGAGCACGATGCGCTTGGCGTCGCGGCGCCACACGCCCCCGCCGGCGCTGAGGACCGAGCGGTCAAGATCGTCCCAGCTGGAGCGCGGCAGCGCGAACAGCCGCTGGCGCTCGGCGAAGCTGGCCTCGGGGTCGGGATCGGGATCGAAGACGATGTGGCGGTGATCGAACGCCGCCACGAGCCGCACCGCCTGGCTGCGCAGCATGCCGTTGCCGAACACGTCCCCGCTCATGTCGCCGATGCCCACCACCGAGATCGGCTCGTGCTGCACGTCCACGCCGAGCTCCCGGAAGTGGCGCTGCACCGCGACCCACGCGCTGCGGGCGGTCACGCCCAGCTCCTTGTGGTCGTAGCCCGTCGCACCACCGGAGGCGAAGGCGTCGTCCAGCCAGAAGCCGTACTGCCGCGCGATCGCGTTGGCGCTGTCCGACAGCGCGGCGGTGCCCTTGTCGGGAGCCACAACCAGGTACGGATCGTCGCCGTCGCGCCGACGGACCTGCGACGGCGCGACGATGGCGCCGTCGGTGATCGTGTCGGTGATGTCGAGCAGCGCCCGGACATAGCGCCCGTAGGCGGAGGCCGTGGCCTGCTGGCGCGCCGTGGGGTCGGCGGGGGGTCGGCGGAGCACGAACCCGCCCTTGGCGCCGGCGGGCACGATCAGCGCGTTCTTGGTCATCTGGGCCTTCATCAGGCCCAGCACTTCGCTGCGGAAGTCCTCGCGGCGGTCGCTGGCTCGCACGCCGCCGCGGGCGACCGCTCCGCCGCGCAGATGGATGCCCTCCATCGTCGCGTGGTGCACGAACACCTCGATCGCCGGCACGGGTGCCGGCTGGTCGGGCACGCGCGCGGGATCGATCTTGAGCGCCAGGGCGTCGCTGCCGCGGTCGGAGTCCTGGGCCACGGCGACGTTGCTGCGCACCGTGGCCTCGATGGAGCCGGCGATGCGCCGCAGGATCCGGTCGCGGTCGAGCTGCGCGACCTCCTCCAGCGCCGCGGCCAGCTCCTCGCGCACCGCGGCCAGCGCGTCCTCGTCGCCGGGCACGCGCTGGTCGACGCGGGCGCGGAACAGTCGCACCAGGGCTCGTGCCACGTCCGGGTGCGACACGATGGCCTCGTCGAGATAGGCCTCGGTGAACGCGGTGCCGACCTGGCGCCGATAGCGACGGTAGGCCCGCAGGACTGCCACGTCCTGCCAGGACAGGCCGACGTCCAGGATCAGCCGGTTGAGCAGGTCGGCCTCGGCGCGACCAGACCACAGCGCGGTCACCGCAGCGGTCAGCCGCTCGGCGTGCTCGGCGAGGTCGATCGTGCGCCCGCCCTCACCGCGCACCCCCACGTCGTGCAGCTGCAGCGTCTGCTCATCCACGGTGATCCGGTGGGGCACCTGCTCGACGACGACGAGCCCGAGCGTCTCGAGGATCGGCACGAGGTCGCCGAGCTCGACGTCGGGGCCGCGCGTGACGAGCCGCACCCGGACCGGCGTGCGCGCGTCGTCGTGGACCACCCAGCGCAGGCGCAGCGCGTCGCTGCCGCGCCGCACGGCCTCGAGCACCTCGATGTCGGCCACCGCCTCGGCCGGGTCGGTGGCGGCCTGGTAGACCTCGTCGAACGCGCCCACCCAGCGCACCGCCAGCTGGCTGCCGTCACGCCCGCGCTCGGCCAGGGCGGCGGTCACCGCGTCCTCCCAGGTGCGGGTGACCGCGACGACCTCGCGCTCCAGGCGGCTGCGATCGAGATCCTCGACGCGCTCGGGTCCCACGTGCACCACGAAGTGCAGCACCGCGGCGCCGGCCTCCGACAGCGACAGCTGGTAGTCCACCTCGCTGACGCCGAAGTGCGCCTCGAGGACCTCCTGCACCCGCTGGCGCAGCTCGGCGTTGAAGCGCTCCCGCGGCACCGACAGGAGCACCACCACGGCGCGACCGCCAGGCTCGACCTGCCACCACAGCGCCACGTGCTGTCGGCGTTGCGCCTCCAGCATCGCCACGAGGGTGCGGCGCAGCTCCCCGGCCGGCGTGGCCAGCAGCTCGTGCTTGGGCAGCGCCTCGAACAGCGCGCGCAGGGCGCGCTCGTCGTGGGAGTGAGGGACGACGTCCTCGGCCTCGAGGATCTGGGTGAGCTTGCGCCGCGCGACGGGGATCGACGAGGCGGGCTGGCTGAACGCGCGCTGGGCGAACATGCCGATGAAGCGTCGCTCCCCCAGCGTGGCGCCATCCTCGTCCAGCCACTTGATGGCCAGCGAGATCATCCGCACCCGCTTGTACACCGACGAGGGGCGGTTGGTGCGCGCCACGGTGAGCAGCTGATCGCCGCTGATGCCGAGGGCCACCTGCTCGGGGAGCTCGTCGAGCGGGACGGGCTCGGCAAACGAGGAGTGGCTGTCGTCGCGCAGCAGCCCCAGGCCGCTGCCGTGCTCCACCATGAGCGCGTCGCGGTCGTCGGGGGTGCGGACCAGCCGGTAGTCACGGGCTCCGAGCCACACGAAGTGGTCCGGCAGCAGCCAGCGCAGCAGCGCGGCGACCTCGGCCGCGGGCTCGCTGCGGTCGGCGGCGCTGTCCAGGCGCTCGAGGTCGTCGGCGACCTCCTCGGCGCGCGCGACCATGACCTCGAAGTCCTCGGTGGCCGCGCGCGCGTCGGCGAGGACCCGCGCGAGCTCGCGCTCGACCGTGGCGCGCTCCCCGGCGTCCAGGCGCCGCTGGAGGCGCAGGCGCATGTAGGACTCGCGGTGGCGTGCGTGGCGGGCCCGGTGCAGCGCCACCAGCCGGCCCTCGGCGTCGCGCTGCACGCCGACCACGGGGTGCAGCAGCTCCGCCGGGCGCTCACCGAGCCGGGCGAGCTCCTCGGAGACGGTGGACACCAGGAACGGGGTGTCGTCGGTGCAGATCTCGACCACCGTGCCCTCGCGCTGATCGCGCGTGCGCAGCGCCAGGCGCTCGGTGCCACGGGCCTCCATGAACGCCAGGGCGTCGCGCAGCACGGCGAGGGCGCTGTCGGGATCGGCGCGCAAGCGCTCAAGCGCCTCGCCCGGCGCGCGGCGATAGGCAGCCTCGGCGAGCCGGGCCAGCTGCTCGGCCTCGGTGGGAGGCAGCGTCTCCTGCGCACGGGCCCGCAGGTGCGCCAGCTCGTCGGTGCCACCGTCTGTGAGGGCAGCTGGGTCGCGGGCGTCCGTGTCGCGATCGGTCTCGGTGCGGGTGGGAGGGTCGTGGGCGTCAACCAAGGTGGACTCTCGGGTCAGGCGCGGCGGGGCGGGTCAGGCGCGGCGGGTCGGGCGCGGAGTGCGCTGCGGGCGCGGTCGAGGTCGTCGACCACCACGACCAGGCGGGTCCCCGTGGCCAGATACGCCTCCTGCACCTCGATCCGCGCGTTGTCGAGGCGCCGGAAGACCTCTTCCAGCGCACCGGGTCCACCCTCGCAGTCCACGAGCAGCACGTCCCGCGCAGCCCGCACCGTCATGCCCGCGTGCGACAGCGCCGCGAGCACGGCGGGCACCTTGGCGTCCTCGAGGATGAGGATGTGGACCATGCCCATGCCCTCGCCCGCGAAGGCGCTCAAGCCACCGATCGAGGCCCCGGCCTGCTCGCAGGCGGCGCTGAGGCGCACCAGCATGGCCGGCTGGTCGTCGTTGAGCAGGACGAGGTCCTTGGGCATGGCCGCCTCCTTGCAGTACGCCAGCAGCCCCGTCGGCGGCGACCGCCGCGGGGGCGCTGCGCGGTGCGGGCACCACGCTGTGCGAGGATCAAACCACGCCAGCGGCCTGCCGTCATCCTGGTAGCCGCGCGCGACCCCAGAGCACCGACGCACCGACCTGCCACCAACACTGGCAAAAGGCCCTGGAGCAGGCCCCGGACGAGGTCCAGAGGGACACCGGGCAGAGCAAGGAGCAGCACATGAAGATCGTTGTGGGCTATCTGAAGTCACCCGAGGGACAGGCGGCGCTGGACCGCGGCGTCGCCGAGGCACGCCTGCGGAACGCCGAGCTGCTGGTCGTGCACTCGCTGCGAGGCGGAGGCCGTGACGAGGGCGAGGAGATGCTCGCCTACCGCGAGGAGCTCGAGCGCGTGGGCGCCGAGCTCGAGGCCGAGGGCCTCGCGGTGGAGATCCGCGAGCTGGTCCGGGGGCGCCCGGCCGGCGACGACCTCGTCGAGCTCGCCAACGAGGAGCACGCCGACCTGATCGTCATCGGCATCCGCAGGCGCTCTCCGGTGGGCAAGCTCGTGCTGGGCAGCAACGCCCAAGACGTGCTGCTGGGCGCCAACTGCCCGGTCCTGGCGATCAAGCCCGCCGAGGACCTCGAGGACGGCTGATCGCCAGACGCCCGTCCACAAGGACGGGCGTCGACCAAGTGCGCCGCGCAGCAGCGCGGGCAGCCTCGCAGCTGGCGGATCGATTGGGGGATCTCCGTCCGGCGCGCCACGACCAGGGCGCGCTGCCTGACCCCACCGGGACGACTGCTTGCGAGGCTTGCCAATGGAACTGACCCTGATGACACGCGCGGCAGCAGGTGGAGCGGCCGCGGCCACCGGCCTGCTGCTGCTCGCACCGCACGCTGCTGGCGAGGAGCCCGACGTGGAGCGGGCCGATGGGCCCGACCGCATCGCGACCGCCGCCGAGGCGGCGCTCGTGGGCTGGGACGACGCCGACGTCGCGCTGCTGAGCACCGCGTGGGACTTCCCTGACGCCCTCAGCGCCGTGGCCCTGTCACGCGCCGAGGACGCACCGCTGCTGCTCACCGGCGAGGACGAGCTGGACGACGTCGTCACCGAGACCCTCGATGACCTCGGGGTGAGCGAGGTGCTCGTGCTCGGCGGTGAGAGCGCGGTGAGCGAGGACGTGGTGGACGACCTCGACGAGCAGGACCGCGAGGTCGAGCGCATCGACGGCACCGGGCGCTTCGAGACCGGCGCCGCCCTGGCCGCCCGGGCGCACCCCGACGGTGCCGAGGAGGTCCTGCTGGCCCTGGGTGACCACCCCGACCCCGAGCAGGCCTGGGCGGACGCCGTGGCCTCGGGCGCGCTCACCGCCGCCGACGACGAGCTGCCGCTGCTGTTGACCCGTCACGACGAGCTGCCCGAGGCCACCGAGGAGGCCCTCGACGAGCTCGGCGCCGAGCAGGTGACGCTGGTCGGCGGCGACAGCGCCATCACGCCCGAGGTCGCCGACGCCCTCGAGGACGACGACTTCGCCGTGGAGCGCATCGCCGGCGAGCACCGCTGGGCCACCAGCGTCGCCCTGGCCGAGGAGGCGCTGGACCGCCGCGACGATGAGCTCGGCACGCCTGTGCTGGCCAGCGGCGAGTCCTACAGCGACGCCCTCTCCGCGGGGGCGCTGGCCAGCGCGGTCGATGGCACGCTCATGCTCAGCGCCGCCGACGAGCTGCCTGGCGACGTCGATGACTTCCTGCGCGCCCAGGAGCCCACCGAGGACGCCCTGCTGGTCGGTGGGCCTGCGGCGCTGGACTCGCTGG
>PWER01000109.1 GCA_003553565.1 Nitriliruptoria bacterium | reverse complement strand
GCGTCAGAGCAGGTCAGCGGGCTCCTGCCTCAGATGTCGTAGTAGAGGTGGAACTCGTAGGGGTGAGGCTGCAACCGCACCTGCGAGACCTCCTCGTCCATCTTGTACTCGAGGTGGGTCTCGACGACGTCCTCGGTGAACACCCCGCCCTCGAGCAGGAACTCGTTGTCGTCCTCGAGGGCCGAGAGCGCCTCCTCGAGGCTCGCCGGGACGCTGGGGAGGCTCTCCAGCGCCTCGCGCGGCAGGTCGTAGATGTCCTTGTCCACCGGGTCCGGCGGCTCGATCTTGTTGCGCACCCCGTCGAGGCCCGCCATCAGCATGGCGCTGTAGGCGAGATAGGGGTTGCAGGAGGGGTCGGGGACCCGGAACTCGATGCGCTTGGACTTGGGCGACTTCGAGTACACCGGGATCCGGCACGCCGCCGAGCGGTTGCGCTGGCTGTACACCAGGTTGACCGGCGCCTCGTAGCCCGGCACCAGACGGCGGTAGCTGTTGGTGGTCGGGTTGGAGAACGCCAGGATGCTCGGTGCGTGCTTGAGGACGCCGCCGATGTAGTGGCGGGCGATGTCGGACAGCTGCGCGTAGCCGGTCTCGTCGAAGAACAGCGGCTGGTCACCCCGCCACAGGGACTGGTGGGTGTGCATGCCCGAGCCGTTGTCCTCCACGATCGGCTTCGGCAGGAACGTCACCGTCTTGCCGTACTTGCGGGCGACGTTCTTGACGATGTACTTGAACAGCATCGTCTTGTCCGCCATCGACAGCAGCGTGTCGAACTTGATGTCGATCTCCGCCTGCCCGGCGCTGCCGACCTCGTGGTGCTGGACCTCGACCTCGATCCCGCACTGCTCGAGGACCGCCACCATCTCCGAGCGCAGGTCCTGGTAGTGGTCCATCGGCGGGACGGGGAAGTACCCCTGCTTGTGGCGGGGCTTGTACCCCAGGTTGGGGCCCTCGTCCTTGCCGGTGTTCCACGGCGCCTCCACCGAGTCGATGAAGAAGTAGCTGCGCCCCGGCGCGCTGTCGAAGCGGATGTCGTCGAAGATGAAGAACTCCGGCTCGGGGCCGAAGAACGCCTTGTCGGCGATGCCCGAGCCCGTGAGGTGCTGCTCGGCCTTCTGGGCGATGTAGCGCGGATCACGGGAGTAGGGCTCGCCGGTGACCGGATCCTGCACGAAGGCGTTCAGGATCAGGGTCTTGCGGTCGCGGAAGGGATCCACGACGGCGGTGTCGGCATCCGGGACCAGGACCATGTCGGACTCCTGGATGTCCTGGAAGCCGCGCACCGAGGACCCGTCGAAGCCCGCACCCTCGGAGAACAGATCCTCGCTCAGCGCGTGCGCCGGCATGGTGAAGTGCTGCATCAGTCCCGGAAGGTCGCAGAAGCGCAGGTCCACGAACTCGATGCGCTCGTCGGACACCTTCTTCAGGACATCCTCTGGTGAGCTCCCCAACGTTGCTCCTTTGCGTTCGTCAGCGTGGTCACGAAGGCCGGCGCGAGAGCCCGCACCTTCGAGCGCAGCGGCAGCGCGCGCCGCCGGTGACCTGCCCCCGGCCCGGAGCCGGTCGGGAGGCTCGCCCCCGGAACGACCCGATGCGCCAGGGCTGGGCCCGATGGCACCCCGAGCCGCTGTTGGGGCCAGGGGCGAGCCACCGGACCGGCGGTGCTCCGCCGCGCCGACGAGCAACGTAGCGGAGCGGCCTTCCCGGCGAGTTACCCGAGCGTTTCGGGTGCGTTACAAGCTGCCGTGCTCGGGCTCGCCCCACTCCTCGACGTTGCCGTAGTCGCCCCGGGCGCCCTTGGAGCTGGCCGCGCCCTCGGTGTGCGACAGGTCACTGGACCCCGGGATCTCGCTGGGGTCGCGTGGTCCGAGGGTGGGCTCGTCGCGGCGCGTCCAGATGGTGCGCTGGGGGAACGGGATCTCGATGCCCGCAGCGTCGAAGGCCTGCTTGATGCGCCGTCGCAGCTCGCGCTCGACCTGCCACTGCGACAGCGGCGCGACGCGCACGGCCAGGCGGATCACCACCCCATCGTCGGCGAGGTCCTGCACTCCCCAGATCGAGGGGTCGTCGTAGCACAGCGGCGCCCAGTCCTGCTCGGCGCGCAGGTCCTCGGCGGCGCGCAGCATCACCGCCGCGGCCGTGTCGACGTCGGTGCCGTAGGCCACGCTGACGTCGAGCAGCGCCTGCGCCCACTCCTGGCTCATGTTGCCGACGCGGCGGATCTCGCCGTTGGGGACGTGCCACAGGGTCCCGTAGATGTCGCGCAGCCGTGTGGTGCGCAGGCTGATGCCCTCGATCGTGCCGATGGCCTCGCCGACGTCGACGACGTCGTTGATGCCGTACTGGTCCTCGATCAGCATGAACAGTCCCGAGAGCACGTCCTGGACGAGCTTCTGGGCGCCGAAGCCGAGCGCGACGCCGGCCACACCCGCGCCGGCGATCAGCGGCCCGAGGCTCACGCCGAACTCGCCGAGCACCAGCATCGCGGCGATGAGCGCGATGGTCAGCCCGCTGACGCTGCGCAGCACCCCGCCGATGGTCTCGGTGCGCATCGAGGCCCGCTGGAGGTCCAGCTCCCCCGAGTCGCCGGGGCGACCGCGCCCCCGCAGTCGCGCGAGCCGCTGGACGCCGCGCTCCTTCATCGAGCGCGTGGAGCGCTTGATGAGGCGCAGCAGGACCCCGTGCGCGACCACCGCCAGCACGATGATCAGCAGGATCCGCAGGCCGATCACCGTGGCCTCGGCGAGGACGTGCTCGCCGAGCCAGGCCTCGACCGTGTCGGCGACTGCGGCCACCGCGGTCAGCGGCAGCAGGGCAGCGGAGAGCTCCATCACGGCTCCGAGGTCACTGGGCAGACGACACGGCGGTCTCGGGGCGCTCCCACACGCCGGCGCGCTGCGCCTGGCGCCCCGCGCGATAGCTGGAGCGCACCAGCGGCCCGGACTCGACGTGGTCGAAGCCCATGCGCCGCCCCAGCCGCGCGTACCGCAGGAACTCGTCAGGCTCGACGTAGCGCTGCAGCGCCAGGTGCTCGTAGGTGGGCTGGAGGTACTGCCCGATGGTCAGGATCTGGCAGCCGACCTCGCGCAGATCGCGCATCGAGGCGACGACCTCGTCCTCGGTCTCACCGAGGCCCAGCATCAGGTTGGACTTGGTGGCGCTGTCCGACCACGCGCGAGCGCGGTCGAGCATCACCAGGCTGCCCTCGTAGTCGAAGGCGGGTCGCACGTGGCGGAACAGACGCCGCACGGTCTCCAGGTTGTGCGCGAAGACCTCGGGCTCCGCGTCGAGCACCAGCCGCAGCAGCTCCGGGTCGCCTCGGAAGTCGTCGACGAGCAGCTCGACGCCGCAGTGGGGCAGACGCTGCTTGATCTGACGGGCGGTCTCGGCGTAGAGCCAGGCGGCCTTGTCGGGCAGGTCGTCGCGGGCCACGCCGGTGACCACCGCGAAGTGCAGCCCCATCGCCTCGACCGTCTCGGCCACGCGGCGCGGCTCGTCGGTGTCGTACTCCTTCGGCTTGCCGGTGGCGATGTCGCAGAAGCCGCAGCGACGGGTGCAGACGTCGCCGCCGATCAGGAAGGTGGCCTCGCGGTCCTCCCAGCACTCCTGGATGTTGGGGCAGCCGGCCTCCTCGCACACCGTGTGCAGCGACTGCCCGCGCATCGTCTGCTTGATCTCGCGGTAGTTGGCGCCGGCAAGGGGTGCCCGCTGCTTGAGCCAGCTCGGCTTGCGCTTGGGGATCGCCTCGGCGCCGACCAGGGTCAGGCGGGTGGCGTCTTCGGGGACGATGGTGCTCACGCGCGCCTCGTGATGTCGGGAACGGGGGGTCGAGTGTAGGAGGCTTGGGCCGCACGATCCGCGGTGGTCGGGCCACGCGCCTAGGCGCGTGCGGAGGCGCCGAAGGCCACCGTGGCAAGCGCGGTGACGAGGATGGCCGCGAAGCCCACGAAGCCGATCCATCCCAGCGTCAGCGCCGCGATCGCCACGGGGCGCCCGCGGAGGCGTCCGCCAGAGCGGTCGATCCGGGTCTTGGCGCGGTGGCCCAGCACCATCGCGATGGCCCAGCCGATCCACCAGGGCCAGGACAGGCCGAGCAGCGGCGCTAGGATCCAGCTCACCCCGGCCACCAGCGCGACGACGGCCATGCTGCTCACGCGGGCGGCGGGCGGCAGCGCTCCGCCCTGACCGCGGGGACCGGGCGGGGAGCGAGTCATGCCGGCCGTTGGCTGCTCAGGCTTCCGGCTGGCGCGACGCGGCCGCGGCGGCGTCAGCCTCGCTGCGCTCGGGACCCAGCGCGCGCGCGGTGCGTGCGTCGGTGCTGTCGGCGACCACGGTGCGCTGCAGGGTCGTGCCCAGCTCGCGGACCAGGTGCTCGCGCACCTCCTCGAGGTCGGTGTCGACTCCCAGGGAGGCGAGCGAGCACAGCCCGGCGTCGGTGATGCCGCAGGGGATGATCCCCGCGCGGAACTGGTCGAGATCGGGTGCCACGTTCAGCGCGAGGCCGTGGAAGGTCACGCTTCGGTCCAGCCGCACGCCGACGGCGGCGAGCTTGCGGCCGTCCACCCACAGTCCGGGGCGCCGGGCGTCGACGGTGGCGACGACGCCGAAGGCGGCGACGGTGCGCCGGCACGCCTCGAGCAGCGCGTCGACGAACCAGCGCACGTCCTTCGACGAGCCCAGCGCCACGATCGGGTAGGCGACGAGCTGGCCCGGCCCGTGGTAGGTCAGGTCGCCGCCGCGCTCCACCTCCACCACGCGCACGCCGGTGTCGTCGCGCAGCAGGTTGCGGTCGAGGTCGGCGTGGCGACCCGCGGTGTAGACCGGGTCGTGGGTGAGGGTCAGCAGCACGTCGCCGATCGCGTCCTCGACCCGGCGCTGCCATAGCGAGCGCTGCCAGGCGAGGCCGTCCTCGTAGACGACCTCGCCGCAGGGGACGTGGTGCAGGGTGGCGGCCACGGCTAGTAGCCGATCTCCGCGTCCCAGTCGAGCGACTCGGCGACCTGCTTGACCTCGGTGACGAAGCGGGCCGCGTCCGCGCCGTCGAGCAGCCGGTGGTCATAGGTCAGCGACAGGTACATCATGTGGCGGATGGCGATCGTGTCGCCGCCGTCGGCCTCCATGACCACCGGTCGCTTCTTGATCGCGCCCGTGCCGAGGATCGCGACCTCGGGGTAGTTGAGGATCGGCGTGTCCATCAGCACGCCGACGCTGCCGGTGTTGGTCAGCGTGAACGTGCCGCCCTGGATGTCGTCCATCTCGAGCTTCTGGTCGCCGCGGGCCTTGGCGGCGGCCTGGTTGATGCCGCGGGCCAGGCCGGCGAGGGTCAGATCGTCGGCGCCCTTGACGTTGGGCACGATCAGGCCCTTGTCGGTGTCCACCGCGACGCCGAGGTTGACGTAGTCGCGGTAGGTGACCTTGCCTGCCTCCCAGTCGGCGTGGGCGTTGACCTTCGGGTGGTTGCGCACCGCGAGGACCGCCGCGCGGGCCAGGAAGGCGAAGGGGCTGAGCGACACGCCCTCGCGCTGGCGGAACGTGTCCTTGATGCGCGCCCGCGTGTGCATGATGCGGGTGACGTCGACCTCCTGGATGGTGGTCAGCTGGGCGGCGTTGCCCAGCGACTCCAGCATCTTGTCGGCGATGCGCTGGCGGATCCGTGACAGGTCCTCGGTGCGCTCGCGCGCACCGTCGGCCTGCGGGCGCGGTGCCGGTGCCGCGGGGGCGGGGGCCGCGGCTGCCGCGGGTGCGCTCGGCTGCTCGGCTGCCGGCTGGGGGGCGGCCTGCTGGCTCGCCGCCGGCTGGGCGGGCTCCTGTGCTGCCGGTGCGGCCGGCACCGCCTGGCCGCGCGCGGCGCTCTCCACGTCCTCGCGGGTGATGCGACCGCCGAGGCCGCTGCCCTGGACCTGGGCGAGGTCGACGCCGCGCTCGCCCGCCAGTCGTCGCACCAGCGGGCTGGCAAGCGGTGGCTCGCCGCCCGTCGCCTCGGCCTGCGAGGGCTGCGGTTGCGGTGAGGCCTGCGGCGCGGTCGGTGCCGCCGGTGCCGGGGCCTGGGGCGGGGGCTCGGGTGGTGCGGCGGGAGCGGAGGCCGGCGCCTCGGCAGCGGGCGCCTCGGCAGCGGCGGGCTGCTCGGCAGCGGCGGGCTGCTCGGCGGGCGCCTCGTCGCCGGAGCCGATCACCGCCACCACCGAGCCGACCTCGGCGGTCTCGTCGACGTCGACCTTGATCTCCTGAAGCACCCCGGATGCCGGGGAGGGCACCTCGGTGTCGACCTTGTCAGAGCTGAGCTCGAACAGCGGCTGGTCGACCTCGACGTGGTCGCCGACGGAGACGAGCCAGCTGGTGATGGTTCCCTCGGTGACGCTCTCACCGAGCTGGGGCAGGGTGACCTCGGTTGCCACGGTGGTCCTCCTCGCGGGTGGCGTGTGCGGCGCGATCTGATCGTGGGGTGCGGGCGGCTCGGGCTCTGCCGCCTGCGGCGCGGGCTCGGGTTCCTCCGTCTGCGGCGTGGGCGCGGCCTCGGGCTCGGGCTCTGCCGCCTCGGCCTCGGCGCGCCGGCGCCGGCGCTGCCGCGTGGCCTCTCCCGGCACGTTCCCCGCGCGCCGCCGGCGGCGCGGGGCGGCGGCCGGGTCGGCCTCGGGTCGGCGTCGGCGTCGGGCCATGGTCTGCTCGGATCGTCGGGGTGGTGGTCGCTCCGGGCGGTCGCTAGCCGTGCAGCTGCCGGCCGGCCAGGGCCAGATGCGCCTCGCCCACGGCCTCGGACAGCGAGGGGTGGGGATGGATGAGCTCGGCGACGTCGGTGGGCAGCGCCTCCCAGCTGTAGATGAGCTGGCCCTCGGCGATGAGGTCGGTGGCGTGCGGGCCGACCATGTGGACCCCGAGCACCGGTCCGTTGTCCTTGCCGGCCAGCACCTTCACGTGCCCGGTGCCGCGCATCATCATCGCCCGGCTGTTGTGGCTCAGCGGGAACACGGTCTTGTCGTAGTCGATCCCCTCCGCGCGCAGCTCCTGCTCGTTCCAGCCGACCGAGCCGATCTCGGGGTGGCAGTAGTACACGCGCGGGATGGCGCGGGTGTCGATCGGGTGCACCGGCAGGCCGGCCACCTGCTCGGCCACCAGCAGGCCCTCCTGGAACGAGGCGTGGGCCAGCCCCAGGTAGGGCGGGGGCAGGATGTCACCGACCGCGTACACGCCCGGCAGGCTGGTGCGCAGGTGGTCGTCGACGGGCACGAAGCCACGGTCGAGGGTCACCCCGGCCTCCTCGAAGCCCATGCCCTCGGTGACCGGTCGGCGCCCGATCGCGACCATCAGCAGGTCGCCCTCGAGCTGCTCCTCGCCCCGGTCGCTCTCGATCGTGACGCGGACGGCGCCCTCGCCCTTCTCGACCCGCGTCGCCTTCGCACCGGTGCGCGTGGCGATGCCCGCCTTCTTGAAGTCCTTGGCGAGCTGCTTCTGGCTGTCGATGTCCTCGCGGGGGACGAGGCCGTCCTCCATCTCGACGATGGTGACCTGCTCGGCGCCCCAGTCGTTCCAGACCGTGGCGAACTCCACGCCCACCGCGCTGGCGCCCAGCACGATCGGGCGCTGCGGTCGGCGCTGGAGATACATCGCCTCGTCGGAGGTGATGACCAGCTCCCCGTCGCGGTCGGCGCCCTCGATCGGCACGTCGCGCGGCGCCGAGCCGGTGGCCAGGACCACCCCACGCGAGCCGGTGACGGTGCGCTGGCCCTCGTCGGTGTCGACCACCACCGTGCGCGCGTCGGCGAGGTGGCCGGTGCCGGCGATGACGTCGACCCCCCGCCCCTTGAGCGCGCCCTGCAGGCCCTTGTGGTTGGTGTCCACGACCGTCTGCTTGTAGGCCAGGACGCGCTCCATGTCCACGCCCTCGAACGTGGACTGGACGCCGTAGTGGGCGCTGTCGCGCGTCTGGCTGGCGACCTCGGCGGACTGCAGGAACGCCTTGGTGGGCACGCAGCCCCAGTGCAGGCAGGTGCCACCGACCTTGTCGCGCTCCACCAGGGCGACCGACAAGCCGAGGCCCGCCGCGCGCAGCGCACAGGAGTAGCCCCCCGTGCCGCCGCCGAGGATCACGAGATCGTAGGTGTCCGCCATCACGAAAGCCCTGTCGCCCGGGTACGGTCCGTCGCGCTGACGCGCGCGCACGCTGCGGGGCGCGCACGGGAGCGCTCCCGGTCATCCTAACCGTCGTCGCGGCGACCTCACCCCTCGATAGGCTGCACCGCGAGGCGGCGTCGAGCGCCTCGAACGGGCAGCCGAGAGCGAGGAGCGACCGCCGATGGGCGCAGCGGACCTGCGGCGCACACCGCTTGCCAGCTGGCACGCCGGCCGCGGGGCGCGCCTGGCCGACTTCGCCGGCTGGTGGATGCCGGTCGACTACGGCAGCGTCGTGGCCGAGCACCATGCGGTGCGCGAGGGCTGCGGCGCGTTCGACCTCGGCCACCTCGGATCGGTGAGCATCACCGGGCCCGAGGCGGACGCGGTGGTCCAGCAGGCCTTCACCGTGGCCGTGGAGCGCCTCGAGCCGGGGCGATCCCAGTACGCCCTGTGCCTGACGCCGCAGGCCGGCATCGTCGACGACCTGATCGTGTACCGGCTGCCGTGGGGCTTCTGGACCGTGCCCAACGCGGCCAACCTCGCAGCGGTGCTCGAGGTGCTCGAGGACGCCGCGCGGGACCGCGACGCGGCGGTGGCCGAGCACGGGTCGCAGGTGGGCTGCGTGGCTGTGCAGGGACCGCGGTCACCGGAGGTGCTGGCCGCAGTGGGGCTCGACCCCGGCGAGCTGCGCTTCGGGCGGGCATGCACGCTGCCGCCGGAGGCCACCCCCGCGCAGCCCCCGCCCGAGGGCGGCATCCTCGCGCGCACCGGCTACACCGGCGAGCGCGGCTACGAGCTGTTCCTCGGCGCCGACGAGGTCGTCGAGCTGTGGGACCAGCTGATCGCGGCGGGCGCGCAGCCTGCCGGGCTCGGCGCCCGCGACACGCTGCGGCTGGAGGCCGGGCTGGCGCTGCACGGCAACGACCTGTCCACCGCCACCGATCCGGTCTCGGCCCGCCTGTCATGGGCCACGCGGCTCGGCGGCGGCTTCGTGGGGGAGGAGGCCGCGGCTCACCTGGCCGAGGTCGGGACCCCGCGCCGGCTCATCGGGGTGCGGGCCACCGGCCGCGGGGTGCCGCGTCCTGGCTGCCCGGTGCACCACGACGGCCGCGAGGTCGGCGTGCTGACCTCGGGCACGATGAGCCCGACGCTGGGGGTGGGCATCGGCATGGGCTACCTGGACCGCGCGGTGGAGGTCGGCACCGCGGTGACCGTCGAGGTGCGCGGCCGCGACGTCCCCGCCGAGGTGGTCACGCCGCCGTTCGTGCAGCCGGCGCCGCGCGAGGGCTGACCGGATCGTCGCCTCGCGCGCCGGGGCCCACGTCCTAGACTGCTCGCACCGTGAGAGTCCTCATCGCACCCGACTCCTTCAAGGGCACCCTCGGCGCGGCCGAGGCCGCCGCCGCGCTGGCGCAGGGCTGGCGACGCGCCCGGCCCGATGACGAGATCATCCAGCTGCCCCTCGCTGACGGCGGCGACGGGACCCTGGCCGTCGTCGAGGCCGCCACCCCTGGCGCCGAGCGGCGCACCGTCGAGGTCGCCGACGCCCGCGGGCGGGCCACCCAGGCCGACTGGCTGGCGCTGCCCGACGGCACGGCCGTGGTGGAGGCTGCCCAGGCCGTGGGCCTCGGCGACCTGCCGCCCGAGGAGCGCGACCCGCTGACGGCCACCAGCTACGGCGTGGGTCAGCTGCTGGCGGACGCGGCCGCCCACGCTCGCGCCATCACGGTGGGCCTGGGCGGGTCGGCCACCTCCGATGGGGGCGGCGGGCTGGCCACCGCCCTGGGCCACCGGCTGCTGCGCGCCGACGGCAACGGCGTCAAGGTCGGCGCCCGCTGGCTGACCGAGCTGGACCGCGTGGTCCCGGGGCCGCCGCTGGGGGTGCCGGTCGACGTGGCGGTCGACGTGACCAACCCGCTGCTTGGGCCCGAGGGCGCGGTGGCGGTGTTCGCGCCGCAGAAGGGGGCCAGCGAGCGCGACCTGCCCGTGCTCGAGCAGGCCCTCGCCCACCTCGCCGACATCGCCGAGCGCGACCTGCCCGGCGGGCCCTGGCGCGACCTGCCCGGTGCTGGCGCCGCGGGCGGCCTCGGCTGGGCGCTGGCGGCGTGGTGCGACGCACGGCTGCGCTCGGGCGGGCAGTGGATCGCCGAGCTCGTGGGGTTCGACGCGGCCCTGGCGCAGGCCGACGGCGTCATCTTCGCCGAGGGATCGCTGGACGCCCAGACGACCGGCCACGGCAAGATCGGCGCGCACGTCGCCGAGCGCGCCCGAGCGCGCGGGGTGCGGCTGCTCGCCGTGGCCGGCGCGGTCTCCGAGGGCGCCCGGGAGGTCTTCGACGACGTCGAGGCGCTGGGGCCCGACGGACTGGAGCGCCCGGCGGCGCTGGCAGCCGAGCGTGCCGAGGCGCTGGCCTCCCGCCAGCCCTGACGGGGGCTCGGCCCACCGGCGCGGACGCGGCGGCGCCGTACGGGCTAGTCTCCCCGCGTCCGTCGGAGACCGTCCTTGGTCGTGCGCCGGCCGACCGGTGCATGGGGCGCGACCCAGGCCGGACAGCGCCCGGCCCGGGTCAGGCGGTCCGAGCGCGGCGACACACAAGGAGCGGGAACCATGGGAGAGCTGCTCGCACCCATCGAGGAGGGCCTGGGCTGGCTGAGCGGAGTGGTGTGGGGCGAGTACCTGCTCGTCCCGCTGCTGCTGCTCACCGGGCTGTGGCTGACGGTGATGCTGCGGGGCCTGCAGTTCCGTCGGCTGCTCTACGCGCTGTGGCTGGCGCTGATCAAGCGCAAGGAGGTCGGCGCGGAAGGCGACATCACCCACTACGCCGCGCTTGCCACCGCCTTGGCAGCCACCATCGGGGTCGGCAACATCGCCGGCGTCGCCGGCGCCATCGCCATCGGCGGGCCCGGCGCGGTGCTGTGGATGTGGGTCACGGGACTGGTCGGCATGGCCACCAAGTACAGCGAGGCGTTCCTCGGGGTGAAGTACCGCCGCGTCGACGCCAAGGGCGAGCAGAGCGGCGGCCCGATGTTCTACCTGTCGCGGGGGCTGCCGGGGGGGTTCGGCATGACGCTGGGCGTCGCCTTCGCGGTGTTCGCCGCCATCGCCGCCTTCGGCATCGGCAACATGGTCCAGGCCAACACCGTGGCCGACAGCGTCAACGACCAGTTCGGCGTCTCCCCGGTGGTCACCGGCGCGGTGCTGACCGTGGCCGCTGCGGCCGTGATCCTCGGCGGGATCCGCTCGATCGGCCGCTTCGCGGCCCTGTTCGTGCCGTTCATGGCGGTGCTGTACATCCTCGGGGCCCTGTGGGTGCTCATCGTCAACGTGGATGCGCTGCCCGCCGCGATCGCGCTGATCTTCCAGGACGCCTTCAGTGGCACCGCCGCCACCGGTGGGTTCGCGGGCGCCGGGATCGCGGTGGTCATCCAGCAGGGCGTGGCGCGCGGCATCTTCTCCAACGAGTCCGGGCTCGGCACCGGTGGCATCGCAGCGGCAGCGGCCCAGACCACCCATCCGGTCCGCCAGGCGCTCGTGTCGATGACCCAGACGTTCATCGACACGCTGGTGGTCGTGTCCTTCACCGGCCTGGCGATCGTGGTGACCGGCGCGTGGACGCTGGAGGACGTCGCCAACCGCGAGGGCGCGCGCGTGACCATCGAGGCGTTCTCGCAGGGGCTGCCCGGCGCCTGGGGCGGCATCCTGGTGACGGTCGCGGTGGTGTTCTTCGCCTTCTCGACCCTGCTCGGCTGGAGCTACTTCGGCGAGCGCTCGATGGACTTCCTGTTCGGGCGGCGAGCGGTGGAGCCCTACCGTGTGGTGTTCGTGGCGCTCATCTTCGTGGGCGCTGTGGTCGAGGTGAACGTCGTCTGGCTGTTCGCCGACGTGATGAACGGGCTGATGGCGCTGCCCAACCTCGTGGGGCTGCTCCTGCTCTCCGGGGTCGTGGCACGCGAGACGCGCGCCTACCTGCAGCGCCCCGACTGGAAGGCGGTGGACGCGCCCGCGTCCGCCGGTGCGACCGGCGGCAGCGCCAGCGATCAGCCCAGTGACCCACCCCCCGACGTGGGCTGACGCCGTCCCCTGGGGGCCGCTGGTGGCCGCCGGTGCCGACACCGGCGGCCACCAGCGGCCACCGGTCGCTACACTCCCGATTGCACAACGCCACCCTTGAGAAACGTCGTCGAGCGAGCAGGAGTCGCCGATGCAGAGCGACATCACCACCGCGCCGCAGCAGGAGCGGGAGCTGACCTCACCGATCGTCCTCACGCCCGCGGCGGCGAGCAAGGTCGGCGAGCTCATGGAGCGCGAGGAGCAGTCCGGGCTCGCGCTCCGCGTAGCGGTGCAACCGGGTGGATGCTCGGGGATGCGCTACGCGCTGTTCTTCGACGACCGCGCGCTCGACGGCGACGTCGCGTTCGAGATCGAGGGCGTGCCGGTGCGCGTCGACCAGATGAGCGCGCCCTATCTGCGCGGGACCAAGATCGACTGGGTGGACAGCCTCCAGGGCGCCGGCTTCTCGATCGACAACCCCAACGCCGGCAACCCGTGCGCCTGCGGCGACAGCTTCGGCTGATCGCCCGGGCCAGGACGACCACCACGCCGTGAGCCCGCTGGCAGGGATCGCACGACGCGGCCGACGCGGTCGGCGGACGCTGCCATGAGCGCACCCGACGCCGGGTCGAGCCCGCCGGGCGCGTCCATGCGCGCCGAGATCGGCGAGCAGACTGCGGTGCTGCGCTCGTTGATCGCTCGGCGCGAGGAGATCGCCGCGGCGGTGCGCCGCAGTGTCCCCGCGCCGCTGCGCGGGGTGGTGCTGGTGGCGCGCGGGTCCTCTGACAACGCCGCGATCTACGGGCGCTACGTGCTGGAGCTGCTGGCTGGCGTGCCGGTGATGCTGGCCGCGCCGAGCCTGCAGACCCGCTACGGCGTGACGCCGCAGCTAGAGGGCTTTGTGGTGATCGGGGTGAGCCAGTCGGGGCGCACTCCGGAGATCGTGACCACCGTGGAGCGGCTGCGCGCCGGTGGCGCGGCCACGCTGGCGGTGACCAACGCCGCCGAGACGCCGCTGGTGGAGGCGTGCGACGAGGCGGTCGTGCTGGACACCGGTCCTGAGGAGGCGGTGCCGGCCACCAAGACGTTCACTGCCACGGTGGCGGCGTTCGCTGAGATCGCCGACGCGCTCGCCGAGGTCCCCTGGGGACCCGAGGACTGGGAGGCCGTGGTCGACGCGGTGGCGGCGATCACCGCCGACAGCGGCCCCGCCCAGGAGCTCGTCGAGCTCGTCACCGGTGCCCAGCGGATCCTGCCGGTGGGTCGGGGCCTGCTGCTGGGCGCGGCGCTCGAGGTCGGGCTCAAGCTGGCCGAGACCACCGGCGCGGCGGTGCACGCCTACTCGGCGGCCGATCTGCTGCACGGCCCGATCGCCACCGTCGGGCCGGGGACGGTGGCGCTGTGCATCGTCGCCGAGGGGCCCACGGTGGACGACGTGCGCGAGACCGCCGAGGCGCTGGCCGCGCGCGGGGCCACCGTGGTCGGGGTGGGCGATGATCCGCAGCTGCTGCCGCAGGCCACACGGTGGCTGCCGGTCCCAGCCGGGGTGCCCGAGTCGCTTGCCACGATCCCGCAGGTGGTGCGTGGCCAGCAGCTGGCCGAGCGAGCCGCCATGGCCGCCGGCATCGACCCCGACCGCCCCTTCGACCTGTCCAAGGTCACACCCACCACCTGACCGCGATCGCGCGGGGTCGCCGCGCTCGCCGCACCCGCGCTCACCACCGCAGACGGACGGTGCGCAGGCCGAAGGGCGGCACCGTGACGCGCAGCACCCCACCCTCCAACGGCAGGGCTCGGGGGTGCTCCTCGGCGAGGTCGACGGCGGCTGCGGCAGCGGGCGGCTCGGGCAGGCGCAGCGTCGTGGCGCCGCCGACGCCCGCGGGGTCGGCCAGACGCACCACGATCTCGTCCCCGTCCTCGGCCGGCTTGAGGGCGGACAGCAGCGCTGGGCCCTCCACGGCGAGGAAGCCGCGGCGCAGCTGCGGTGGCGGGGCGGTGGTCTGCCAGGCCCGCAGGGGTGCGCGCCAGCGCTCGCCATGGCGCAGCAGCGTCGCATCGTCGTCGCCGAGCCGGACTGCCAGGGAGAAGCGGTGGTCGCCGTCCTGCTGCGCCCCCGGGGTTGGCACCGGCGGGCCCGCCCCCATCGGGCGGGCGCGCAGGTCGTGGTGGCCGAGCTGCCCGACGGCGCGCAGGAGCGTGACCGCCAGCTCGGCGTGACCACCCCGGTCGACCCCGCTGACCTCGGGCAGGCCGGCGCAGAGCGCCGCGAGGCGATCCGCACCGCGGCCCACGGCCGCGACCCGCTGGGCCGGCGCGGTCCGCGGATCCGCCTCTCCGCGCGCATCCTCGGCGATCGGCAGGTCGGGTGGGGTCAGCGGGCGCTGGACCAGCGCCAGGGTCGCGTCGCTGACCCAGCCGCGCGCCGCCGGCGCGGACGCCGCCCAGCGCAGCCGGTGGTCGCGGGCGTGGTGGCGCAGCGCGACGTCCCACTCGAGCCGGCCCGGGCCGCCCAGCCAGGCACCGACGGCCATGCGTGCTGCGACCTCGCCGGCGTCGGTCGCGCCACGGCGACGCGCCGCACCGCCGGGCGGGTGCAGGCGCGCGTGCAGCGCCAGCCCGGACCACACCGCGGAGCGCACCCGCTCGGCGCCACCCAGCTCGGCGCCTGCCACCACATCGTCGACGGGCTCCATGGTGTAGGTGTCGCCGGCGTCGGCGTGGCTGAGCAGGCGTCCCAGGCCGGGCCAGTCCCGATCCTCGGCGTCGCGGAGGTCGACACCGGCGTCATCGCGGGCCGTCAGCTGCCACGCGCCGAGGTCGGCCACCGAGGCGTCGGTGCGAGCGTGGCGGCCTTCCTCGGGCACCCGGTCGCCGAGGGCCACCTCGTAGGCGAGCCAGCCGCAGGCCGGCACGTCGCGAGCCAGCAGTGCCATGCGCCAGCGCTGCAGGGCCGGCCAGGCGGGCAGCTGGTCGACGTCGGTCACGAGGTCCGCGCGCGCCGGGCCGAGCGGCTCGGCGCTGAAGGGGACGGGGCTGCCCCCCGCGTCGTGCACCGCCACCGGCGCGCGCCCCTCGGGCAGCGCCAGCGTGGCCGTCACGCCGTCGTCCAGCGGGGTCCCGTGCGGGTTGGTCACCACCAGATGGGCGGTCGAGGCGCTGGGGGCACGCGCCGGACGCGTGTCCACGCCGACGCGGCGCAGAGCGCGTGCGGTGACGTGCTCGGCGAGCTCCTCGGCGTCCTCCAGGCGCCCGCGCACGTCGGCGTCGACCGCATCGGTCGAGCAGCCGCAGATCGAGTCGTGGGGATGGCAGGCGAGCAGGTGGCCCCAGGCGCGGTCCAGCAGTGCGCGCAGCGTCTGGTCGTCGGCCTGCCCGTCGGCCGCTGCTCGGCACGGCTCCTCGGCGCGGCTCGCCCAGGCGACCCACGGCTCGGCCCAGCGCTGCAACGTGGTCGCGGTGCGCGCCGCCGCCTGCTTGACCGGCATCCGCGTCGACAGCGTGCCGGCCAGCAAGAACGCGCCGTCGCGCCCGGGCACTCGCAGCTCGCCGGTGCTGCTCGGCAGGTCCTGTGGCGGATGGGTCGCCCGCACCGCAGCGGCATGGTCGGCCAGGGTCGTGGCCCGCACCGCGGCGCCGTCCACCGTCGGCGGGTCACCGAGGCGCGCCAGCCGCCGACGGATGTCCCGGGGCGCGAGGTGATCGCCGCCATCCAGCAGCAGCCACGGACCGTCCTCGCGGGCCCGTGCGGCGGCGAGCCAGTCGGCCAGCCGCTCGGGCGCCGCCTCGACGTCCCAGAGCACCTCGGGGTTGTAGTAGCACGCCCGCAGCGCGACGACCTCGCTGCCATCGGGTGCCCGCCAGCGGAACCGGCTCGGCTGCGGTGGCGCGCCCCGCCAGACGATGGTCGTGGTGAAGCCGAACCCGGCCAGCACCGTGGGCAGGTCGGCGGGGAAGCCGAACAGGTCCGGCGCGTAGGCGACCTGCGAGCCACCCCCGAGCGCCGCGGTCCAGCGGCGCCCCGCCAGCAGGTTGCGCGCCAGCGACTCGGCATCGACCAGCGTCGTGTCGGCCAGCACGTGCCAGGGGCCCACGGTCAGGCGCCCGGCCCGCGCGTGGCCCGAGAGCCGGTCGATCAGGTCCGGGCGCACCGCCGCGACGTCGTCCAGCACGATCGTCTGGCCGTCGAGCAGCACGTGGGGCAGGCGACCGTCGTCGAGCTGATCGGCCACCGCGGCGACCAGCTCGACCAGCCGCGCGCCGAACGCCGTGGCCGTGCGATACCACTCGCGGTCCCAGTGGGTGTGGGTGACGACGTGGACCGTTGCGGCGTCGCCCGCGTCATCGGCCATCTCGGGGGAGCCCGCCTGCGGTCGCCGACCCGTCACGGGTTGCCCTCGGGCTCGGGCGGTGCGATCAGCGCGCCGGCGAAGCGCGCGGCGATCGCCTGCGGGCGGGTGATGGCGGTGCCCACGCACACGGCGAACGCTCCCAGCGCCAGCGCGCGCTGCGCATCGTCGGGCGTGGCGATCCGACCCTCGGCCAGCACGGGCACCGGCAGGCTGGCCGCGAGCTGGCCGACCAGGGCGAGGTCGGGCTCGTCGGCTGTCGCCGCGGGATCGGTGTAGCCGGCCAGGGTCGTGGCCACGAGGTCGGCGCCGGCGTCGACGGCGAACGCGGCCTCGGCGGCGGTGGCGATGTCAGCCATCGCCAGGCCACCGCGGGCGTGCACGGCGGCGACGATCTGGGCGAGGGTGGCGCCCTCGGGGCGGTGGCGTCCCGTGCCGTCCACCGCCACCACGTCGGCGCCCGCCTCGAGGATCGCCACGGCGTGACGTGGCGTCGGGGTGATGTAGACGCCGTCGCTGCCGTCCTTCCACAGTCCGATGAGCGGGGCGTGCACGGCCGCACGCACTGCCGCGCAGTCCGTCGGCCCGTTGACGCGCACGCCGCGGGCGCCGCCCGCCACCACCGAGGCGGCCATGCGCGCCATGATGTCGGGACCCGACAGGGGATCGTCCGGTGGGGCCTGGCACGACACGATCAGCCCGCCCTGCAGGCTGTCGAGCAGGGCCGCGTGCTCATCGACTGCGACCATGGGTCTCCTCCTCGGGGGGTTGGGGCGCTGGCGGGTCCGCGGCGAGCAGCGCTTGGCCGAGGGCGGCGCTGGCATCGCCGAAGGTCGGCGGTCGCCGTGCCGGCGGGCGGGCGCCCGGTGGCAGTGAGCTCGCCAGCACCGCTGCCACGGCTGTGGCCTCCTCGGCGTCGAGGCGGCGGTCGGGCTGCACGGCGAGGTCGTCGGCGAGCCGTCCGACCAGCGCCCCGCGCGTGGCGAGGAGCTGGGCGCCAGCGAAGCGCGGATCGTCGGTGGGCACGTCGGCGACCCAGGCCAGCGGTGCGCCGCGCGCGACGAGGTGCTGCTGGGCGGCCAGCAGCCCCGCGGGGTCGGCCAGCAGCGTCGCGGGCGAGCGCCCGCGGCGCACGGCCAGCGCTGCGACGGTGCCCGCAGCCTCGCCCACCGCCCACTCCACCGGATGCACGCGGTAGCTGCCGCCGGCCAGCTGGGTGACCGACAGGGCCTTGCCCGCGGCCACCAGGTTGCCGGGCGTCTCACTGACCAGCGCCCCGGCAGGGAGCTGGAAGGGTCGGGTGGCCTGGTTGTGGGTCGAGGGGTCGCCGACGCGGGCGTGGACATCCAGCGGGTACCAGCCGACGCCGAGGCTGTTGCTGCAGGGGCGCGCGCGCACCCGCCAGCCGGCGCGTGCCAGGACGTCCTCGGCGGTGACGCGCTGGCGTCCCCGCAGGCGTCGCGCCTCGCGCACGTAGGGCGCGGCCGCCAGGCCGTCCGCGGTGCCAGCCGTGGCCGGGTCGAGGCCGAGCTCGGGGTACCCGCGCCCGTCGCCGTGCCCAGGCTTCCCGTCGTCACGCGGGACCTCGGTCTGCAGCCAGCGCACGAACGCGAGCGTCAGCCGGCGGGCCGCGCCCGCCACGCTCGACCGATCCGCAGCGCCGACGTAGTCCGCGTCGACGTGGTCGTTGCTCGCCCAGTTCACTGCGGTGACGTCGTCGCCGCCCAGCAGCCAGCCCGCGCGCACGCGGCGGTAGGTCCAGAACGGCGGGAACCCGCGCGGGCTGGTCAGCGTCATGCGGAAGTCGCGGGGGTTGCCATCGGCGTCGGGCTGGGCCAGGGTGAACGGCTGGCGCTCACGCCACCGCGCATACCCCTCAGGGGCGGGGATCGGGGGCTGCGGCGCATCGTGCCAGCGCACCAACGCCGGCACGGTGATCGCCTGGGTGCACCCCGGCGCGGCGACCGCCGGGGCGTCGCGCTCCCCGGTGTCCGCCCGCGCCTCGGCGCCCACGGTCCAGCGCGCGCCCACCAGGGGCAGCAGGTCACCGAGCTCGGTGGCCTCGCACACCACCTGCGCCTCGACGCGCCGCCGCGCGCCGCGACCGTCAGCCAGCACCACGGCGCGGACCCGGTTGGCGGCAACATCGGCGTCGCACGGCGCCAGCCCGAGCAGCACGGTCAGCTGCCCGGTCGTGCGGTGGGGAGCCAGCAGGCCCTCGAGCGTGGTGCGCGCGACCTCGGGCTCGCAGCACAGCCGGCTGACCCACCCGTCCCCGGGGTTCAGGGGCGCGCCGTCGGGCATGCGCGCTGGTGCGCCAGCGGCGCGGTAGGCCGTGCGGATCCGCTCGCGCAGATCGGCGTAGGCGCGCGTGACGCCGGTGTGCTCGACCAGGTCGTGCTCGTCGGGACACGACACCGCCTGGGCTGTGAGCTGCCCGCCGAGGCGGTCACCCTCCTCGGTGAGCACGACCGAGGCTCCCGCCTCGCAGGCCGCCAGCGCGGCTGCCACGCCGCCGAGGCCGCCGCCGATCACCGCGACCTCGGCGCGGATCGGGGTCTCGGGCGGTGCGCTCTCACCCATCGCGCACCTCCGAGCCCCCGGCGGTCGACCCACCGGCCCGCGGGGCGACGGTGGCCTCCACGTGGAAGGTGCGCCCCCACGGGATGGTCGCGCTGGTGACCTCCCAGCGGTCGAGGAGCGGATCGCCCAGCGCTGCGAGCTCGGCGGTCAGCGCCGCGGGCAGCGTCGCGGCGAGATCGTCGAGCCCGTGGGGATCGGGGTCGGGGCGGCCCTGCTCGCCCACGCGCGCACGGAGGTGGCTGCGCACCACGCTCTGGTAGGCGTGATCCTCCGCGAGACGGGTCACGAGCAGGCGCTCGCGAGCCTGCGTGGCGTGCGCGGCGCCCTCCTGTGCCAGCAGACCCGCGGCGACCGCGCTGCCCAGGCTGTTGCCGGCGGTGTTCCAGCCGGCGTAGGCGGCCAGCGCGCCGAGCAGGCGCCGTCGCGCCAGCTCGCCGGTCAGCGCGGGGTCGGACCCGTTGGCGTGGGCGCAGTCGGCCACCGCGACGGGGCCGCGCTCGGCGAGGGCCCGCTCGACCACGTCGGCCGTGGCGGCTGCCGCACCCGGGTCGAGGGCAGCAGGAGGAGCCAGCGCCCAGTCACCGCCCTCGGCCGCTGGCGGATGCACCACCAGCGTCACGTCGCCGGCCTCGTCGCCAGCCGTGTGCGAGCCGGCCAGCGTGGCGGGGGCGGTCAGCGGTCGCGCCCCGGCGGCTGCGATCTGGGCGCTCGCGGTCTGCCCGACAGGTCGGTCCTCGTAGGGAGCGATGCGGTCCAGGCCGCGGGGGTCCGCGCAGCGCAGCGCGACGGTCGGTCGCTGCGCGCGAGCGGCGAGGAGGGTGCGCGCCAGCAGCACCCCGGCCACCTCGTCGGCGCCCGGATGCTGGTGGACCTGCTGGTCCAAGCCGAGACGGTCGATCCATCCGGCGAGCCAGTCGCGCTCGAGCCGTGGCAGCCCCTCCGGCGCGGTGTCGTCGCTGGTGAGCAGCAGCGGCGCCACCACTCCGTCCGCGGCGAGCTCGACGGCGGCGACGTTGCCCTGGTGGTTGCGCAGCCGGCGCGCCAGCATGTCGCGGGCCACCCCGTCCGGCACCCCGTGCGCCGCCGGGTCGGGACGCGGCCCGTGTCCCCGGTGCGCGCGGTGCCAGGCGATCCCCAGCGCGTGCAGCGCCCTGCCGTGCTCGGCCCAGTACTCCGGCTCCTCGGTGGCGTCGTCGACGTCGGGGCAGCGCTGCACCACCATGGCCGCGGCCACCGGCAGGTGCGGGTGGGCTAGGCGCAGGTCACGCAGGCCCGCGAGGCGGGCCGTCAGGGTGGTGCCGGGCTCGGAGCCCAGGCGCGAGGGGATCAGCCCACCATGCGCCAGCGCGTCGAGGCTTGCCACCGCGGCATCGGCCTCCTGGGCCGCATCCTGCAGCCACGTCCACAGGGCGGTGAGGTCCGCGGCGGTGCGGAACCGCGGGAGCGCCTCGGAGGGCGGCAGGACGACCCGACCGCCACCCAGGTCGGCGAGCAGCCGGAGGTCGCGGGTGTGGCAGGGCCGCTCGTCGGGAGGCACCACGAGGACCCGCGGTGGCCCATCGAGGCTGGTGCGAGCGCTCATCCCTTGACCGCGGCCTGGCCGACGCCGCGGAAGAAGTAGCGCTGCAGCGCCACGAACAGCGCGAGCACGGGCAGGATCGCGATGATCGTGCCGGCCGCGATGAGGCGCTGATCAGCCGAGAACTGGCCGTCCAGGAAGACCAGGCCCACGGTGAGGGTGAACTTGTCGGGGTCGCGCAGCACGATCAGCGGCCACAGGAAGTCGTCCCAGGCGAACATGAAGCTGAAGATCGCGACCACCGCCAGGGAGCCGCGAGCGGACGGCAGCGCCACCTTCCAGAAGGTCTGCCACTCGGTGGCGCCATCCACGAAGGCGGACTCCTCCACCTCCACCGGCAGCTTCACGAAGGCCTGGCGCATGATGAAGATCGACAGGACGGTCACCGCCAGCGGCAGCAGCGCGCCGGTCAGCGTGTTCATGAGGCCGAGCCCGCGCGTCACCACGAACACCGAGATCATGATCACCTCGAAGGGGATCACCAGGGTCGCGATCATGAGCGCGAATACGGTGGTCCGGCCGCGGAACCGCATGCGCGCCAGCGCATAGCCCGCCATCGCGCCGAACATCACGTTGGTGATGGTGGAGACGCCGGCGACGAACGTCGAGTTCAGCAGATACTGCCCGAGCGGCAGGACGCCGGCGACCGTCAGGTAGTTCTGCAGCGTGGGCTGCTCGGGGATCCACTGGGGTGGGAAGGCGAAGATGTTCTCGTCGGGCCCCTTCAGCGATGTGGAGATCTGCCACAGGAACGGGCCGACGGTGATGACCAGCACGAACAGCAGCAGCAGGTACCGGCCGCTGATGCTGGCCAGCGCCCGCCGGCGTCCGCGGGCGGTGCGGACGTGGCGGCGCTTGGAGGGCCGCGTCGGTGTCCCCTGGGGTGCGGTGGCGGTCACAGCTGTGCCCTTCGACGCGTGATCCACTGGGAGACGAGCGAGAGCACGAGCACCAGGACGAACAGCGACAGGCTCATCGCCGAGGCATAGCCCATCTCGAGCCCCTCGAAGCCGCGCTCGTAGATGTAGAGCACCAGCGTCTCGCTGGAGCGGAACGGGCCGCCGCCGGTCAGCACGAAGACCTCGGTGAAGACCTTGATGGCGTTGATCGCGCTCAGCGTGCCGACGAGCACCATCGACGGACGCATCATCGGCACCGTGATCGACCAGAAGCGCCGGATCGCTCCGGCACCGTCGACCGAGGCGGCCTCGTACAGGTCGTCGGGGATGTTCTGCAGCCCGGCGAGGTAGATGACCATGTAGTAGCCCAGCCCCTTCCAGACCGTGACGATGATCACGCTGATCAGGGCGAGGGAGGGGTCAGAGAGCCAGCCGGCTGGCTCGTTGATGATCTGCAGCTGCTGGAGCACGTAGTTGACCAGGCCGTCGGTGCGCAGCATCCAGCTCCAGATCAGCGCCACGACCACCATCGAGGCGATCACAGGGGAGAAGAACACGGTGCGGAAGAACGCGATGCCCGGGAGCTTGGTGTTGACCAGCACCGCGAGCAGCAGCGGCAGCACGATCAGCGCGGGTACGACGCCGACGGCGAACGTCAGGCTGTTCTCGAGAGCGTTCCAGAAGAACGAGTCGCCGATCATGCGCCGGAAGTTGTCCAGACCGGTGAACTCACCGCCGCGCAGCGTGTGGGCGTCGGTCAGCGCCAGGATCCCGGTGTTGACCACCGGCCACCAGTAGAAGGCGCCGAGCAGGACCAGCGAGGGCAGCAGGAACAGCCAGGGGACGTACCAGCGTCGACCGATCACGTCGCGCTCCTGACGCAGCCGGGGTGCGGGACGCCGCGAGGAGGGCGGTCGGCGGCCTGGCGCGAGGCCGCCGACCGCCCCCAGCGACCGGCTTGCTAGCCGTCGTCCTCGAGGTCCTCGGGGACGCCGGCGTCGCGCCGGTTCAGGATGTCCTGGACCTCCATCTCGGCGTTCTCCAGGGCCTCCTCGGCCGAGATGTCGCCGAGCACCGCCTCCTGGGCGTTGGCGATGAGGGCGCTGTTGACCTCATCGTCGACCGCGACCGGGCGCAGCATCTCGCCCTCGGCGATCTGCTCGCCCAGGATGCGGATGGCGTCGGCCTCGCGCTCGTCGTCGGTCTCGAAGTCGGCGATGCGCTCGTCCTCGAGGGCGTCCTCGACGCTGGGGAAGACCTGGGCCTCGTCGAAGAACGCGAGCTGGTTCTCGGCGTTGGTCATGAACTCGGCGAAGGCGAGGGCCTCGTCGGGGTGCTCGGTGTCGGTGGGCACCATCAGGCCCATGACCGCCATGTCGATCGCGCCGGTCTCGCCGACGACCTGCGGTCCCACGCCGGTGGCCTCGGCGATCTCGGGCGCGTTCTCCTCGACGATGCCCAGGAACTGCGGGCCGGAGGTGAACAGCCCGACCTCGCCGGCCTGGTAGGCCTCGATCTCGGCGCGGTGGCCCTCCACGACGTAGTCGGAGCTGACCGCGCCCGCCTCGTAGAGGTCCTGCAGCTCCTCGACGTAGGCGATCGCCGCGGGGTCGGTGAGGTTCACCTCGGTGGCGTCCTCATCGAAGACCTCGACGCCCTCCTTGACGAGGTCCTCGATGAAGCGGTTCTCCAGGGCGGGGTGCCAGCCGTAGGCCTCGGTCTCGTCGGCGATCTGGGTGGCCTGCTCGAACAGCTCGGGGAAGGACTCCGGAGGGTCGTCCGGGTCGAGGCCGGCCTCCTCCATGATGTCGGCGTTGAACATGGTGACCTCGCTGGAGAGGTACCAGGGGAAGGCGTAGGCACCGTCGCGGTTGGGGTAGCGGAACGCGTCCCAGGCGCCCTCCACGTAGATGTCGATGAGCTCCTGGTCGAGCTCGGCCTCGAGGTCCATGAACTCGCCCTCCACCGCCAGCGGGAAGGCGAAGTCGGGGTTGAGGTTGACCACGTCGGCCAGCTCGCCGGTGGCGGCGTCGGTGAGCAGCCGCTCCTGGGCGCCCTCGAAGGGGATGTCCACCCAGTCCACGGTGACCTCGGGGTGCTCGTCCTCGAACTCCGCGATCAACCCCTCGATGTAGTCGTCGAAGTCGGGGGAGAGCTGGAGGGTGGAGAAGGTGATCTCGCCAGCGAGCTCGTCGGGCTCGTCCTCGGGCTCGTCGGGTTCGTCGTCCTCGTCCTCGTCGTCGACGTCCTCGGGCTCCTCCTCGGGATCGTCGTCGGGCTCCTCCTCGGCGACCTCCGGGTCGCCTTCCACGCCGCAGGCAGCCGCGGTGAGCGCGAGCGCGAGCAGCAGGGCGATGATGGTGGGCAGTCTGTGGGGCGCCATGGCTCCTCCAGGGACGGATGGACGCGAACGCCGGGGAGGCTGACAGGGTCGCGAGCAAGTTGTCAATACCAATCTGTCTATTGGTATGAAAAGTGGGCGTCGGTGGTATCGTTGCGTTGACCAATGGGGGCGCGTTCGCGATGATGGTCGTGTCGAGCGGGAGGAGGTCCGGTGGCTGATGAGGGCGCACCGAGCGGGATGCGCAAGCACGAGATCGTCCGCGAGCGGGTGCTGGACCTCCTCGAGGGCCTGTCGTCGGGGTCTGCCATCCCACCCGAGCGCGAGCTCTGCGAGCGCTTCGACGTCTCGCGGGTGACCCTGCGACGGGCCGTGGACGACCTCGTGCGCGACGGGGTGCTCAGCCGTCGGCAGGGGAGCGGGACCTACGTGGCGCAGCCCAAGCTCGCCCAGGCGCTGTCGGTCCGGTCCTTCTCCCAGGACATGCGCCAGCGAGGGCTGGAGCCCTCCAGCCAGGTGCTGTCGGTGGAGCGCGTCCCGGCGGGCCCGCGACTGGGACAGCGCCTGGCGGTGAGCCCGGCCGACCCGGTCGTGCGGATCCGTCGTCTGCGACTCGCGGATGGCGAGCCGCTGGGGCTGGAGACGGCATCGGTGCCCGCCGCGCTGGCGCCGGGGCTGGAGGAGGCCGACCTGGAGGGGTCGTCGCTGTACGAGGTGCTCGCCCGCGACCACGGGATCGCCATCGCCTCGGGCTCGCAGGAGATCGAGCCGACCGTGATCAACGAGGAGGAGTCGCTGGTGCTCGACGCGCCGCTCCACTCGCCCGCGTTCCTCTTCCGGCTGACCACGCGGGCCGGCGACGGGACGATCATCGAGTTCAACCGCTCGATCTTCCGCGGCGACCGGCTGACCCTCACCACTGAGCTCGAGCCCCGCGCCTCCGAGGCCAGCGGGCTGGGAGCGCTGGGGGTCAGTGCGGCCGGGCTGGCCGCGGGATGAGGTGCGACGCAGGCCCGCCCGGTCCGCGCGGCGCCCGTGAGAGCGGCTCGACGCCCGAGGGACCGCGCGCTGATCAGCCGGCCGTTGCGGCCAGCGATCAGGTGCTGGACCCCGTGGTGGCGGTGGACGGCGGTCAGTCGAGCACGCGCGTGGCCCTGGTGCGCGGTGGCCAGCGGGTCGCGAGCGGGGCCGGACCGGGTGTGCCGGCCCCCGCGCGGGAACGCGGTCCGGCGCGCATCGCCGAGGCGGTCGCAGCCGCATGCGCCGACGCGGGTGTCGATCCCTCGGGGTTGGCGCTGGCGGCGGGGCTGACCGGGCTGGCGGAGGCCTCCGGGCACGTGGACGAGGTCGCCGCAGCGCTGCGAGCGCGGCTGGGTGTGGCGCGGATGCGCCTGGCGGGCGACCTCGTGACCGCCCATCTCGGTGCGCTGGCTGGGGCCAGCGGTGCGATGGTGGCTGCGGGCACGGGCGCGGTCGCTCTGGCGGTGGGCCCCGACGGCGCGAGCGCTCGCGTGGACGGGTGGGGCTACCTCGTCGGGGATGCTGGCTCGGGGTTCGCCGTGGGGCGGGCCGGCCTGCGCGCGGCGCTGCGCGACCACGACGGCCGAGGAGGGTCGGCGGCGCTGGCACACCGGGCGCGCGGGCGCTTCGGTGCGCTGGAGGCGCTCCCGGGCCGATTGCACGCCGAGGCCGACCCGGCCGGGGTCGTGGCCGCGTTCGCCCCTGACGTCGGCGCCGCGGCGAAGGCCGGAGACCCCGTGGCCGCCAAGATCTGCGCGGAGGCGGCACACGACCTGGCCGTCAGCGCGACGACCGCGGCGACCCGGGCGCTGCCGGCGCACGAGCCCTCGACCGTGGCCTGGACCGGTGGGCTCTTCGCGCTGGGCGCGCGCGTGCGCGAGCCGTTCGCTGCGGCGGTGCGCGAGCGCCTGCCCGACGCGGTGGTGCAGGCGCCGAGCGGCACGCCCCTGGACGGCGCGGCGCAGCTGGCGCGCGGCGGTGGCCAGCACGCCGGTCTGGTGCTGCACGAGGACTGACCCTGCTGCGGTGCCGCGGCGCCTGCTGGTAGCCTCGCCGGGCACCTCACCGACCTCACCCATCCCCGATCGCGCTGCGATGCGCGCGCGAGGACATCCCATGGCCAAGAAGAGCAAGATCGCCCGCAACGAGCAGCGCAAGCAGGTCGTCGCCCGACAGGCCGATCGGCGTGCGGAGCTCAAGAAGGTCCTCAAGGACCCCGACGCGTCGTTCGAGGAGAAGATCGACGCGCGTGACCGGCTGAACAAGATGTCGCGCGAGGGCAGCGCCACGCGCGTGGTCAACCGCGACCGGATCGACGGCCGGCCGCGCGCCTACCTGCGCAAGTTCGGGGTGTCCCGCGTGAACATGCGCCGCCTCGCCCACCGGGGCGAGCTGCCGGGCGTGCGCAAGGCCAGCTGGTAGCGCCACGCTCGCAGACTCTGGCTACGGGCACCGTGGCCGCGCTGTGCGTGACCCCTGGCATCGACGCGTCCCGCCGGGGCGAGCGGCCCTCTCTCGGCAGGTCCTCTGCCTCCCCGGGAAGTTGGGCGTCCATCCGTTAGGATGAGCGCGACGACCACCCCTGCGCGCGAGGCATCCGATCATGACCGAGAAGACCGTCGAGCATCTGGACACCGTCACCATCCGGTTCGCGGGCGACTCGGGTGACGGGATGCAGCTGACCGGCAACCGGTTCACGTCCGTGTCGGCCCTCATGGGCAACGACGTCGCGACGCTGCCCGACTTCCCCGCCGAGATCCGCGCGCCCGCGGGGTCGCTGCCGGGCGTCAGTGGCTTCCAGCTCCACTTCGCCGACCACGACATCCTGACCCCCGGGGACGAGCCGGACGTGCTGGTCGCGATGAACCCGGCGGCGCTCAAGACCAACCTGGATGAGCTGCCCAGGGGCGCGACGATCATCCTGAACTCCGACGCCTTCACCAAGCCGAACCTCAAGAAGGCGCGCTACGACAGCGACCCGCGCCACGACGGCTCCCTCGACGGATATCGCGTCTACGAGGTGCCCGTCACCGAGCTCACCATCGGGGCGCTGGAGGACGTCGACCTGTCCAAGAAGGCCAAGGAGCGGGCGAAGAACATGTTCGCCCTCGGCCTGATGTCCTGGATGTACTCGCGCCCGCTGGACCCCACGGTCGAGTGGATCGAGAGCAAGTTCGCCGGCGCGCCCGAGGTCGCCGCCGCCAACATCACCGCCTTGAAGGCCGGCTACAACTTCGGCGAGACCACCGAGCTGTTCAGCCACCGCTACGACGTCGATCCCGCCAGCGACCTGCCTCCGGGCACCTACCGCCAGATCACCGGCAACCAGGCGATCGCCTACGGGCTCGTGGCTGCCGCGGAGCGGTCGGGGCTCCCGCTCTACCTCGGCGGCTATCCGATCACCCCTGCCAGCGACGTGCTGCACGAGCTGGCGCGCCACAAGAACTTCGGCGTGCGCACCTTCCAGGCCGAGGATGAGATCGCCGGGGTCGGCGCCGCCCTGGGGGCCTCCTTCGCCGGTCAGCTCGGCGCCACCGTGACCTCCGGTCCGGGTGTGGCCCTGAAGACCGAGACGATCGGGCTGGCTGTTGCCGTCGAGCTGCCCCTGCTGGTGCTGAACATCCAGCGCGGCGGCCCCTCGACCGGCCTGCCCACCAAGACCGAGCAGGCCGACCTGCTGCAGGCGATGTTCGGGCGCAACGGCGAGGCGCCGATGCCGGTCGTGGCCGCCTCCACGCCGGGCGACTGCTTCGACACCGCGCTGGAGGGGGCGCGGATCGCGCTGAAGTACCGCACACCGGTGTTCGTGCTGTCGGATGGCTACCTCGCCAACGGGGCCGAGCCCTGGCGGATCCCCGACGTGCAGGACCTGCCCGACCTCACCGAGCTGCCCGCGTTCGTCGCGCCACCCGAGGACGGCGAGCCGTTCGAGCCCTTCACCCGCGATCCCGAGACCCTGGCGCGCCCCTGGGCCGTGCCGGGCACCCCGGGCCGCGAGCACCGCATCGGAGGCCTGGAGAAGGCCGCGGGCACCGGCAACATCTCCTACGACCCCGACAACCACCACCACATGACCCAGATGCGGCAGGGCAAGGTCGACCGCATCGCCCACGACATCCCCCCGCTGGAGGTCGGAGCCGACAGCGACGCCGACGCCGACGTGCTGGTCGCCGGCTGGGGCTCGACCGCCGGGCCGATCAAGGCGGCGGTGCGGCGCGTGCGAGCGCAGGGCCACAAGGTGGCGCGCGTCCACTTCCACCACCTCAACCCGATGCCCGCCAACACCGGCGAGCTGCTGGGCCGCTACCGCAAGGTCCTGGTCCCCGAGATGAACAACGGGCAGCTGTCGTTCCTGCTGCGCGCGCGCTACCTCGTCGATGCGGTCGGCTACAACCGGATCAGCGGCCTGCCGTTCGGCTCGGGTGAGCTCGCCGACGTGATCGTCGAGCAGATCCGGGCCGCCGAGCAGGACCCCGCCGGCGCCGCCCGCTGACGCACGCCCCGACCGCAGAGCTACCGAAGGCAGGGATCACCGCGATGAGCGATGTGCAGACGCTGACCCGCAAGGACTTCTCCAGCGACCAGGAGGTCCGCTGGTGCCCGGGTTGCGGCGACTACGCGATCCTCAACACCGTGCAGGGCGTCATGCCCGATCTGGGCCTGCCGCGTGAGAACATCGTCTTCGTCTCGGGCATCGGGTGCGCGGCGCGCTTCCCCTACTACATGGAGACCTACGGGTTCCACGGCATCCACGGGCGCGCACCGGCCATCGCCACCGGCATCGCCTCGGCCCGGCCGGATCTGAAGGTGTTCGTGGCCACCGGCGACGGCGACGCGCTGTCGATCGGCGGCAACCACCTCATCCACGCGATGCGGCGCAACACCAACATCACCATCCTGATGTTCAACAACCAGATCTACGGGCTCACCAAGGGGCAGTACAGCCCCACCAGCGAGCTCGGCAAGGTCACCAAGTCCACGCCGCAGGGCTCGCTCGAGCTGCCGTTCAACCCCGTGAGCGTGGCGCTCGGCGCCGAGGCGAGCTTCGTGGCGCGCTCCATCGACAACGAGCGCCAGCACCTCGCCGACATGATCAAGCGCGCGGCCGACCATCCCGGTGCGTCGTTCGTCGAGATCTACCAGAACTGCAACATCTTCAACGACGGCGCGTTTGACGCGGTGCGCAAGAACGTCCCCAACCAGATCCGCCTCGAGCACGGCGAGCCGGTGCGCTTCGGCGAGCACGGCCAGCACGGCGTGGTCATGGCTGGCCACAGCGAGCTGGAGGTCGTCGACGTCGCCGACGCCGAGCCTGCCGAGGGCGAGACGCTCGGGGTGCAGCGCCGGCTGGTGCCGGCCGAGGACCTGCTGGTCCACGACGCGCATCGCGATGACGCGGGGCTCGCGTTCGCGCTGTCGCGCCTGGCCCACACACCCGTGGGGCCCACCCCGATCGGGCTGTTCCGCCAGGTCGAGCGCCCCGAGTACGCCGAGCAGATGCAGGCCCAGCTCGATGACGCGCGGCTGCGCAAGGGCTCGGGCGATCTGCAGTCGCTGCTGACCGGCAACGACACCTGGACGGTGGGCGCCGAGCCCAGCACCAACGGCCACGGCGGGGACGGCAGCGCCTGACCGCCTTGGCAGCACCTGACCGCCGCGTCGGTGCCTGACCGCCGCGTTGGCGCGCCCCGCCTCCGGCTGCGGGGCGCGTTCGCGTGCGTCAGGGTCCCTCGATCAGGTCGACGAAGCGCGCCGGCACCAGCTCGCGCTCGGTCGCCAGCGCGTCGCCGGTGCGCCGGAACACCGTGACCGTGGTCGCGCCGCGCGTGCCCACGGGCGCCACCAGCCGCCCTGCGTCGGCCAGCTGCTCGGCCAGCGGCGGCGGGACGCGCGCGCACGTGGCTGAGACGATGATCCCGTCGAAGGGCGCGTGGTCGGGCAAGCCCTGCGAGCCGTCGCCGACCACGACCTCGGCGTTGCGCACCCCGTGCTCGGTGAGGTTGCGCTGCGCTGCCTCGGCGAGCTCGCGACGCCGCTCGATCCCCCACACGTGCCGCGCGAGCTCGGCCAGCAGCGCCGTCTGGTAGCCGTAGCCCGCGCCGACCTCGAGGACGCGCTCCTCGCCCGACAGGGCTAGCGCCTCGACCATGGCGGCGATCAGCGAGGGCTGGGACGTGGTCTGCCCTCCGGGCAGCGGCACGGGGCGGTCCTCGGCGGCCTCGTCGATGTGCTCGGGGGGAACGAACCGCTCGCGGGGGGTGGCGTCGATCGCGGCCAGCACCCGCGGGTCGCGCACGCCGGCGCGCTCGGCGAACCGGCGGATCCCGGTGCTGCGGCGTCGTCGCACGGCAGCCTCCTGGGCTCGGTCGGTGCGGCCCGCCACCCGCGACGGCGCGCACCGCGCCGGGCCGTGCCGGGCCGTGCGGGGAGGCTACCCCAGGTCGCGGCGGTGTGGTCGCTACGCTGCCGGGACCCTCACGCCACGAAGGGCGACGATGGACCCGCGGCGCCAGGATTACCACGACGCGGGGTGCTCCCGGCACCAGGACCGCCAGCACCAGCAGCACCGCGGTGGCGAGGCGGCGTGGCCGCCGGTCGCTGGCGTGGTGCTGTGCGGGGGCGCGAGCCAACGCATGGGGTCCGACAAGGCCCTGCTCGTGCTGGAGGGGCGCTTCATGGTCGACCGCGTCGCCGCCCGCCTGGCCACCGTGGCGACGCCGGTGTGGCTGGCCCCCGGCACCGTGGGACGGCTCGGCGCGCGCGGCCTGGACGAGGTCGCCGACGCCGCGCCAGGGGGAGGGCCGCTGGCCGGGCTGGTCGCCGGGCTGGAGGCGCTCGCCGGGCTGCAGGCGCGCACCGGGCTGCAGGCGCGCACCGAGGCCGAGGGCCGCAAGCGGCCAGCGGCGCACACCGCACCGGATCAGGTGCGCGAGTCCCAGCACGAGGCGCACGAGGCGCACGAGGCGCACGAGGCGCATGGGGACCGCTGGCGCCGAGCAGCGCCGGGGTCGGCACGGGCTGCGCTGGCGGTGCTGGCGGTCGATCTCGTCGATGCGCGCCCGGCGCTGCTGGCGCGCTGCGCCGCCCGGCTGGCCGGCCACGACGCGGTCGTGCCGCTGTCCGCGCGGGGGCCCGAGCCCCTGCACGCGGTGTTCGCGGCCTCGGCCCTGGCGCCGCTGGCGGCGCGCCTGGCGCAGGGGCGCAGGTCGGTGATCGGCGCGCTGGACGACCTCGACTGGGAAGCGGTGCCCGAGCGCGCGTGGCGCGACCTGGACCCAGCCGGCGCCTTCGCGCGCAACCTCAACACTGCCGAGGACCTGCGCACCCACCCACGCGGCTGACCAGGTTCTCACGGCACACCACAGGGCTTCGCCCTCGGACGCCCCCGTGCGACCTAGACTGGCCGTGCGTCGGAGCCTGCGACGAGGCTCGCGACGCCGCTAGGGCACGACGCTGCGCGACCGCGCGGGAGGATGAGCGGTGATCCACGTCTCGGGCCAGGTGTTCTCCCTGCTGGCCCTGCTGGCGGTGCTGTTCGCCGGCGCGGTCGCTCTCGCGGCGCTGGCGCGGCGCACCGCCGCGCTGCGCGCCTTCTTCGCCGGCCTCGAGCTGCCGGTGGCAACGGCGGTGGCGGTCACCGCCACCGGGGGGAGCCTGTTCTACTCCGAGGTGGTCGGCCTCACGCCGTGCGCGCTGTGCTGGGTGCAGCGCGCGTTCATGTTCCCGCTGGTGGCGCTCGTGCCGGCGGTCGCCCTGGCGCCGCGCCTGCTGCGCCCGCTGGTGCTGACCCTGACCGCCGGGGGAGCTGGGGTCGCCCTGTGGCACACTGCGCTCGAGCGCCTGCCGGCTGCTCCCAGCGGCCCGTGCGCCGCCGACGTCCCGTGTGACGTGCCCGTGTTCGAGATCTTCGGCTTCGTGTCGCTGCCGGTGATGGCCCTGGCCGGCTTCCTGGCGATCGGGGCGCTGACCTGGCTGTCGGGGCGCCCCACCACCATCTCCTCCCACCATCGCGATGATCGGCAAGGAGCCCGCTCGTGAGCACCACGCGCAAGCCGACCAAGCCCACCAGGAAGCGCCGCGGCGGCGACCGTCAGACCCAGCGGCAGCTGCTGCTCCTGCTCGGGATCCTGGCGCTGTTCATCGCCGGGGGCTTCGCCTTCGCGATGACCGGGCCGAGCGCCGACGACGCCCGCGCCGACGTGGAGCTGGAGGGCGAGCCGCTCGAGCCGCTCCCGCCGGACGACGAGGGCGCGGTCGCCGATCCCTCCACTGGCGAGCCAGCCCCGGTCGCGCGCGGCACGACGCTGGATGGCGAGCCGATCACGATCGGCGAGCCCGAGGACGGCCGTCCGCAGCTCGTGGTCGGCCTCGCGCACTGGTGCCCGGCGTGCCAGGCCGAGGTGCCCCAGGTCGCCGATGCCATGGAGGCCGGCGACCTCCCTGATGTCGACGTGGACCTGCTCGCGTTCCACTCGCTGCCCGACCCGGGGCGCGACGCGGCGACGTTCCCGCCGGGGGAGTGGCTGGCCGAGGAGGGCTGGACCATCCCGACGCTCGCCGACGATGCCGGTGACCCGACGATGAACGCGCTCAGCGGCAACAACCCGGTCACCCCCTACTGGGTGGCCATCGATGGGGAGGGACGCATCGTCGAGCGTCGCACTGGCATCCAGCCGATCCCCGAGCTCGCCGCATGGATGGAGTCGCTGGCAGAGGGCAGCTGATCGGTCCAGCTCCCCGCTGGCGGGTGCAGCGTCCCGGTGGCGGGTCCCGCGGTCAGGTGGCCACGGGCTCCTCGTCGGCAGAGGCCCACTGGAACCACGTCACCGCGATGCGGCCCCACAGCAGGAACCCGCCGATGATCTTCATCAGCAGCCCTGCGGCGCGCTGGTCGGTGAGCGCGTCGAGCCGCAGGTCCTGCAGCCGCGGCGCGAGCTCGTAGACCGGGTAGAGCGGGAAGTCGGCGAAGGTCAGGAACGAGGCCGGGATCGTGGGCAGGATCGACTGGGCGAACAGGTAGGCCATCTGCAGCGGCCGGTTGAGATGGGGCAGGTCGGGGTGGGCGCCCACGACCGGCAACCAGAACACCGCCGCGCCCAGCAGCCACGCCAGGTCGATGACGAACGAGCCGAGCTCGGACTGCAGCAGGGGATTGGCCACGATCGGCGCGTGGGTGATCAGGATCACCGCGTTGAACGACAGCAGCGCGACCAGCGGTTGGGTGAGCCCGCGCAGGACCCGCAGGCGCCAGCCCCCCGGGGCGAGCCCCCGGGCCATCCACGGCGGGATGCCGCGCAGCAGCATCGGCACCGCCACCAGGGTGATCAGCAGGAACTGCAGCATGTGGACGCTGGCGAGGTAGCCCGACCCCAGCTGCCCGACGGGCCAGTCCAGCGACACCCACAGCACCGCCACGCCGCCCACGAACCATGGGACCCGCCACCGGTGCGCCTCGGCCTCGCCCGCCGAGGGCGCCAGCCGCCGCCACGCCCACCCGTAGGCGGCCAGCCCGGCCAGCAGGAACGCCCACACGCCCAGGTAGGGCTGCCACTGCCAGGTCCACGGCTCGCCGGTGGCCGAGCACCAGAAGTTCACTCCGCGATCTCCTCGCCCCGCACCATCCGCGGCAGATCCTGCACCCAGCCCTCCTGGCGCACACCGAAGGGGTAGGCGAGGCGCGCCGGTCCGTCGTCGCTGAAGGCGAGGATCGCCGCGGCGTGCGCCACGTCGTAGGCGCCGTCCTCGTCGGGCTCGTCGAACGCGGGCGGGGGCAGGTCGACCATGTCCATCGCCGCGATCACCTCGTCGAGATCGCCCCGCAGCGCGGTGATCCGCTCGTCGATGCCGCCCACGTACTCCTCGAGGCGCTCGGCGGTGTCGCGCTGGGGATCCACGGTCACGAAGACCACCTCGACGTGCCGCGTGTCGCTGTGGGGCAGTCGGTCGAGGGCTGCGGAGATCGTGGCCAGGTGCGCCGGGCAGATGTCGGGGCAGTGGGTGAACCCGAAGAACAGCAGGGCGATCTGCCCCTGCGTCTCCTCGGCGAAGGTGTAGGGCTCGCCGTCGGTGTCGGTCAGGGTGAAGTCGGGGCGCTCGAGCGGAGCGTCGAGCCACTCCCCGTGCCAGCCCTCGGCGGCGCTGGTCTCCACGCCCTCGGGGTGCTCGGGCACGGGGTCGTCGCTGCCGGAGGGCTCGGCGGCGTCGCCGGTGGTGGGCGGCACGCAGGCAGCCGCCAGGAGGCCGAGCCCCGCCAGGAGCGCACCGGTGCGGCACAGTGGCCACGCGCGGCGCATCGACCCTCCTCGTGACGCTGGGGATCCGCAGGCGCGATCGTACCGTCGTGGTGGCGAAGGGACCGAGGTGATGAGCGCGCTGACACCGCATCTGGGCACGCAGCTGACCGCCGGCGACAGCGGCGGCGGGTCGAGCCCGCGGCGTCGCCGTGGGCTGCTGCTGGCCGCGGTCGCGCTGGCCGCCCTCGGGGTGGCTGCCGTGGCGCTGGCGCTGCTCGGCGGGGGCGGTGCCGACGAGGAGCCGGGCGCTGCCGGTGAGGTCGCCGTCGACGGCAGCGCCCTCGAGCCCTTCGAGGACCCCTCTGACGACGCGGCGATCGGGGCCTCGGCCCCCGCGGTCGACGGAGCCGACTACGACGGCAGCCCCGTGGCCGTCGAGCCCGGTGAGGAGCCGGTGGTCCTGCTGTTCCTCGCGCACTGGTGCGAGGTCTGCGATGCCGAGCTGGGCACGGTGCAGCAGCTGGTCGATCGTGACGCGCTGCCCGAGGAGGTGCGCCTGGTGGCGGTGTCCACCGGCCAGCGCGAGGGCGCGGTCAACCACCCCGCGCAGGAGTGGCTCGACGATGCCGGCTGGACCGTGCCCACCCTGGTCGACAACGATGCGGGTCACGTGGCCGGCGCCTACGGGCTCGGGTCCTACCCCTACTGGGTGTTCATCGACGGCGACGGTGCGGTCGCCGGGCGGCTGGCGGGAGCGCTGGCCGGCGAGGACCTGGTCCGGCTCGCCGAGGAGCTCGCCGCGCGCTGACGGCCCACCTCGCTCCCGCTGCGCCCGTCACAGCGCGCCGCTCACGGGCGGGCGGCGCGCGTCCCGGCTAGCCTCGCACCGCACGCGGGTGGCATCATCGCCCGCACCGCCGACGCGACAGCGAGCTCGAGCCGTGACCCGACAGATCCTGCTGGTCGCCAAGCGCGACGACATCGCCGCCGAGGTCACCACCGGCCTTGCCGGCACCCCCGATCTCTCCTTCTTCCGGGTGGCCTCCCCCGAGCGGGCCATCGCGCTGATCGACGGCGAGCACGGGGACGAGTACGGCCCGTACTCGCTGGTCATCGCCGACAACGACACGCATCCTGCCGGGGGGTTCTACCTCGCCAAGGAGCTGGCCTGGCGCCGCGACGAGGGACATGCGGCCCCGCCGCTGCTGCTGATCCTCGCCCGCCCCCAGGACACCTGGCTGTCGGACTGGTCGCGCGCCGACGCCTACTGCGTGCGCCCGGTGGACCCCTTCGACCTCGCCGAGGCCGTGGAGGCGCTCAGCGCCGGCGAGCCGCTGCCCGAGCTGCCCGGCATCGGCGGTGAGCCCGCCACCGCGCCCTACGGCCTCGACGACGACCGCGAGCGCGCCCGGCGACGCGCCGCCACCTCCGGCGAGCGCGCCCGACCCATCAGCCCCAAGGGCGAGAGCTCGTGACGTCGGCCCCCGGCGACCCCACGGCGGTGTCGTGGCCGACGATCCTCGGGGCGTTGCTGGCGGGGGAGGATCTGGACGCCGCGACCGCGCAGCGCGCGCTGCACGAGATCATGGCCGGTCAGGCCAGCGAGGCCCAGGTCGCCGGGCTGCTGGTGGCGCTGCGGGCCAAGGGCGAGACCGCCGACGAGCTGGCCGGGCTGGCCCGCACCATGCTCGACTTCGCCGAGCCCGTGCCGGTGGCAGGTCCGCTGGTCGACACCTGCGGCACCGGCGGCGACCGGGCCGGCACGTTCAACATCTCCACGGTGGCGGCGTTGGTCGCCGCGGCGGCCGGAGCCCGCGTGGCCAAGCACGGCAACCGCGCGGCCTCCAGCAAGGCCGGCTCGGCCGACCTGCTCGAGGCCTGGGGCGTGGTGATCGACCTCGACGGGCCCGCGGTGGCCCGCTGCATCGACGAGGTCGGCATCGGCTTCTGCTTCGCGCCGCGGTTCCACCCGGCGATGCGCCACGTGATGCCCGCCCGCAAGGCGCTGGGCGTGCCCACGGCGTTCAACCTGCTGGGGCCGCTGTCCAATCCCGCGCGCGCGGCGCACCAGACCGTCGGCGTGGCCGACGCAGCGGTCGCCGAGACCGTCGCAGGTGTCCTCGCCCGCCTGGGCAGCGCCCACGCGCTGGTGTTCCACGGCGCCGGTGGGCTGGATGAGCTCACCACCGCCGGCCCCTCGACGGTGTGGGAGGTCCGCGAGGGCGAGGTCAGCCAGCAGGTGCTCGACCCTGCGACGCTCGGGTTCGCGGAGGCGCCGGTGACCGCGCTGGCGGGCGGCACGGTGGAGGACAACCGGGCGATCGCCGACGCGGTGCTCGCGGGCGAGCCAGGTCCACGCCGCGACGTGGTGCTGCTGGCAGCCGCCGCAGCGCTCGTGGCCGCCGACGTCACCCCGACGTGGGAGGACGGGCTCGAGCGCGCGGCGCGCGCCATCGACACCGGGGCCGCTGCGGCGCTGCGCGATCGCTTCGTCGTGCGGTCCCAGGAGCTCGCGCGCGCCTGAAGGCGCGCCGTCAGGCGGCGCGGCGCTCGCGCTCCTCGCGCCGGCGCCGGCGCTCGGCGCGGAACACGCGACGGCGCTCGCGCTCGGTGCTGCCGCCCCACACGCCGAAGTGCTCGCGGTCGGCCATGGCCTGCTCGTAGCACGGTTGCTGCACGGGGCACTGCTGGCACAGCTCCAGGGCGGCGCGCACGTCCTCGGGATCCTCGGAGAAGAACACCTCCACCGAGTGGCCGCGGCACGCCGCGCGCTCGTGCCACTGCGGGTCGTGCACGGTGATTCCCCTCTCTGGGCTCGTGCCTCGTTGCGGTGTTGCGCTCACGGTGCTCCACCCCTCGCTTCCTGTGGCCCAACGAGTGGCGGGGGCGGTGAAGTTCCGAGCTGTCCGCGCGACCCGTTGGGCATGTCGTATGATCACCGCTGACGTGCGGTCTCGTCCACACCCTCCGACGCCACGGGCCCCGATCTGGTTCCGTTCGGGCGCAGTGGCACCCGCGCTGCGGGCATGAGGAACCACGCGAAGTGGGACGCATGACCCTTGACGCCCTGGTCGGCGCTGATGGGGCCGATGGCACGACCCGCCACCCGTCCGATCCCGCCGATCGCGGGCAGTGGGGCGCGAGCGGGCGGCGCGCCCTCGGCCTCGATGGGACGCCTGAGGGGTGGTGCGGCGTCGTGCTCGCAGACGGTGCCGTCGTGGATGCCTTCGTCGTGGCCGCTGCGAGCGAGGCGGTGCGCCGGGCCGCACCGGCTGCGGTGGCGGTCGACATCCCGGTGGGCCTGGTCGACGCACGCGTGCGCCAGGCGGACGCCGCGGCGCGTGCGCGGTTGCGCGGCGCGGCCCAGACGGTGTTCAACGCTCCACCGCGGGCGCTGATCGAGGCTTGGCGCGAGGGCGCGGTGACCACCCACGCGCAGGCCACGGCGCTGGCCGACCGGGTCACCGGGGCGGGCATCAGCCAGCAGGCGTGGCGGCTGGTGCCCAAGGTGGCCGAGGTCGACGAGCTCGCCGGCTCCTGGGGGGCGGGGCTGTGCGAGGCGCACCCCGAGCTCGCGTTCCGCACCCTGGCCGGCGGCGAGCGCCTGCCCCGCAAGCGCTCCTGGAGCGGCCTGCTGCGCCGGCGCGCGCTGCTGGCGGCTGTCGGCGTCGTGGTGCCCGATGACTTCGAGGGCGGCCAGCGCGCCGCCGCCGACGACGTGCTCGACGCGGGCGCCTGCGCGTGGGTCGCCGCCGGCCTGGCCGCCGGGGAGCCGCTGCGCTCCCACCCCGCCGAGCCCTCCCAGACCGACGGCGGGCGACCCATCGCGATCTGGACGCGTGAGCCGGGTTGACGGGCCCCCCGCTCCGGGTCAGTCCCGAGCGTGGGTGGCGAACCAGTCCAGCGCGCGCTGGCGCGCGGCAGCGTGGTCGACGATGGGCTCGGGATAGTCGCGGCCCAGCACGCAGCCGGCGGCCTGCTGCTCCAGGGGCCCCAGGGTCCAGGGGGCGTGCACCCAGCGCGTGGGCACCTCGGCGAGCTCGGGCACCCAGCGCCGCACGTAGGCCCCATCGGGATCGAAGCGCTCGCCCTGGCGCACCGGGTTGAAGATCCGGAAGTAGGGCTGGGCGTCGGTGCCGGTGCCCGCGGCCCACTGCCAGCCGCCGTTGTTGGAGGCGATGTCGCCGTCGACGAGGTGACGCAGGAAGTGCGCCTCGCCGTGGCGCCAGTCGATCAGCAGGTCCTTGCACAGGAAGCTCGCCACGATCATGCGCGCCCGGTTGTGCATCCACGACGTCGCGGCGAGCTGGCGCATGCCCGCGTCCACGATCGGGTAGCCGGTGCGCCCGGCCGCCCAGGCGTCGAGCTCGGGCCCCGGCCCGCCCCAGGGCAGGTCGCGGAAGCGGGCGCTCCACTCGGTGGCGGCGGTCTCGGGCCAGGCGGCCAGCACGTGGTGGTAGAACTCGCGGAAGATCAGCTCGTCGGCGAAGGCGCGGTGGGCGTCGGCCTCGGCCAGCCCCGCCCACACCTGACGCGGCGAGACGGTGCCGTAGTGCAGGTCCGCTGACAGGCGGCTCGTGCCGTCGGTGGCCAGCAGGTCGCGGCTGCGGTCGTAGACCTCGATCGGGCCGTCCAGGAAGCGCTCGAGCCGCTCCAGCCCTGGGCCCTCCCCACCGGGCAGCGCTCGGTCGGCCTCGCTGGCTCCGAGGTCCGCGGGCGCAGGCAGCGCCGCGCTGGCCACCGCGTCGGGCACCGCCACGCGCCCGGGCTCTGCGGCCGGAGGTGCCACACCCTGCGCGCGCCACGCCCTGGCGAAGGGGGTGTAGACCTTGAAGGGCGCGCCGCCCTTGGTCAGCACCGAGCCGGGGGGTTGGATCACGACGCCGTCGTGCTCGCGGTGGGCGATGCCCTCGCGGTCCAGCGCCGCGGTCACGCGCGCTTCCCGGGTCGCGGCGTAGGGCGTGGCGTCGCGGTGCCAGTGCACGGTGTCCGCCCCGACCTCGGCGGCGAGCGCGGGCACGACCTCGGCCGGATCGCCGTGGCGCACCACCAGCCGGCCACCGCGGCGGCGCAGGCGCGCGTCGAGGTCGGCGAGCGCATCGGACAGGTACACGAGGCGCGCGCGGCTCACGCGCGCGCCTCGGACCAGGGCGGGGTCGAGGACGAACAGCGGCACCACGGCGTCGGCCTCGGCGCAGGCGGCTCGCAGGGCACGGTGGTCGTGCAGCCGCAGGTCTCGGCGCAGCCAGCACACGGCAGTGGGCACGGGATGCTCCTCGATCGACGCCGCTGCGACGCTACCCTCGACAGCCCACCTGCAGACCCCCGTGGCGTCCGCGCCGACGTCGCCGACCTCGCACCGGAGGGATGATCGTGTCGACCGACCTCGCCAGCGGCCTCGCCGACCGCAAGCGCTTCCGCTGCGGCGGCTGCGGCAACGTCACCCGCTTCGATGTGGAGGTGGTCGAGCGCACGCGCCGGTTCGTGCACGCCGACCTCTCCGGTGCGGCCGCCGTGGAGCGCGAGGAGGTCCTGGCCCGGGAGGTCGTGGAGGTGGTGTGCCACTGGTGCGCCACCGGTGAGCACGTGGCCGTCGAGGACGCGCCCGGTGCGGTGACCGCCACCGAGGGCTGACCTCGGCGCGTGCCGGTCCAGGCACGTCGTCGACGCCCCGATGGGACAGGAGCGCTGATGGGCGAGGGCGACAAGCCGAGCGACGCCGCCGTCGCCCATGCCGTGCTGTCCGATCTGCCCGCCTCGCTGTGGCCCGCCACGCTGCGGGCGGTGCGCCGCGTGCTCGGCGAGCGCTCGCGGACCGAGCTGCCGCCGGTGGTGCGTCCCTTCGCGCGCTGGAAGCCCGACCGGCTGGCCGGTGACCGTCCCCGCGCCGCGCTGGCCCAGGCGCTGGCCGAGGACGCCGGCCTGCGGGTCGCGTTGGTCGAGGTGCTCGGTGACGAGGCCGAGCGCCACGACGTCGACGGGCTCGCCGAGCAGCTCGGCGAGGATCGCGCGGCCGCCCACCTGATCGGCGCCGGCCGCTGGGAGGAGCTGGCGACGCTCGCCGCGCGGGTGGGGGAGCGCGAGGCGGCAGCGCAGGACTCGGCGGCCGAGGCGGCCGTGGCCCAGCAGCGCCAGCAGCAGCGCGCGGAGCTCGAGCGGCTGCGCGAGGAGGTCGCTGCCCTGCGGCGCGAGCGCAGCGAGCTGCGCGAGGAGGTCGCCGGGCTGCGCCAGCGCGCCCAGGTCGCCGAGTCCGAGCGGGAGGCGCTGCGCGGGGAGCGCGACGCCGTGCTCGCCGAGCGCGACGAGCTGCGCAGCCAGCTGCGTGAGGGCCACGCGCGCCACCGCGACCGCGAGCAGCGCCTGCGTCGTCGCGCCGAGCAGGCCGAGGCGCTCGCTGCGGTGGACGCCGACCGCGTGGCCGCCGCAGCCACCGAGCTCGAGACGCTCGCCGCGGCGCTGCGCGCGGCGGTCGGCTCGGCCAGCAGCGAGGCTGCCGCGCCCGAGCGCGGGGAAGGGCCGGTCGATGCGCTCGCCGAGCCTGGCTCGAAGGCGCCGCCGGAGGCGCGCACCGCCTCGGCCGCCGCGGCGGGCCCACCGCGCGGGCCGCGTGCGGCGCGGCCGGGGCGCCCGTGCGCGCTGCCCCAGGGGGTGCGCCGTGACAGCGCCGAGGGCGTGCGCGCGCTGCTGCAGGTCGAGGGGCTGACGCTGCTGCTGGATGGCTACAACGTGACCAAGCATCCCCGCGGACGGCCGGCCGTGGCGCTGCAGGCCCAGCGCGACTGGCTCGTCCAGCAGGCGGCGGCGCTGGCGTCCCGCTTCCCCGTGCGACCGGTGCTGGTCTTCGACGGGACCGAGCCCCATCCCGGCCCGCGGCCGGCGAGCCGCAGCGTGCGGGTGGTGTTCACCGAGGGCGACGAGCTCGCCGACGAGCGCATCGTGGCGCTCGTGGACGGGCTCGCCGACGACGAGCCCGGGTGCGTGGTCACCGGCGACCGCGAGGTGGCCGAGGCGTGTCGCGCCCGCCACGTCGACGTGGTCTCGTCAAGCGCGTTCCTGGCGGCGCTGGCGTGACGCAGGCCGGGCCTCGACCGTCGCTGCGGCCGGCCGCAGCCGATCGCTGGCGCGCGGTGCGCGGCCTCGGGCACCTGCTCGTGCTCGCCCTGGTGGTCGCCGGGGTGGCGGCGGTGCTCACCCAGCCCAGCGCCCCGCCCATCGACGAGCCGCTGCCCGCGACGACCTGGTTCCCCGAGAGCCACCTCGAGCCCGTCGAGGACTACCAGGAGCCGCGCGATCTGGTGCTGGTCGCAGGCGTGGTGGTGCGCCTCGGCCTGGCCGCCGCGGTGGCGCTCAGCCGTCCGGGACGCGAGCTGGTGGCCCGCCTCGCCGAGCGGCTGGCGCCGTGGGCAGCGGCCGGCGTGGTGCTCGCAGGCGCGGCGCTGGCGCTGGACCTGCTCCTGCTGCCGCTGTCCTTCTGGTCGGGGTATGTGCACGACGGCGCCTGGGGGCTGCGCACCCAGGGGCTGGCCGGCTGGGTGCGCGACTGGCTGGTCACCCACCCGCCCACCTGGCTCGGTGCGGGGCTGGCAGGCGCTGTCGGCTGGGCGCTCGCCGGTCGCTTCCCGCGCGGGTGGCCGCCGCTGCTGGCGCTGCTGGGCGCGGTCACGGTCGGGGTGCTGGCGCTGGCCTACCCGCTGGTGCTCCAGCCGCTGGAACACCGCACGGCCCCGCTCGAGGACGGCCCCACCCGTGACGCGGTCGACGCGGTCGTGGCCGCCGCCGGGGCCGAGGAGATCGAAGCGGTCCTGGTGGCCGACGCCAGCCGGCGGACCACGCGGCAGAACGCGTTCGTGTCCGGGCTCGGCGCGACCCGGCAGATCGTGCTCTACGACACGCTCGTGGCCGCACGCCCCCCGGAGGAGATCGCGGCGGTGGTGGCCCACGAGGTCGCCCACCACCAGCACCGCGACATCGCGCGAGGAGCGATCACGGCAGCGGCGGCCATCGCGGTGGGGATCTACGCCTTGGCCGGGATCCTCGTCTGGCGCACCCGCCGCGGTGCCCAGCGCCACCCCGCCGACCCGCGCGCTGCGGGCGTGGTCGCCGGCCTGGTGCTGGTCGCCCTGGTGGTCAGCACCCCGGTCGAGGCGGGGCTCAGTCGCCGCATGGAGGCGGCTGCGGACTGGGGAGCGCTCCACCTCACCGAGGACCCCGGGGGCTACGAGCGCGTCAAGGTCGAGATGGCGCTGGCCAACCTCGGGCGCCCGGACCCGCCGGCCTGGCGCCACCTCTGGTCCGGCACCCACCCCACGCGCGTGGAGCGGCTGACCATGGCCGAGGTGTGGTGCGAGCGCTACGGCGCCGCTGACCCCTCGGGTGCCGTCAGCGGCGCCGCCCGCGCACCACAGGTCCGGCTGGCGGAGGGGTCGCAGAGCCCGCAGGCCGCCGAGCAGGCAGTGCTGGCACCTCCACAGCCTCCGGTGCGCGTCCACCGCACGCCGCCGGCGCTGCGCTAGAGTGCGCGCGGTCCGGTCCCTCGTCCTGCGGGCGCTGCTGTGACTTCCACGACCGAGCCTCCGTCGTCGCCGCCGGCGGCGCCGCCGGCGGCGTCCACGCCGCTGCGCCGACGGGTGCCGACCCTCGAGCTGCTGGTCGTGCTGCTGCTCGTGGCGGTGGTGCTGCGTCCGGCGCTCGCCGACGTCCTCGACCAGGACGCGCTGCAGATGTGGTCGACCATCTTCGTGTCGATCACGTTCCAGGCGCTGCCGTTCCTGGTGCTGGGCGTGCTCGTGTCCGGCGCGGTGGCTGCGCTCGTGCCGCCCGCGTGGATCGCGCGGATGCTGCCGGCCGGCTCGCCTTGGTCGGTGCCCAAGGCCGGCCTGGCGGGGGCGGTCTTCCCCGGGTGCGAGTGCGGCTCGGTGCCCGTGGCCGGGCGCCTGACCGGGCGCGGTGCCCCGCCCGCGGCGGCCTTCGCGTTCATGCTGGCCGCCCCCGCGATCAACCCGATCGTCCTGGTGGCCACCGCGGTGGCCTTCCCCGGGCAGCCCGAGATGGTGGCGGCGCGCTTCGCCGCGTCCCTGCTCGCCTCGGTGGTGGCCGGGACGCTGTGGGCCAAGCTCGGCTCGGACAAGCTGCTCACGCGGGTGCGCGCCCGCTTGGTGCCCGGCGGCAGCCGTCTCGGCTCGCTGATCGCCACCAGCCGGCACGACCTGCTGCACGCCGGCGGTTGGCTGGTGCTGGGGGCCGCGGCCGCGGCGACCCTGCAGACGGTGGTACCCCGCTCGGTCATGGACGCGGTGGCCAGCAACCCGGCGCTGGCGGTGGCTGCCATGGCCACGCTGGCGATCCTGCTGGCGCTGTGCAGCGAGGCCGACGCGTTCGTGGCCTCCAGCTTCACCCAGTTCTCCTCCACCAGCCAGCTGGTGTTCCTCGTCGTGGGACCGGCGGTCGACGTCAAGCTGGTGGCCATGCACGTCGGGGTGTTCGGGCGAGGCTTCGCGCTGCGCTTCGCGCCGATGGCCCTGGTCGCCGCGCTGGGCTCCGCGCTGCTGCTGGGATGGGTGCTGCTGTGACGGCGACGACCCCGGGCGAGGACCCCGATCCGAGGAGGCGCTGGTGAGCGACGCCCGCACCCAAGCCGCGCTGCTGCTGGCGCTCGGGGCGATGGCGGTGCGCCTGGGCGTGTCTGAGGTCGGCCTGTCCTACATCCGCCCGTTCATGCAGCCGGTGCTGGTCCTGGCCGGTGCCCTCGTCCTGGTGCTGGGTGGGCTCCAGCTGTGGCGCGCGGTGCGTCGCGCCCCGGGTGCTGGCGGTGCGCACGCCGGCCACGACCACGCCGGCCACGACCACGGCGGCCACGACCACGCCGACGAGGAGCAGCCCGACCATCACGCCCACGGCATGGGCGCCGCCTGGCTGCTGATCGCCCCGGTGGTCGCCCTGCTGCTGGTCGCCCCGCAGCCGCTCGGGTCCTTCGCCGCAGACCAGCAGGGGCCCGCCCCGCTGCGCGACGACGGCGTCGAGCTCGGCCCGCTGCCCGAGCCGCGCGACGGGGCGGTGCCGCTCGACCTCGGCGAGTACACCGCGCGCGCGCTCTACGATCCGGACGCGTCCCTGGCCGACGAGCGGGTGCGCCTGACCGGCTTCGTGGTCCCCGATGACACGAGCGAGGGCGACTACCGCCTGACCCGGTTCCGCGTGACCTGCTGCGCCGCCGACGCGACCGCCATCGGCGTGCGCGTGATCGGCGATGCGCCGCGCCCGGAGGACCAGTGGGTCACCGTCGAGGGCACCTGGGAGCCGCTGGAGGACCACACGCTCGGTGAGCCCACCCAGGAGCTGCCGGTGCTGCGCGTCGACGAGGCGGTCGAGGTGGACCAGCCCGTCCCGCCCTACGAGTACTGACCGCCGGTGGGCACGCGCTGGGCCAGCGCACCGGCGCGCGTCGGCGGTGCGTAGCGCCAGCGGACGCGCCAGACCAGCGGTGGCAGGGCCACCGCGCCGAGCTCGCGGCTGTCGGTGCTGGCAGCCGGGTTGTCGCCGCGCAGCTCGGCCCACCGCCCACAGCGCGCGTGCACCCGCTTGACCAGCCGTCGCCCCCCGCGGGGATCGGCGGTGACCACCAGCGCGCCGGGACGCCCCTGGGTGCGCGGGACGGGCAGGGCGAGCAACCGGTCCCCGGGGTGCAGCGCCGGGCGCATGCTGTCGCCGACCACCGCCACGCGGGCGCTGCGAACCGCTCGCATCAGCGCCAGGAGGAGGCTCAGGCCGATTGCCACGGCCGCCCCTGGGAAATGCTCGCGCTCGACCCGAGCCATGTGCTGCTCACGATACAAGGAGGGCATCGATGACCCTTGCCGCCTCGCTCCTGCGACTGATCGACCGCGTCACCGAGCCCGACACGGCGCACGCGCACTGCGACCTGCCCTGCGGGGTGTATGACCCCGCCCAGGCACGCATCGAGGCGCAGTCGGTCCTCGAGATCCAGAAGAAGTACCAGGACGCCGAGGACCACGACTACCGGCAGCGGTGCGTCTCCATCAAGGAGGAGCGTGCCGAGCTGGTCAAGCACCACCTGTGGGTGCTGTGGACCGACTACTTCAAGCCGCACCACCTCGAGCAGTTCCCCGAGCTGCACGACAAGTTCTGGCAGGTCACCAAGACCGCTGGCGAGTCCAAGAAGTCCAACGATCCCGCGCAGGGCCAGAAGCTCCTCGACGAGATCGACGAGGTCGCCGACATCTTCTGGACCACCAAGAAGGGCTAGGCCGCACGGGGCAGGTCAGCTGGGGCGCCGCCGACCGCGAGGCCGGCGGCGCCCTCGTCTGTCGGGGGGCGAGCGCGCCTCGGCGCGTGCCAGCGGCCCCTCACGTCGACCGTCCGACGAGCCCTGGCGCTGGCGCCCCTTGTCGCGCCCTGCGCGATCGAGGACGATGCCCGCCGTCAGGCAGGCGCGTCGCCCCCGGTGCGACGCCGCGCGAAGGAGGACGGCGTGAGCATCATCGTGGGGCTCGACGGCTCGGACACCTCGCTGGAGGCGCTGCGCTGGGCTGCGGGTGAGGCGCGTCGCCGTGAGACCGATCTCGTCCTCGTGTACTCCTACGTCCCGCCGAGCTGGCAGAGCCCGCTGGCCACCGCGGGATCGGACGAGGAGACCATGGACCGCGAGGCCCAGCGCAGCGCCGGGCGGCGGCTCGCCGAGCTCGCCGACGACAACGCGGCGCTGCTCGAAGGGGTGCAGGTGCGCCACGTGACCGTGCCGGAGCGCCAGCCTGCCCGAGCCCTGCTGGAGACGGCTGGGCCCCAAGACACCATCGTGGTGGGCTCGCGCGGCCTCGGCGGCTTCTCGGGGCTGCTGCTGGGGTCGGTGAGCCAGCACGTGCTCCACCACGCCCAGGGCCCGGTGATCGTGGTGCGCGGCGCCCGGACCTAGCCGGCACGGGGGTCGCCCCGGCGCCTCGTGAGGGCGGTCAGGTGCCGCGCTGCAACGAGCCGTGCCAGCAGCGGGGCGATCCGGTACACTGACCTTCTCACGCGCCCTGTCGAGTCGTCTCGGCATGCCGTACCTAGGCAGCCACCGGCTGGGCGCGCGATCGCGAGAGGAAGCAACATGCCAGAAGGCACCGTGAAGTGGTTCAACGCCGACAAGGGCTATGGGTTCATCGCTCAAGAGGGTGGCGGTGAGGACCTGTTCGTCCACTTCTCCGCAATCCAGATGCAGGGCTACAAGACCCTGGAGGACGGCCAGCGGGTCTCCTTCGAGGTCACCCAGGGTCAGAAGGGCCCGCAAGCCAGCAACGTCCAGCCGGTCTGACATCCCACGTCATGATGAAGGCCCCGCCGCGGCGGGGCCTTCGTCGTGTCGGGGGTCGGTGTCTGCGGCCCCGGCCCGCCTCGGGCCCGGCCCCGGCGCCGGCGCAGCGCGGCTCGCGGCAGGCTCACGCGCCCAGGGCGCGCAGCAGCGCCGTCACGGCCGCCGCCACGAGCACCGCGGCGAGCAGCGGGGCGCGCAGGACGAGCGCGATGGCCGCGGCGGCCACACCCGCTGCGCGGGCATCGAGGACGATCGCGCCGTCGCTGGTCAGGGTCTGGGTGATCAGGAGCGCGGCGAGCAGCGCCGGCGCGAGCAGGGCCAGCACGGCCTCGGCCGCGCGCGGCAGCCGCCTGCCGCCCAGCAGCAGCGGTCCCGCGCCCTTGAGCACTACGGTGACCAGGCCCACGCCGAGCACGAGCAGCCAGCCGGTCATCGTCGCGCCCCCAGCAGGCCGAGCAGCGCCACGCCCCCGGCCGCGAGCAGCGGCAAGCCGGTGGGCAGCACCGGGGTGAGCGCCAGCGCCAGCCCGCCGGCCAGCGTCGCCACCGCCGCGGTGCGCCGGTGCCGCAGCCAGGGCCACAGCAGGCCGAGGAACAGCGCCGGGAACGCCGCGTCGAGCCCGAGCGCCGCGGGATCCGCCAGGGCCTGCCCGGCGAGCACGCCCATCGCCGTGCCCAGCACCCACGCCAGGTAGAGCAGCGCTCCCGCGCCGAGCAGGCGCGACCACGCCAGACCGTCCCGAGTGTGCGCCAGGGCCCACGACTCGTCGATCATGAGCTGTGCGCCGAGCAGGCGCGCGACCGGGCCGCCCCAGGCGACCGGCGCGACCGACACCCCCATCGGCAGGTACCGACTGTTGAGCAGGGCCGCGGCGCTGATCGCAGCGGCCAGCCCGCCGCCGGCGTCCACGACCGCCACCGATGCGAGCTGGGCGCTGCCGGCGAACGTCGTGGCGCTCATCGCCACCGCCGCCGCCGGCGTCAGCCCGGCCTCCAGGGCCAGCACGCCGAAGGCGACGCCGAACAGCGCCACCGCCACTCCCAGCGGCACCGCCGTGCGTGCGCCCGCGCGTCCCGTCGCCTCGACCTGGTCCATGCCGCGCACGGTACCCGGCGGGCGTGGACGCTCACCGGCTCGGACGGCGCGGTCCGCGCCGCTTCAGCCGGTGCGGCGCAGCTCGGCTGCGAGGTGGTGGGTCATCGGCTCGCCGACGGCGGCCATCCGCAGCGCGTAGCGCAGCGTCGCGCCGTCGGCGTCCTCGCTGACGGTCAGGTCGCGCTCGACGGCATCGACCCGCTTGGCCGTCGGCGTGGTGATCACCGCCTGGGTCACCAGGCGCAGCTCCCCGTCCCGAGCGTGGCCGACCAGGGACTCGGTGACCCCCGAGGGCTGGGCGAGCACGAGCTCGAACCGGTCGTCGCCGACCGCGCGCAGGTAGCCGAGCTCGCTGTGCATCGGGGTGCCGTCCTGCGGATCCCAGGTGCGCTGGGCGTAGCTCAGGAACGGCTTGCCGACATGGGAGAACGTGACCTCCTCGCCGTAGTCGAACGGATCGATCGTCGGGTACTCGCCGTGGCCGGAGCCACGCCAGGTGCCGACGAGGGCGGACACAGGCGCGAGCGCGGGGTGGAGCTCCATGCGCCAGAGCCTGCCAGATCGCGTCGGGCCGCGGCAGCGCGCCGGGCGCTCGGCCCGGCCGCGTCAGGCCGATGCGGTGCAGCGCACCGGCGTCGGCAGCTTGGGGCCGCGGCCGTCGCCGGAGGAGCGCCCGCGCAGGCGTCGCGTCGCGAAGGGCACGACGAAGTCCGCGACCCAGCGCGCCTCGGTCGCTGTGCGCTGGACGGCCGAGGGGCGTGGCTGCGGTGGCAGCGGCTCGGCCCACCGCCCGTCCCAGCCGGGCAGCGCGAGCAGCGCGGCGAGGCCCGCGGCGACGCGGGCGTGCCCCAAGCTGTTGGCGTGCAGCCGGTCCACGTGCCACAGGCGGGCATCGGATCCCACCGGCGAGGCGGCGAGGTCCAGCAGGCGCACGTCGGCGCGTGCGGCGACCGTGCGCAGCCCCGCGTTGTAGGCGTCCAGGCGGCGGCGCAGCCCGCGCAGCAGCGGCGCGCCGGCAACGGGGCCCGGCTGGGTGAAGGTGACCACGGTGGCGCCGGCAGCGCGCAGCGCGAGCGCGATCGCCTCCAGGTGGTCCAGCAGCGGCTGGAGCTCGAGACGGGGTCGCAGCAGGTCGTTGACGCCGGCCACGGCAGCGACCAGGTCGGGCTCGAGCGCCAGCGCGGCGGGCAGCTGCTCGGTGCGCACCTGGTGGGCCTTGCGCCCCCGCACCGCGAGGTTGGCGTAGGACACCGAGCCCTGGGCGGCCGCCAGGTGCTCGGCGAGGCGATCAGCCCATCCGCGGTAGCCGCCGTGACCGTCAGGGTCCTCCAGGCCCTCCACGGTGCTGTCGCCGATCGCCACGAACCGGCTCCACGCCATCGACGCCTCGCTCCTCGCTGCTCCGCGCTCCCGTGTGGGCTCGAGCCTAGAGGTGCGCGCTGCCGCGGCAGGCGCAAGCGCCACCGGGCAAGGATCACCCCGCGCAGCGTGGCCCGCCGCGGCGAGGATGCGATACTGGGGAGCGAGGCAGGTCATGTCGCCTGCGGGCCACATCCGACGACGAGGACGAGGTGCGATGCTCGAGAGCCGCAACCCCGCGCTGAAGCGCGCCACCAGGGGCGCGCGCACCCAGGGCCCGGACCTGGACGGACAGGAGGTCGACGCTCGCTTCCAGGAGCTCGCCGGCGAGCTCGCGCGCGACCGCATGACCGTCGAGGGGACGGTCTACAAGACGGTGCTGCTGCTCGCGCTGACCGCGGCGACCACGGTGGCGGTCTGGGTGTGGGCCGGTGGCGAGCCGGTCGGCGTGCCCTTCGCCGGCTTCGCGTTCTTCCCGCTGATCGCCGTGGGCGTGCTCACCGGCTTCAAGCCCCACCTGGCCCGGTTCACTGGCCCGATCTACGCGGTCATCGCCGGTGGGTTCATCGGCGTGCTCACGCTCGCGCTGCAGACGATGGTGGGCGCCGAGCTCACGATGCTGCCCACCCAGGCCGCGCTGGCGACGTTCGCGGTGAGCGGCAGCATGCTGCTGGCCTACCGCACCGGGATGATCCGCGCCACGCCGCGCCTGCGCAAGGTGGTGGTGACCGCCACCATCGCCATCGCCGGGTTCTACCTCGTCAACATCGTGATGTCCTGGTTCGGCTCGCCGATGACCCTCATCTGGGGCGGCGGGATGCTGCCGATCCTGCTGAGCGTGGCGTTCATCGCGGTGGCCTCGCTGATGCTGATCCTCGACTTCGATCTCATCGAGCAGCTGTCGGGCACCGCCGGCAAGCAGATGGAGTGGTACGGGGCGTTCGCGCTCACCACCACGCTGATCTGGCTCTACATCGAGCTGCTGCGCCTGCTGGCGCTGCTGCAGCGCGAGTAGGCCCTACTCCTCGTCGGCAGCCACGAGGAAGTCGAGCAGCCGCTCCACCGCGCCGACCAGGTCGCGCTCCAGGTCGGCGTAGGAGCGCACCGAGCCCAACAGCCGGCGCCACAGCCGCGCCGGCTCGGGCTCGCCGAGTGCGGCGCAGATGCCGGTCTTCCAGTCCTGGCCGCGTGGCACCTCCGGCCACGTCCGCAGCCCTGCCACCGCGGGGCGCACGCCCTGCCACACGTCCACGAAGGGGTGGCCGGTCACCAGCACGTGGGGCTGGCGCACGCGCTCGGCGAGGCGCTGCTCCTTGGTGCCGGGCACCAGGTGGTCCAGCAGCACCCCCAGACGGCGGTCGGGCGCGGGGCCGAAGGCCGCCACAGCAGCGTCGAGGTCGTCGGCTCCGCCCAGCGGCTCCACCACGATCGCGGCCTCGCGCAGCTCCGCGCCCCAGACCTTCTCCAGCAGCTCGGCGTCATGGGTGCCCTCCACGAAGATCCGGTGGGGGCGTGCCACCTTGGCTGCCTGGTTCGGGGCCGCGCGCGCACCCGAGGGCGTCCACGTGCCGCGCGCCGCAGCGCGATCCGTGGGGGCGCCGGCGCGGGCGGGCGCCACCAGCGTCACCGGCTGCCCCTCGACCAGGAAGGCGCCCGGCCGCAGCGGGAACGCTCGCTCGCGACCGCGCCAGTCGCGCAGCACCACCGCGCCGGCCTCGAGGCGCACCACCTCCCCGGACACGCCGCTGGCGCGGTGCTCGGCGATGGTCCCCGGCGTCGCGGCGACCTCCGGTGCCGGGCGCGGCCGGGTTCGGCCCAGTGGCCGGGGCTGCCAGGGCATCAGCGGTCCGAGGCCGCGTCGGCGGTGCCGTCCTCCTCGGGCCAGTCGCGCTGGTCGGCCGGCGGCTCGGCCTCGTCGCGCCGGTCGCGCCAGGGCACGCTCTTGAGACCACGGGTGCGCACCGAGCCGCTGGCCACCTGGCGCAGCAGCTGCTCGACCGAGGTGCCCTCGAGGTCGGCATCGGCGCCGGGCAGGCGCATGTCGAGCCAGTAGACGCCGTCCTCGTCATCGTCGTCGACGCGTTGGGCGCCGTAGCGCTGCAGCAGGGCGATCATGCCGCGGTTGGAGGCCAGCACGTAGTTGCGGAACGTGGTGATCCCGTGGGCGCGGGCGTGGCGGGCGAGCAGCTCGAGCAGGAGGCGCCCGAGGCCCAGCCCCTGATAGCGGTCGACCACGGTGATGGCTGCCTCGGCGACGTGGGGCTCGCCGGTCAGGCGCACGTAGCGGCCCACCCCCATGCCCGGCTCGTCGGGTGCGTCCTGGTCGAGCGCCACCCAGGCGGCGTGATCGGCGTGGTCGACCTCGGTCAGGTAGGCCAGCTCGCCGTCGGACAGCCGCTCCATCGCGGTGTGGAAGCGCGCGTACCGCCCCTCGGGGGAGAGCTCGCGCAGGCCCCGCTGGAGGCGGTCCTTGTCGTCAGGGGAGATCGGGCGCAGCCACGCGCGGGTCCCGTCCCGCAGGACGACCTCGTGGGGTTCGGGGATCACGCCTGGCTCCTGTCCGGCACCGGTCCCATGCTCGTCGACCATCGCAGGGGCAAGCCTAGGGCAATGCCCCGGGGCGACGGCGACGCGCCGGCCTGGCACGATGGCCGGCGTTCGCCCCTCGCCGAGCAGGAGCATCCGCGGTGCGGTTCCTCGACGGTCATCAGCCGAACCACGACCTGACCTACGACGAGGCCTTCCTCGTCCCCCGGCGCAGCGCGGTGTCCAGCCGCTTCGATGTGGATCTGCGCAGCCGTGACGCCGCCGGCGCCACGATCCCGCTGGTCGCGGCGAACATGACCGCGGTCTCGGGGCGCCGCATGGCCGAGACGATGGCGCGGCGCGGCGGGCTGGCCGTCATCCCGCAGGACATCCCCGAGGACGTCGTGGCCGCGACCGTGGCGGACATCAAGGCGCGTCACCTGGTCTACGAGACCCCCATCACGCTGACGCCCACCGCGACCATCGCCGAGGCGCTGAGCCTGCTGCCCAAGCGCGCGCACGACGCGGTGGTGGTGGTCGACCAGCGCCAGCCGGTGGGCATCCTCACCTCCGCTGACTGCCAGGGCGTGGACCGCTTCACGCAGGTGCGGCACGTGATGTCGGCGGAGGTGGTGACCCTGCGGGCGGATGTCGCGCCGCGCGACGCCTTCGAGCAGCTGCACCGGGCGCGGCGCCGGCTCGCGCCGGTGGTCGACGAGCGCGGGGCGCTGGTCGGGCTGCTCACCCGCACCGGCGCGCTGCGGGCCGCCCTGTACGCGCCGGCGGTGGACGATCACGGTCGGCTGCGGGTCGCCGCCGCGGTGGGCATCAGCGGCGAGCCGCAGCAGCGCGCGAAGGCGCTGCTCGACGCCGGCGTGGACACCCTCGTGGTGGACACCGCGCACGGCAACCAGGACCGCATGCTCGAGGCCGTGGCCGAGGTCGCGGCCCTGGACCCGCCCAAGCCGCTGGTGGCCGGCAACGTCGTGACCGCCGCGGGCGTGCGCGACCTGGTCGATGCCGGTGCGGACGTCGTGAAGGTCGGCGTGGGACCGGGAGCGATGTGCACCACGCGCATGGTCACCGGGGCGGGGCGCCCGCAGCTGTCGGCGGTCATCGCCTGCGCCGAGGAGGCCCGCCATCGCGGCGCCCACGTCTGGGCCGACGGCGGCATCCGGCATCCGCGTGATGTCGCCCTGGCGCTGGCTGCCGGCGCGAGCCAGGTGATGATCGGCTCGTGGTTCGCCGGCACCCACGAGTCCCCCGGCGACCTCTACGAGGACGCTCACGGGCACCCCTACAAGATCAGCTACGGGATGGCCTCGGCACGTGCGGTGGGCGAGCGCACCGCCGACGAGGACGCCTTCGACCGCGCCCGCAAGGCCTTGTTCGAGGAGGGCATCTCGTCGGGCCGCATGCCGCTGGATCCCGAGCGCCCGGGCGTGGAGGACCTCGTCGACCACATCGTGGCCGGGCTGCGCTCGGCCTGCACCTACGCCGGTGCCCACGACCTCGACGCGTTCCACGAGCGCGCGGTGCTCGGCCTGCAGTCCATGGCCGGGTACGCCGAGGGCGAGGCGCTGCCCGCCGGCTGGTGACGCAGCGCGCTGCCGGCGCAGGCTGCCGGCGCGCTGCCGGCGCGGGCTCACAGGGCCGGCACGACCATCCAGCGCACCGCCGCCAGGTGGCAGGCCGCCGCGGCGAGCACCAGCGCGTGGAACACCTCGTGGTAGCCGAACACACGCGGCCAGGGGTCGGGTCGCCGGGCGGCGTACACCGCAGCGCCGACGCTGTAGAGCGCGCCGCCAGCCACGATCAGGGCCACTCCCGAGCCGCCCAGGGTGCGCCACAGCTCCGGCAGCACCGCCACGGCGGTCCAGCCCAGCGCCACGTAGACGACCGCCTGCAGCCAGCGCGGCGCGGTGGGCCACGCCAGCTGGAAGCCGACGCCGGCCAGCGCACCGGCCCACACCGCCGCGAGCAGCGCCACCTGCGCGCCGGTGCCCAGCGTCAGCGCGATCGGGGTGTAGGTGCCGGCGATGAGCAGGAAGATCATGGCGTGATCGAGCCGCCGGAGCAGCGCCCGGCGCGCCGGTGACCAGGTGATCCGGTGATAGACCGCCGAGACGCCGAGCAGCCCCGTCAGGGTCAGGGCGTAGATCGCCACTGCCCAGCGCGGCGCTCCGGGGGGTGCTGCGGCCACCAGCAGCGGTCCGACCACGAGGCTCATCCAGCAGGCGACCTCGTGCAGCTTGCCGCGCAGCAGCGGTCGCTGGGACGCCGACGGTGGGGACGGCGCCGGAGCCGGGGTCGGTGTGGCCTCTGCGGACGGCGCGGCCTCTGGCGGTGTGGTCGTCGGGGTCTGGGTGCGGGTGGTGCGGACTGGGGGGCTCACGCGTCGTCCCGCTTGGCGCGGCGCTTGCCCAGCGCGGTGCCGAGCGCCTCGGAGCGGTCGCGCAGGGCGCGCTCCATCTCGCGCCCGAACACCAGGTGGACCGCGTCGAGGCTCGGCTGGGGCAGTGCCGCCAGCGCTGTGGTCACCTCGTCAGGATCCTGACCGAAGCCCTGGCCAGCGCGGTCCACCACGTGCTCGACCAGGTCCTCGGCGGCGCGCCGCAGGTGCTTCTCCACGCGCGCGAGCACCTGCGCCGATGTGGCCACGTCGATGCCAGCAGCCTCGAGGCGCAGCGCCACGTCCAGCAGCCCCGGGCTGGGCACGAGGTAGGTGGGAGGCAGGGTGTCATTGGGCTGGATGAGGCCGTGGGCGGCGAGCTCGCTGGTGAGGCCGGGGTGATGGCCGGCCAGGCGCTCGGCGAGCTGGTCCTCGTCGAGCAGCTCGGGGGTGTCCTCCGACCAGGGGCGCCGCAGCTGATCGCCGATGCCCAGCCAGTCGTCGATGTCGAGCTTGCCCTTCTCGACCCGCCGGAGGACGTCGCGGATCGCCTTCAGGCTCAAGCCGCGCTCCTGCAGGCGCCCGATGAGCTGGAGGCGCTCGAGGTGACGGTCGTCGTAGCGGGCGGTGCGGCCGTCGCGCTCCGGTGGCGGCAGCAGCTTCTCGGACTGGTAGTGGCGGATGGTGCGTGCCGGCACGCCGGCCTGCTCGGCCAGCGCGGTCAGCGAGTAGCCCGCGTGCTGCGGCTCGCCGGCCGGATCGTGGGCTGGCTCATCCCCAGGGTCGTGGGCCGGGTCGGCGTCGAGCGCGCGGGGCGGTGCCTCGGCCTGCGTGGCGTGCGACTCGTCGTGGGGAGCGGGCGCAGCGGCGGGGTGGCTGGTGGTGTCGCTCATGCCCACAGCATGACACTGTCAGTTATGGCTGTCAATGTGACAGTGCATGTGGTGTCTTGCAGTGCGGGCTGGTGCTTGCAGCCGGCTGCGCTGGCGGAGCGTGCCGGCACGGGGTGGTCGCGGCGCGGTGCTGTCTCGCGCAGTGGCCTTCAGGCGCCGCCTGCCGATGCGGCACCGGTGGTGCCGGGTGCCAGGACGCGGTGGTGGAGGGTGAAGGTGCGCCGCAGGCCGACGCGCCTGGCCAGGTCGCGCACGCCCGACGCCTGCTGCGGGACGAGCCACCAGACCTGCTCGGCGTGACCTGGCTCGGCCCAGGCGAGCAGCCGTGCGAGCAGGGCGGCGGCGGTCAGCGCGTCGTCGGCATCGAGGTCGGCGATGCCGAGCCAGCCCCCGTCGAGCACTCCGCGCGCCACCCCGGTGGGGGCCTGCTCCGGTCCGGCGAGCGCCCAGCAGCTCGCCGCGGGGACGCGCTGCAGGACGGTGGCCGCGGTGGCGCGGGCGGCGGCGTCGCGTCCGGTGCGCTGCGCCCAGGCCGCGAGCCAGCGCTCGGCGACCCCGCCCGAGTCGGTCGTCTCGGCGTGCACCTGCGCCGCCGCGGCCCGCACCGCGGTGGCCTGCGCCGCCGCACTGCCGTCCTCGCCGCCTCCGAGCGGTGCGGGCGGCCGGGGCGCGGTGAGCCCCGCCAGCGCGCCGGTGCGCAGCTCGTGGACGTGCTCGCGACGCCACCCCCGCTCCGCGAGGGCGGCGTCGAGTCCGGCGGGTTGCGCGGCCGGACCGATCTGGATGCAAGGGGGCACCCCGGCGTCACGGTAGAAGCGGGCGGTGCCCGCGAGGCGCACGTCCAGCGGCACGCGCCCGCCGTCGGCGCGCGGCCAGGCACTGCTCGCGGGCAGTGGCAGCCCGCCGCCCAGCCGCAGCCGCCAGCCGTCGAGCTCCAGCACCGAGCGTGGGGGCCAGGCCCGCGTCACGCGCTCCTCGAGGTCGGCGGCGCGGCTGCGCTCGGTGTAGGCGTCGAGATAGCGCCGGTGTGCCGACGGCCGCCCCGTCCGCCCTGTGCGCCCTGGTGTCGCGGGGCGCTTCATCGCTGCGCCCGGCCGGCGGTCAGATCCGGCAGGTCGCCAGGCCCCGCTTGACCAGGTACTGCTGGTGGTACTCCTCGGCGGGCCAGAACGTGCCGGCGGGCTCGATCGCGGTGGCGATGGGCGCGCGGTGGCGTCCCGAGGCCTCGCGGGCGCTCTTCGCAGCGATCGCGGCCTCCTTCTGGTCCTCGTCGTGCACGAAGATCACCGACCGGTACTGGGTGCCCACGTCGGGGCCCTGCCGGTTCACCTGGGTGGGGTCGTGGGCGTCGAAGAAGGTCTCGAGGAGGTCGGCGTAGGCGAGCTCGTCGGGGTCGTAGGTCACCTGGACCACCTCGACGTGGCCGGTGCGGCCGCTGCAGACCTGCTCGTAGGTCGGGTGGTCCACATCACCGCCCATGTAGCCCACGCGCGCATCGAGCACGCCGGGCAGGTTGCGGAAGGTGACCTCCACGCCCCAGAAGCACCCGGCGCCCAGCGTGGCGGTTGCGGTCTCACCCATGATGGTGCTCCTTGCTCGTCGGGGCTTGGGACAGGGTACGCGGCTCGGGGTCGCGCCCGAGCGCCTGCCACCTCACGCGCGCCGCCCGATCGGGGCACGCGCCAGCAGCGGGATGGCGATCGCTGCGGCCACCAGGTGCATGAGGCCCAGCCAGGCCTGGGGACCGACACCGCCGCCGGGGGTGGGCGCGGCCTCTGGGGCCACGCCGAAGACGACGTTGGGGGCCAGTGAGAGGACGGTCAGGACCACGGTCAGGCGGATGAAGGTGCGCTCGGGTGTGGCGCTGCGTCCCGCCAGCACGCGCCGCAGCACCGCGCCGATCGCCACCCCGACGACCGTGAAGATGACGACCGGCGCGGGGTCGACCAGCGGGTCGAACTCGGGCCCCACCTCGGTGGTGGCCAGGGCGACCAGCCGCAGTGCGGTGTTGACTGCTGCGGCCACGAGGGCGGCGACGAGCGCCGAGAGCGCGAGCGCGCGCGTGTCGAGCCCGCTCGAGGTCGTGGGGGTCATGGCTCCTCCTGAAGGCTTGGGTGGGGTGCACCGCGCGGACGCGGTGGCGCCCAGTCGCGGTCAGGTTTCCCCGATGTGGGACGATCTATCACCCGGGGTCGCTGGGTGGCCCACCGCGCGTCCCTCATACCTCATCGGCCGCGCCCTCGCGGTCACGGTCGGACAGCTCGCCGCCGCGCGTCTCGGGCACCAGGGCGAAGGCGCCCGCAGCGAGGATCGCGGGCACCGCCACCGCCAGAGCGCCTGCGCCGGCGTGCCCGGCAGCGTCGGCGGCGACCCCGAACAGCACGAGCCCTCCCACGGCGCCGAGCACCCCGGCCGCGGTCAGCCAGCCGGCTGCGGTGGCGCGCACCCGAGTCGGGAACAGCTCGGCGGCCAGCGCGCCTGTCGGGGGCGCGTAGGCCGACTGCGCGAGCAGCACGACGAGGTACCCGCCGATCAGCGCGGGCACCGTCCCCGCGTAGGTCGTCACGACCGCCGCGGCGATCAGCACCTGCGCGGTGGCTGCGGCGATCCGGCGACCGAAGCGGTCGGCTGCCCAGCGTCCCAGCAGCAGCCCGATCGCCCCGAGCGGTGCGGCGCCGGCCACGGCCACCGCCACCACGACCGGCTCCACCCCCAGCACGCCCTCGCCATAGACGAACAGCAGCCCGGTCGCCGGGCTCGACGCCAGCGCGATCGTCAGGGTGGTTGTGGCCAGGACGGCGGTGCGTCGACGCAGGCCCGCGCGCCACGGCGCGCGCAGCTGACGGCCGGCGAAGCTGGCCGCAGCGACCGTGGCGGGCGGTGCCGTGGTGGGCGGTGGCGTGGTGGGCGGTGGCGTGGCGGTCCCCGGCGACAGGGAGTCCAGGAACCGCGGGGGCTCGCGCATCACGCGCGCGAGCAGCGGCAGCAGCACGAGCAGCGGCACGAGCGCCAGCACGAACAGGCCTCGGAAGCCGAGCAGGTCACCGAGCCCAGCGCGCAGCAGGGTCACCGTGCCGCTGCCGACCCCGTAGCCGACGGTGACCAGCGCCATGGCGGCCGAGCGCTGGCCGGTGCTCGACTCCTCGGCGGCCACGACGCCGGCGATCGCGTTGACCGCGCTCAACCCCGGACGCGCCAGCGCGAAGGCGGCGACGAACCACCAGAACCCCTGGCTGGTCGCGGCCGCAGCGGTCAGCGCGAGCCCCGCGGTCAGGAAGGCCAGCAGCGTGCGGCGCCGCCCGAGCCGGTCCGCTGCGCTGGCCAGCGGCAGCCCGACCAGCGAGGCCAGGCGCACCACGGCCAGGCCGGCGCCCAGCGTGGTGAACGACAGGCCGGCAGCCCCGGCGAGCGTGCCATCGGCGCGGTCCTCGGCGCCGAACGCCGCTGCGACGTCGCCGAGCGCCGCGATCGCGGCGAACTGCGCGAAGCCGGTGGCCAGCGACGCCAGCGCCATGGCCAGCACCGGCGGGCGGCGCAGCACCGACAGCCAGGCCCAGCGCTGCCCTGCGGTCTGCTCAGCCACCGCGTCTCACCCAGCCACCGCGTCTCACCCAGCCACCGCGTCTCACCGCGAACGGCTGCGGGCGCGCGCACGCGGGCGCTTCCGTGCCCCTGTGGCGCCCGGCGCGAGCGATTAGAGTCCTGACGCCGCTGCTGCAGGGAGCCGAGACATGGTGAGGACCTGGCCAGGCGCGCCGTACCCGCTGGGCGCTACGTGGGACGGTAGCGGGACGAACTTCGCGCTGTTCGCCGAGCACGCGGATGCGGTGGAGCTGTGCCTGTTCGACGATGCCGGCGACGAGCAGCGCATCCCGATCGACGAGCACACCGCGCTCATCTGGCACGTCTACGTCCCCGGTGTGGCCCCGGGCCAGCGCTACGGCTTCCGCGTCCACGGGCCCTACGCTCCCGCCCGTGGTCACCGCCACAACCCCGCCAAGCTCCTGATCGACCCCTACGCCAAGGCCATCGAGGGGGAGGTCACCTGGGACGACGCGGTCTTCGGGTACCCCCTCGGGGGCTCGGACCTCGAGCCCGACCCGCGTGACAGCGCCCCCTACGTGCCCAAGTCGGTCGTGGCCAACCCCTTCTTCGACTGGGACGACGACCGCTTCCCCCGCACCTCGTGGAACGAGACCATCATCTACGAGACCCACGTGCGGGGGCTGACCATGCAGCACCCGCGGGTCGAGCCCGAGCTGCGGGGCACCTTCGCGGGGCTCAGCAGCCCCCCGGTCATCGACCACTTGGTCGACCTCGGGGTCACGGCCGTGGAGCTCCAACCGGTCCACCACTTCGTCCACGATCACTTCCTGGTCCAGAAGGGGCTGCGCAACTACTGGGGCTACAACTCGATCGGGTTCCTGTCCCCGCACGCCGAGTACGCGGCCTTCGGCGCGCGCGGCGAGCAGGTCTACGAGTTCAAGTCCATGGTGCAGGCGCTGCACCGCGCCGGCCTCGAGGTGATCCTCGACGTGGTCTACAACCACACCGGCGAGGGCAACCACCTGGGACCGACCCTGTGCTTCCGGGGCGTGGACAACCTCGCGTACTACCGCACGCTTGACCAGGACCCCCGGTACTACATGGACTACACCGGGACGGGCAACTCGCTCAACGTCCGCCATCCCCACGTGCTGCAGCTGATCATGGACAGCCTGCGGTACTGGGTGACCGAGATGCACGTCGACGGCTTCCGCTTCGACCTTGCAGCGACGCTCGCGCGCGAGTTCCACGACGTCGATCGCCTCAGCGCCTTCTTCGACATCGTCCAGCAGGACCCTGTGATCAGCCAGACCAAGCTGATCGCCGAGCCCTGGGACGTGGGTGAGGGCGGCTACCAGGTCGGCAACTTCCCCGTGCTGTGGAGCGAGTGGAACGGCAAGTACCGCGACTCGATGCGCGACTTCTGGCACGGCCGCGCCGGCAGCCTGCCCGAGGTCGCCTCGCGCCTGTCGGGCTCGGAGGACCTCTACGCTCACAACGGGCGCCGCCCCTACGCCTCCATCAACTTCGTGACCGCCCACGACGGGTTCACGCTGCGCGACCTGGTGTCGTTCAACACCAAGCACAACGAGGCGAACCTCGACGGCGGTGAGAGCGGTGAGGACCACAACCGCTCGTGGAACCACGGCGTGGAGGGCCCGACCGACGATCCCGAGATCAGCCGTCTCCGGGCCCGTCAGCAGCGCAACCACCTCGTGACCCTGATGCTCAGCCAGGGCGTGCCGATGCTGCTCGGCGGCGACGAGGCCGGCCGCAGCCAGCGCGGCAACAACAACCCCTATTGTCAGGACAACCCGCTGTCCTGGTACGACTGGAGCTGGCTGCGCCGCCACGAGGAGCGCAGCGCCAGCGACGGGCCGAGCGCGCCGATGGACTGCACGCCCTCGTGGTCCGAGCGCCGCGCGCTGCGCGATTTCACCGCCGACCTGGTGGAGCTGCGCCGCGCTCACCCGGTGTTCCGGCGACGGCACTTCTTCACCGGGGTGGACGAGGCCGGCATCGCCGACCTCGAGTGGTTCGATCCCAGCGGCTCGGTCATGGCCACCGACCAGTGGCTCGAGCCCGAGGCACGGTCGATCATGCTGTTCCTCAACGGCCTCGCGATCCCGTCGCTGGATCGCCGGGGACGCCCCATCGTCGACGACACGTTCCTGTGGCTGATCTCGGCAAGCGGTCAGCGCGTGGCGTTCACCCTGCCCTCGGAGCTGTACGGCCGGCGGTGGCAGCTCGTCTTCGACACCGCCGCCGAGGGGCGCAGCGCCGGGCGCGGGCGGCTGCGCGCCGGGTCGACGATCGAGCTGGTGCCCTACTGCACGGTGCTGCTGCGCCGCCTGGACGACTCGGGGCACCGCAGCCGAGGGGTGTGAGCGCATGAGCGCGCCGGGCGCCCAGGGCGCGCGCATCCCGCGCGCCACCTACCGCATCCAGCTCCGCGGCGGCGACCCGCCGCTCGACTTCGCGGCCGTCGCCGCGGTGGCGGGCGAGCTCGCCGAGCTCGGCGTGTCGCACCTCTACCTGTCGCCGGTGCTGACCGCGACGGCCGGCAGCGCCCACGGCTATGACGTCGCCGACCCCACGCGGGTGGATCCGGCGCTGGGCGGCGAGGAGGGCCTGCGCGCCCTCGCCGCGACCTGTCGCGACCACGGCCTCGGGCTGGTGCTGGACATCGTGCCCAACCACCAGGCCGCCAGCGCCGACAACCCCCGGTGGCGCCAGCTGCTCGCCACCGGCCAGCACGGTCCGGCCGCGGCGCTCTTCGACGTCGACTGGGAGGCACCCGGCCTGCCCGGTGCTGCCGGACAGGTGATCCTGCCGGTGCTCGGCGCGCCGCGCGGTGAGCTGCTCGCCGAGGGCGCGCTGACCGTCGAGGGCGACGAGCTGGTGGCCCACGGGGCGCACCGCCTGCCGCTGGCGAGCGACTCGCCGCGCGCGGAGGGCTGGGCGGCGCTGCTGGCCGCGCAGCACCACCGCGCGTGCCACTGGCGCGTCGGCGATGCGGTGGTCAACTACCGCCGCTTCTTCGCCATCGACGAGCTCGCGGCGGTGCGGGTCGAGCAGCCCGAGGTCTTCGACGAGGTCCTCGGCACCGTGCTGCGCCTGCTCGACGAGGGAGTGGCCGACGGCCTGCGCATCGATCACATCGACGGGCTCGCCGACCCCGCCGGCTTCGCCGCCCGCCTGCGCGCCCGCGCCCCGGACGCCTGGCTGGTGGCCGAGAAGATCCTCGAGCACGGCGAGCGGCTGCCCGCGTGGCCACTGGACGGGTCCACCGGATACGACTTCCTCGCCGACGTGCTGTGCCTGTTCGTCGATCCGGCGGCGCGGGAGCCCTTCACCGCGCTGGCGCGGGAGGTCGCCGCCTGGCCCGAGGATCCCGGTGCGGCGCGTCGCGCGGCCAAGCGCGAGGTCGTCGCCGCCGACCTCGCCGCCGACCGCGATCGCGTCGCCCGCGCGCTGTGGCGCGTGGCGGCCGGCGACCTCGCCGCCGCCGACGTCACCTGGGACCAGTGCCGGGCGGCGATCAGCGAGGTGGTGGCCTGGCTGCCGGTCTACCGCGCCTACGCGGTGCCCGGGCAGGGCTGCGACGCCGAGGCGGCCGCGCAGGTCGACCACGCCGTCGCGGCAGCCCGCGACCACGTGCCCCACGTGCCGGAGGCGCTGTGGGCGCTGCTGGCCGCCAGCCTGCGCGGCGAGCGCGACGACCCCGGTGGCGCCGAGGTCTGCGTGCGCGGCCAGCAGCTCGCCGGTGCTGCCACCGCCAAGGGCGTGGAGGACACCGACCTGTACCGCCAGCACCGCCTGGTGGCCCTCAACGAGGTCGGGGTCGACCCCGAGCGGTTCGGCGCCGACGTCGGTGCCTTCCACCACGCCAACGCCGAGCGCGCCCGCCGCCATCCGACGGGCATGCTCGCCACCGCCACCCACGACACCAAGCGCGGTGAGGACGTGCGCCTGCGGATCGCGGCGCTCACCGAGCTCCCCGATGCCTGGTCGGGCCTGGTGCGCCGCTGGCGCGCCCAGCACGCGCCGCTGCGCACCGCCACCCCTCGCGGTCCGGCACCCGGCCCCGCCGACCAGCACCTCGCCTACCAGACGCTGGTGGGGCTCTGGGCGCCGGCACCGGCGCGCGACGCGGTACCGACGCTGGCCCGGCGCCTCGGCGAGGCGCTCGTCAAGGGCGCCCGGGAGGCAGGGCAGCGCACCACCTGGACCGATCCCGACGAGGCCTACGAGGACGCGCTGGCTGGCTTCGCCGCCGCGCTGCTGGACGACGTCGAGGTCCGCGCCGACCTCGACGCGCTCGCTGCCACCGCCGGTGAGATCGCCATGACCGCCTCCCTCGCCCAGACGCTGCTGCGGGCCACCAGCCCAGGCGTGCCCGACACCTATCAAGGCACCGAGGGCTGGGAGGACAACCTCGTCGACCCCGACAACCGGCGCCCGGTCGACCTGGCAGCGGCCGCTGCGCAGCGCGCGGCAGCCGATGGCGCCAGCCCGACGGAGCTGCTCGACGCCCGGGCCGACGGGCGCCTGAAGCGCCGCGTGCTGGCACAGGCGCTGCGGGCGCGGCGCGACCATCCGGGCTGCGTCGGCCCCCACGGGGCCTATGAGCCGCTGACGGTCAGCGGGCGCTGGGCGCAGCACGTCGTGGCGTTCGCACGCCGCGCCCCCGACGGGCAGACGCTGGTCACCCTCGCGCCCCGACTGCCCGGCGCGCCCATGCGGGCCGCCGTCGAGGGTGCGGCAGCCACCCGGTTGGGCGTGCCGGCGCTGCGACCCCCCACGGGCAGCGACTGGGGCGACACTGCCGTGACGCTGCCAGCGGCGCTGGCTGGCGCCACGCTCGTCGACTGCCTCACCGACGAGACGCTGACGGTCGCGGCGGACCGTCTGCCGCTGGCACAGGCCCTGGCTGCGCTGCCGGTGGGGCTGCTGGCCCCGCGCCGCTGACGGCGCGGCGCCACCTCAGGCGCGCGTCGGGCGCCACAGCACCGCGCTGCGCGCGGGCAGCGTCAGCAGGTCACCGTCCCACGTCGCGGCCTCCCCCGCGCCGCCGTAGGCCCTGTCGTCGGTGGCAAGGGCCGGGCTCCACGCCGAGGGGGTGCGGCGTCCGGGCAGCGCCGGCAGGTCGGCGCGCCAGCGCACCGCCAGGGTGCGCGGCGCTGCGGCGAGGTTCGCGGTGACCAGCACCGGGTCGGCGTCGGGATGGCCGCGCCGGCAGACGAGCGCGGTGTCATCGACCCAGGCGAGGTCGACGAGGTGGCGGGGGCCCGCGTGCAGCGCCGGCTCGG
>PWER01000075.1 GCA_003553565.1 Nitriliruptoria bacterium | reverse complement strand
GAGGCCTTGTCGAGGCGGGTCTCGCGCACGCGCATCGGATCGATGGGGATCGAGGGGCCCATCGTCGTGGCCACGTGCACCGAGCGCAGGTAGCGGCCCTTGGCCGCCGAGGGCCGCAGGCGCAGCAGCTCCTCGATCACCGCGCTGAAGTTGCCCACCAGCGCCTCCGCTGAGAACGAGGCGCGCCCGAGCGGCACGTGCACGTTGCCCTGGCGGTCGGTGCGGAACTCGATCTTGCCCGCCTTGACCTCGCGGACCGTTCCGCCGACATCGGTGGTCACGGTGCCGCTCTTGGGGTTGGGCATCAGCCCACGCGGGCCGAGCACCTTGCCGTAGCGCCCGATCTTGCCCATCTGGTCGGGAGTGGCGATCACCGAGTCGAAGTCGAGCTGCCCGGACTCGATGCGGCTGATCACCTCGTCGGCGCCGACGACGTCGGCGCCCGCCTCCTCGGCCTCGGTGGCCGCGGCGCCCTCGGCGACCACCGCCACGCGGACCTCCTTGCCGGTGCCGTGCGGCAGGGACACCGAGCCGCGCACCTGCTGGTCGGCCTTGCGGGTGTCCACGCCCAGGCGCACCGCGAGGTCGACGGTGGCATCGAAGGAGACCGTGACGGTCTCCTTGGCCAGCGCCAGGGCCTCGGGGGGCAGGTAGAGGCGGTCGCGGTCGATCTGCTGGGCTGCCTGCTGGTACCTCTTGCTGCGCTGCTTCATCGCGTCGCTCCTGTCGTGGTCCGGCGGGCGCGGCTGCGCCCTCCCACTGCGTGCGGGTGGCTAGTCGACGACCTTGAGGCCCATCGACCGGGCCGTGCCCTCGATGATCTTCACGGCGCCCTCGACGCTGGTCGCGTTGAGGTCGGGCCACTTGCGCTCTGCGATCTGCTGCAGGTCGGTGCGCTGCACCGTGCCGGCGCCGATGCGGCCCGGGTCGGTGGAGCCCTTCTCGATGCCCGCGGCCTGTCGGATGAGCGTCGCGGCCGGGGGGGTCTTGGTCACGAAGGTGAACGAGCGGTCCTCGAACACCGTGATCTCCACGGGCACGACGTCGCCCTGCTGGTCTGCCGTGCGCTCGTTGTAGGTCTTGCAGAACTCCATGATGTTGACCCCGTGCTGACCCAGCGCGGGGCCGACCGGCGGGGCCGGGGTGGCCTGGCCGGCGGGGATCTGCAGCTTGATGATCGCTTGGACCTTCTTCGCCATCGGTGCCTGCTCCTGTCCGTCGTGGTGCGTGCGGGCGCGGTGCGCCCTCCCACCTGGTGGTCGCGGGCCGGATCGGGCCGGCGCCGCGGGGTCTACAGCTTCGCGACCTGGTCGAAGCCCAGCTCGACCGGCGTCTCGCGCCCGAAGATGGACACGAGCACCTTGAGCTTCTGCTGGTCGGCGTTGATCTCGTCGATGGTGCCCGTGAAGTCGGCGAACGGCCCGGAGGTCACCCGGACGTTCTCCTGCTCCTCGAAGTCGACCGTCGGTGTGACCTCCTCGCCCTCCTCGGGCTCGTGGAGGATCGACTCGACCTCGGTGGCGGTCAGCGGGACGGGCTTGGTGCCGGGGGAGCCGACGAAGCCAGTCACCGCCGGCGTGTTCTTGACGACGTACCACGAGTCGTCGTTGAGGCGCATCCGCACCAGCACGTAGCCGGGGAAGACCTTGCGCTGGACGGTCTGCTTCTTGCCGCCCTTGATCTCGACCGCGTCCTCGGTGGGGACCACCACCTCGAAGATCTGGTCCTCCATGTTCATGGACTGGATGCGGCTCTCGAGGTTGGCCTTGACCCGGCGCTCGTAGCCGGAGTAGGTGTGCACCACGTAGTAGTCGCCGGGTTGGCGCATCAGCTCGAGGCGCCGCTGACGGGCCGTGGTCGCGCCACCGGCGGCGTCCTCGCCCTCCTGGCCCTCGACCGGTGCGTCGGGGGTCTCCTCCGCGGGAGCCTCGTCGGGGACGTTGGGGGCGGAGGCGTCGGTGGGGGCGGAGGCGTCGGTGGGGGCGGAGGCGTCGGTGTCGGGGGCCTCGGCGGCGCCGCCCACCTCGTCTTGGACCCCGAGCGCGGCTGCGAGCTCGGCGAGCTCCTCGTCCTCACCAGAGGCGCCGGCGGCCGACAGGAGATCGTCCAGGTCGGCTGCCTCGTCGGCCTCCGCCTGGCGCGGCTCGTCGGAGGTCGCGTCGTCGGAGCCCGCAGCCTCCTCGGCCTCGGGCTCGTCGACGTCGCGGGCGCTGGACTCGTCGCTCATTCGCGGTCCCCATGGGTGGGTCGTGCATGGTCGGTCCGGCGCGTGCGGCAAGGTGCCACCCACCCCGGAGGCTGGCAGCCGGCGGTCCCGGGGGATCAGCCGAAGACGGCGAAGACCAGGCGCGAGAAGATCGCGTCCACGCCGGCGATGTAGGCGGTCATCACCGACACGGCGATGATGACCACCAGGCTGTAGGACACCAGCTCGCGGCGGTTCGCCCAGTGCACGCGCTTCAGCTCGCTGCGGACCTCGCCAACGAACTGGGCGGGGCTGGTGCGACCGCCCTGCTCGCCCTGGCCGGTGTCCCCGGCGGCTTGGTCCTGCTCGCTGCGGCGTTCGCTCTCGCGGCTCATCGGGGTTCCTCTCGGCGGCACGTCCACGATGCCGCAGGTAGCGGGGCGACCTGCGGCGCGGTGGCGCTGGCAGGGGCGGAGGGACTCGAACCCCCGACCTGCGGTTTTGGAGACCGCTGCTCTTCCAGCTGAGCTACGCCCCTGTGCCCTGCCTCACGGACAGGAAGGACAGCCGCCCTTCGGGCAGCAAGGTCCCACCCTACCGGCGCCGTGGCACCTCCGGCAACCGGGTCGATGCACGTTCCCACGACCTCGGCCCAGATCCCCTGGACCTGGTCGCGCCGCTTCAGCCCAGCGCCACCACCGCGCGCGAGCGTCGCGGGTCCACCACACCAGCGCCGTCGGGGAGGGTCGCCCACACGCGCAGCGTGGCGGTGCGCTCCTCGGGGTCCACGGCGACGACCTCGCCGCCGAGCTCGAGGGTGGCTCCCACCGGTGCCGGCGCGCGGAACGCCGCGCCGAGCTCGCGCAGGTGCTCGGGTCCGCCTGCCCACGCGGTGACCAACCGGGAGACGTGGCCCATCGCCAGCATCCCGTGGGCGATCACGCCCCCGGTCGGGCTGACCTGCGCCGCCACCGCCGGGTCCCAGTGCAGCGGGTTGAAGTCGCCGCTGGCACCCGCATAGCGCACGAGGTCGCCCTGGTGCAGGGTCACGTGCTCGGCGGGCAGGCGATCGCCCACGTGCACCGCGTCGAGCTCGGGCATCAGGCAGCTCCGCCCTGGACCGGACCCTGCCTGGTCGATCCCTGCTGGGCCGGATCCTCCGGGGCCGCATCCTCTTGGGCCGCGCCGGTGAGGAACAGGATGGTGCTGTCGGCCTCGACCACGGGCTCGCCGGTGTCGGCCTCGACCGCCTCGACGACGAGGGTGAGCCGCTCCATGGAGGCGCGGCTGGTGAGGTCGGTGATCCTCGGCGTGCACCGCAGCACGTCGCCGCCACGGACCGGGCGGGCGAAGCGGAAGGCCTGACTGCCGTGCAGGAGGTTCCAGTGCGCGCCGAGCTCGGGGTCGGCGATGATCTGGTCGAGCACACCGACCGAGAAGCACGCGGCGAAGGTCGGTGGCGCGGTCAGGGAGCGCAGCGGGACCTCGGAGGCATCGGCCTCCAGCGCGGGGTCGTGCACGCCGGTGGCCCGTGCGTACTCGCGCAGCTTCTCTCGGCTCACCTCGTAGGTGAACGACCGGTAGGTGTGCCCCACGCGCTCGGGGTTCAGGGGGATGGCGGGTCTCCTGATCGGCGGCTGGGCGCGGGCTCGCGTCCGGCTTGCGAGCGGTCCGGGATCAGTCCGAGGCGTCGCTGGCCTGCTGCTTGCCCTTGCCCTTGCCCTTGCCCTTGGCGTCCTTGCTCCTGGGCGCGAGGACCATCGTGGCGAACCGCCCCTCCATGGGGCTGCGGCTCTCCACGTGGGCGACGTCGGAGAGCTGATCGGCGAGACGGTCGAGCAACTCGATGCCGAGCTCGGGACGGCGCATCTCGCGCCGGCGGAACATCACCTGCACGCGCACGGAGTGACCGTCCTCGAGGAAGCCCCGGGCCTGGCGCTCCTTGGTGGCGAAGTCGTGGTCGTCGATCTTGGGGCGCAGCCGGATCGCCTTCTGGCCGGTGGCGCGCTGCTGCTTGCGGGCCTCGCGCTCGGCGCGCTCCTGCTCGTAGACGTGCTTGCCGTAGTCCATCACCTTCGCCACGGGCGGGTCGGCGTTCGGTGACACCTCCACGAGGTCGAGGTCCAGCGCCTGGGCGGCCTCGATGGCCATCTTGAGCGGAACGACGCCGACCTGCTTGCCCTCGGGCCCGATGAGTCGGACCTCCTTGGCGCGGATCTCGGCGTTGACAGCGGGACGGTCAGCCATGCTCCTCCATGTGCTCGGACCGGGTCAGCACCAGCGTCGGCGACATGCGGCCGCCGCGCAAGGTGCAGGCGGCGCGGGCGCGCCGCTGGGGGGGCGGGGGCCGCAGCGCGGTGCTGCCCTCTCGGGTGCCGCGCGGTGGCGGGTCACGGCGCGTCCCGGCCCGCTCCCGGACCGTGCGCGCACCAGGCCGTGCGAGCTCCAGGCCGTGCGGGACGCTCACCGCGTCTCGCGGTGAGCGCGGTGGGCGTTGCACCTGGGGCAATGCTTGCGCATCTCCAGCCGCTCGCGCTGGTTGTGCCGGTTCTTGGTGGTCGTGTAGTTGCGCTCGCGGCACTCGGTGCAGGCCAGCGTGATGATCGGGCGGGCTTCGGACTTGGGCATCGTGTCTCGTTCCCTGCTCGCGGTGGCTCTCGCGCTGCGGGCGGCGAGAGCGGGGCTGGTCCGGTGGAGCCTGACCGGGGCCGACCGGGTCGGGGAGCCCGCAGGCGCCACGCGACCCGGCTGCCTGGTGACTCACTCGATGATCTTGGTGACGCGACCCGCGCCGACGGTGCGACCGCCCTCACGGATGGCGAACTGCAGGCCCTCCTCCATGGCGATCGGGGCGATGAGGTCGACCTGCATCTCGGTGTTGTC
>PWER01000002.1 GCA_003553565.1 Nitriliruptoria bacterium | reverse complement strand
TGCGGAGCTTCAACCAAAAACGGGTGATTGCCATGTAGATTACTGCCATTCACTCGGGTGGCTATAAATCCTTTCTAGATTTCAACAAATCTGAGAAAAAGAGAGCACTCGTTTGTTCAGTGTGACCGTTTCCTTTACCTCCGCAGCCCTGCAAGGAGAGTTCCGAGGGCTCGAAAGTTCGTTTCTAATGTTCGATAGGTGGCACAACATTGTCTATCTACTTGCCGTAGTTGAGAGCTGTCCTAACCAGTGTAAGTTAGAGAGGGGGAAGCGTAAATTTCTCGTGCTCTATATGATACTTCTCTCAGCAGTCACGCTCCTCTTTACGTTAGTTGAGCGTCGTTTTTGACAATGACAAGTGTAGTCGTGGGAGGAACGAGCCGACGGTACGTAGCTCTATAATAGAGGTGAGGTTTGATATAGAGCATCTCTTAGATATAGAGGACTTTGCGAAATTTAGGAGCGTAAGTTTTGTAGCAGTGGCCGAGAACAGAATATCTTAGATATAAAGTTCGAAATATGGTGAGCGGGCTCTAGCTACCAAGACCTCCTTTGACTCGCAGGACAGTTGTATAGAAGGTCTACGCCCCGACGCTTCCCTCGGATTACGTGGGGTGATAACGATGAGACTACATACCTTTTATCAAGAGGTTCTATCAAATTTTTTTATCTCTATCAAGCCGACTGATATCACATCCAATATCACATCACGTCCAACCTTCTCCGCTTCAAGTACAAAAAAGTTTATGAGATAAAGAAAATAAGTTTTAAATGTCCATACCATCAATTAGAAAAAATAGAGGTCCTAAAACCTCTTCCAATAATCTATCAAAATGTTTCAAATCCTAAACAATTCAAAATTGCTATCAAACTTATTCCTATGATGTTCAAGTTCTTTTTTCCTTTTGTAATTTAATATCTCTTGTCCTAGTGTTTGATTCAAGATTTTACAAAACAAAATGATATCATCACCTCTATGAAGAACCCTATTTGCTCCAGCCTCAAGTGCCTTCAAAATGATCTCTTGCTTCCTTTTTCCGGTGAAGAATATAAAGGGGATGTCTACTTTCTTGTCTTCCCTAACATCATCTAAAAATTGAATCCCTCCAATCTCTGACAAATGGTAATCTGAAATTATACCATCAAAATTTTCCTCTTCTAAGACCTTTAAGGCCTTGTTCGGAGAGGATGCAGGGATTACATCAATATTCTCGCTTTCATTTTCAAGCTCTATCTTCACTTGATCTAGGACATCAGAATCATCACCTACAAGCAATAATTTTTTTGTAAATTCAAATTTCATTTTAACTTCCTCTATCTCTCTTCAATATTTGATTTTAATTCATTTCACATCCAATATCCAATCTTAGGTTAAAAATGAAAATTAAAAATAAAGAAAAAAAATGGTTTTTGGTTTCACTAGTATTGTACATAAACTCATTCTCCTACTGTTGTTTCTTGTAGTAGATCGCTACAGCTAAAACCGCTGCGACTAATACCATTGGTATCAACGTAAATCCTGGAGTTTCTTCTTCCTCTTCTTCCTCTAGGTCTTCTATGTCCTCTCGTAACTTTTCCACTTCACTCTCTAGTTCATCTATCTGTCCTTGCAGTTCATCTAATTCCATTTCTATGTCCGATTCTAACTCGTCTACTTGTGTTTGTAGGTCATCTAATTGTGTTTCTAAGTCATCGATTTGTCCTTTTAAATCATCTATCTCTGCATCGATATCATCGATTTCGTCCTGTAGATCATCAATATCATCCTGCATCTCTAGTATCTGTGGCAGATACAGAGCATAAACCGTTGTCTCCGTCACGTCACCGTCGGGATGTTCAGCTTTCACTTCAAATACGTTCTGCCCCTCGACCAATGTTGCTTCGTGTTCGAAGTAGCCCTCATCATCTGTGTCTACCTCATAACCATCTATGTAGACCGTTGAATTTCGATCGGTCTGGCCTTCTATCGTGAGCACCTCATCATATATCAGATTTTGGACTCCTCCGTCTGGTGAAATTATCTCTAATTCAGCTTCAGGAGTGTCTACTGTGAAATTTACGGTCTCTGTGTGTCTATTCCCAGCTTTGTCTATCGCTCTGATGTATACTGTGTGTTCACCATCTTGTAGTTCGGTGAAATTGTGAGAAAGCACTGGTATTTCGATGATTTCATGTTCAGTCCGTGAGGCTACTACACTATCATCGGCAGAACCACTGTAAACTACTTCCCCTGAGACATATACTGATAGAACCGCACCTTCATGATTATCATTTTGCCAGATTACTTCTCCCGTCTCATAATCATAAGCTATCACCGTATCATCGCCAGAACCACTGTAAAGAACTCCTTCTAACTCGAAGACAGAATTAACTGATCCATCATGATGCTCGTGCTGCCAAATAATTTCCCCATCTTCGGCATCAACAGCAACTACAGTATCATCAGCTGAACCGCTATAAACAACACCATCTGATACTTCCAAATCTAATACGTTATCATCATGATGCTCGTGCTGCCAAATAATTTCTTCGTTCTCATAATCATAAGCTATCACTGTTTCATCGGATGAACCACTATATACTACTCCATCTGATTCAACAACATCTTGAACAGGTGACTCATGATGTCCATGCTGCCATAGCAATTCACCGGTTTCTGCGTCTGAAGCTATAACCTGTCCATTTTGTCCTATTCCTCCGGATGAGGCGCTGTAAACCACTCCTTCAGATTCATATACCGAATAAGGGTTGAAATTATGGTGCTCATGCTGCCATAAAACCTCTTCTGCTTCATAATCATAGGCTATCACTGCATGAGTTGTTCCAAATCCTATACCACCAGCACTGTAAACTACCCCACTCGATTCAAACACAGAGCGAACTGATCCATCATGATGCTCATGCTGCCATAAGATCTCTTTTGATTCAATATCGTAACCTAATACTGTTTGATCATAAGAACCACTGTAAAGAACCCCATCAGATTCAAAAACTGAATAGACAGTTTGATCATGATGAGTATGTTGCCAGATCATCTCACCACCGTAAATCGGCTCACGTGGTTCTTCATAATCGTAATCTATCCATCCTTGGTCGTTCAACCGAATTTCGTACCTCTCGATGGCTGTGATCATGTCTTCACGGTCCCATGTTGCTTCACCTTTCCATGTCACATCAACCCAATCTTGTTCAATCACTTGGCCTTCATATGGTGAAGATATATCGACAGGTGGACTTGTAGCATCGTATAAGACCGTCACTGAAGACGTATAATTATTCCCCACAAGGTCTGTGGCTCTAACCTGTATTATGTTCTCACCTTCTTGTAAACCCGTTTTTGTGTAAAATTCGCTCAGACCGACGCTCGTCCAATCATCGTCATTTAATCTTATATTATACTCCTCAATAGCGGTTACTTCGTCATATCCGTTCCATTTTACTTCGACTTCATCCTCACCGAATATGTCTTCAGTTTTGGGCTGTATGATCTCCACAACAGGATTCGAAGTGTCTACAGTAAATTCAACAGTATCCATATCCTGATTATCAGCGTAGTCTATGGCTCGTACATCGGCGATTTGATCACCATCTGGGATGTCCTCGATAACTGTGGATGTTTGTCGACCAACATCGGTCCAGTCTTGATATTTTCTAACCCTGATTTCATAGTAGTCTATTCCAGACACTTCATCATGACCTTCCCAGGAGAACGTCACATCATTTTCGCTGAATATCTTACCATCTTCTGGCGTAACTAGGTCTACGACCGGATCAGTAACATCTACGACAAAGCTCCATACATCAGAAGTGACTAGATAATCACCGTCATAAACTGTAACATACCAGGTATGTTCACCCTCAGGAAGAAGATCCCAGCCAGTAGTAGCCCTTTCATCGTCATAGACATCAGAAACTTCACCAATAAGTTCATCTGTCTCAGCATCATAGAATCTTACGTCCATTGGCGTGTCTGAATGAGCATGGGTTGCGATAAAACTCAATTCTACAGCTCCGTGTTGACCAACAGATAAGGCGGACTCGTGTTCAGGTTCTGGTGTCTTTGGTGGGTATGGTGCTTCGGGCTCTTGATCCGAATCACCAACTTCTTCTTCGACGTCCTCATCATTAACTGCCCTTACATTATACCACCAAGTGATATCATCTTCAGTGCCTGCTCCTTCATCGATATATCTGTATTCAGCTAATCCTTCAGCCTCTACACTACCTATGTATTCTCCAAGTTCACCTTCACTTTCAGACCTATAGACATTGTAGCTCACAACGTTGTCTTCACCTGCGCCGTCATCTGGGCTAGCATCCCAAAACAATCGATTTTCTGAATGGTAAGGTTCACCTTCATAAGGTCGGAATGCTGTTACTCGGATATCATCTATTCTCCAGCCTTCGTCATCATTTTCCCATGAATCTACTCCTGCAGTCCAGTTAAATTGGACAGATTCCCCTACATAATCGTCTATATTGAAAATCACTTCATTCCAATCTTCTGATCCAGCCAATGCAGGCTCTCCCGCAAGAGGATTGTCGAACTCCTCTGAAATCGTATAAGGATAGCCGCCTATCGGCTCTATGAGGTCCCATGTTTCTCCATCCGTAGATATCCTTACATTACCACCATCATATCTGTAATCAAAGTCTAACCAGTTCTGGAATGCGAGTTGTGCTCCTTCGGAATCGTCGGGGATCTCTACCTCAGGTGATATCAACCAACTGAGACCCCCACCTTCAACTTCTTCATAATCGGCGTTACCAAAGTCCCAAGAATATTCACCAGCATATGCTCCGTGATCTCTTATGTCCCATTCGTTAACCCCTTCTGGATATTCACCTGTTTCGTAACCTTCTTCGGCTTCACCGTCTTCCATTATATCGTGGAATTGATCTTCTCCTTCTAAAGAAATATGATCAACTACTAGGTTCTCTGGAGGTTCTGCGGCAATTATCTCAAATCTGTCACTCATATCCTGGGCATATAAATCATTCTCATCTTCTATCGTAATTCTAGCTCTAGCTTCATCTGATTGATCCATAGGTATCAGCCAAGGATAGGTTTCATTATCCTCAGTTTCTTCTGTTATCAAATTCCATGTAT
>PWER01000085.1 GCA_003553565.1 Nitriliruptoria bacterium | reverse complement strand
CTCGACGACACCTGCTGCGGGTGACGCCGCTCACCTGCCGATGCCGGGCCCATCGGGCGCCAGCCAGTCGCGGTGGCGCAGGAACGAGCGCGGGTACAGCACGATGCGGTCGTCGCGGCGCAGGCGCCACTGCACGAACATGGCGTGCTCGGCGCTGCCTAGCTGCACGCCCAGCCACGGGGTGCTGCTGGGATCGGCCAGGCGTCGCTGGGCGGCCACGACCGCTGCCAGCCAGCGGTTCGCGCTCCCGCCAGGCCGGGCCGTCGCGAGCACTCGGTCCTAGCGCACGCCGACCCGACGCCGGCGCAGCGCAGCGCTGGCGCCGGTGCGCTAGCTGGCTCCCGTGCCGACCGCGGGCGGCGAGCCGGACTGGGGCTCGATGGCCTCGGCTGGGCTGTCGACGCTGCTGCCGACTAGACCCCGCAGGATCGACACGCGGGCGACGTAGCCCACCAGTCGCTGCTCGGCGTCGACCACCGCGATCGGGTAGGGCTCCCACGCAGCGATGCTCATGAGGTCCTGCACGCGGTCATCGGGGCGGGTGGCCGCCGGCTGCCGCAGGACGGAGGGGCGCAGGTCCGCCTGCCCATCGTTGACCGCGTCGATCGCCGCATCCGCGGTGACGAGCCCCTGCAGGCGCCGGTGGCCATCGACCACGAAGATGCTGGAGATGCCCTCGCGCTCCATCAGGTGCAGCGCCACCCGCGGGGACTGGTCGACGGTGGCGGTGGCAAAGCGACGGAACATCACGTCCTCGGCGGTGAGCATCGCGGTCTTGTCGGTGCCCTCCACGAACGAGGCGACGTACTCGCTGCGGGGGTGCAGCAGGATGTCCTCGGGCGTGCCGACCTGCTCGAAGCGCCCGTCCTTCATGATCGCGATGCGATCGCCGAGGGCGAGTGCCTCATCGAGATCGTGGGTGATGAACACGATCGTCTTGCGCAGCCGCTGCTGGAGGTCGCGGAGCTCCTGTTGGAGCTGGCGGCGCATCAGCGGGTCGAGGGCGGAGAACGGCTCGTCCATCAGCAGGATGTCGGGATCGTGGGCCAGCGCGCGGGCCAGGCCGACGCGCTGCTGCATGCCGCCCGAGAGCTGGTCGGGGTGGCTCGACTCCCAGCCGGCCAGCCCGACGACGTCCAGCACCGACCGGGCGGTGCGCCGACGCTGCTCCTTGTCGACGCCCTGCAGCTCGAGCCCGAAAGCGACGTTGTCGAGCACGTCGCGGTGCGGCAGGAGCGCGAAGCGCTGGAAGACCATGCCCAGGCGCTGGCGACGCAGCGCGATCAGCGCGGCGTCGTCCATCTCGGTGACCTCCTCGCCGGCGATTTCGATGGACCCGCTGGTCGGCTCGATCAGTCGGTTGAGGCAGCGCACCAGGGTGGACTTGCCGCTGCCGGAGAGGCCCATGACGATGAACGTCTCGCCGGGCTGCACCTCCAGCGAGATGTCGTCGACCGCGATGGTGGCCCCGGCGTGCTCCAGGATCTCGGCCTTGGTGGCGCCGCTGGCCTGGAGGCGTTGCGCCTCGGCCGGGTCAGGGCCGAACACCTTGGTCAGGCCCCGCAGGGCCACGTCGGGACCCTCGCGGTCGTGCTGGTCAGCGCCAACGGCTTGCGCATGGGTCGCATCCCGTCGCGTGGCGGCGGGCTCGGCAGCCCCCGCAGGGCGCTCGACCTGCTCATCACCGCCACCGTTGGAGCCGCGGCGCCGCTGGCGCAGGTTCGCCCCGGCCTCGCTGAGCCGATCGATGATGATCGCCAGCAGCACGATCGCGAACCCGGCGGTGAACGCCGTGCCGGTCTCCAGGCGGTTGAGGCCACGCAGCACCTCGTCACCGAGCCCGCCGGCGCCGATCAGCGACGCGACGATCACCATCGCCAGCGCCATCATGATCGTCTGGTTGACCCCGGCCATGAGGGTCGGGAAGCCCAGCGGCAGCTGCACCTTGCGCAGCAGCTGCCACGGTGTGGCTCCGTAGGCGATGCCGGCCTCGACGGTCTCCTCGGGCACGGTGCGGATCCCGAGGTTGGTCAGGCGGATGACCGGCGGGATGGCGTACAGGATGATCGCGAGCGCCGCCGCGACCCGCCCGATGCCCAGCAGCAGCACCGCGGGGATGAGGTAGACGAAGCTCGGGATCGTCTGGAGGAAGTCGAGCAGCGGCCGGATCGCGGTGTTGGCGATCTCGCTGCGTGCCATGGCGATGCCAGCGGGCACGCCGAGCACCACGGCGATGAGCGTGGCGACCAGCACCAGCGACAGCGTCGCCATCGCCGGACCCCACAGGCCCATCGACCCGATGAACAGCAGAGCCACGGTGATGCCCAGGGCCATGCGCCACCCAGCGAGCACCAGGCCGAGCAGCGCCAGCGCCCCGACGATGATTGGCCACGGGAGCCACAGCAACCAGTCCTCGACGGGCGTCAGCAGCGCCAGGAAGCCGGTCTGGAACAGGTCGAAGGCCCACTGCACGTTGTCGAGCAGCCAGGTCTCCGCTCGGTCGACGTAGCGGCCCCAGTCATGCTGGAGCCACTCCGGCCAGCCGCGCAGCTCATCGAGCACGATGGATCCTCCCTGCTGTGTGATCGCGACGATCGTGGTCGAGGTTGGTCAGGCGTCGACGGCCGACTCGACCCGCTCGATGATCTCATCGTCCTGGACCCACTCGTGCCAGTCATCCACGTTGCGGAGGTACCAATGCGCGGCCTCGTCGGCCTCGGCGTCCTCCTGCTCGAAGTAGGCCAGGACCTCGTTGATCCGGTCGTCGCCGACGTACATCCGCTCGAGCATCTCGGCGACCTCGGGGGCGCGGTCACGCAGCCCGGGGTTCATCGCCTGCTCGACCTCGCCGCCGGGGAACGCGCACCCGGCCTCCTCGCTGGCCGAGCTGGGGTCGTCGGAGGCCTCGGCGAGCGCTTCGTCGCACTCGGGCGTCCACTCGGGCTCGTCGAGCAGCACGAGGTCGAGCTCGGCCATGATCCACGACGGGGCCCAGTAGTAGAACAGGATCGGCTCCCCCGCTTCGTAGGCACTGACGATCTCCGCGTCGAACGCTGCGGCCGAGCCCACGTCCTGGCTGTTGAAGTGCTCGTTCAGGCCATAGGCGTGCACCTTGGCGTCGGACAGGTTGGTGGAGTCCCAGCCGGTGATGCCGCTGATGATCCGCGACTCGCCGGGACGCTCGGGGTCCTCGAACAGGTCGGCGTGCTCGGGCAGGTCGTCGACGTGCTCCAGGTCGGGGGCCATCGGCTCGATGCCCCGGTCCTCGTCGCCCTCGATCACATAGCGCGGCACGTACCAGCCCTGCTCGGACTCGGAGAACACCGTCCCGACCTGCTCGATGGAGCCGTCGTCGAACGCGGTGTCGCAGTACTCCTGATGGTTGATGCACCACATCTCGGTGGCCACGTCCGCGTCGCCGTCAGGCAGCGCCTGCTGCAAGAACGGCGTGGACATGGTCACCTCCTCGACGGCGTGGTCGTAGCCCTCCTCGACGATGGTCGCGAAGATCTGGTTGATGACCCACAGCGACTCCCACCCGGCGTCGTGGACGACGATCGCGTCCTCGTCGACGTCCTCCAGCTCCGCCTGGACCTCGTCGGCCTCCTCCTCATCGACCTCGTCAGCGACCTCCTCGAGGTCCTCGCCGCTGGCTTCCTCTGTGTCGGCGGGTGCGTCGTCCCCGGGCGGGCCGCATGCGGCGCCCAGGACAGCCAGGGCGACGAGCAGGACAAGGACACGGACTGCGCGGACGCAGTCGGACACGCAAACCACCTCTTCGAGCTCGGCGACAGTCGGCGCGCCGGTTCGCCCCTCCATGCCCGGCGGGCTCGGCGCTCGTTGCACACCTATACGCCGTGGGAACTGGGATCTCAACTCCGCACCACCCCACGTGCCTCCGCCCGCGCCCCAGCGGCCGCGGTGACGCCGACGGTTCCGAGCGATGGCGCGCGCACCTCCGGCCCCCGCTGCGGCGCGGCCTCGATTGCGGCTTGGCGCAAGGGGATCCGCGTCCCTGGACGCCCGGGCCGTGGCCCCCGTGCACGCGGGCTGCCACCTGGCTCGGTGCGGGCGTCGAGCTGGCGCATGATCCTCGTTGCCCCGCAACGCACCCGTCGTGCACTCTACGCACGCACATCTGGGGTCGGTCGGATCCCAGGGGCTTGGCGCCGGGGGGTCGGCGATGGACCGACGCCGTCGGCGACGCTGTGGATCAGCCAGCGGGGGGCAGCCTCGACGCCGTCACTGACCGCGCCAGCGCCCTCAACGGGGCGTGAGGTCGTCGTGGTGCTAGCGCTTCTCGGGATCAGGATGAGCGCGCGCGAGCTCGCGTCGGGCGGCCCGCGCGCTCGCTGCGTTCGCCGAGGCGGAGCTGCCCCTGCTCCTCCATGGCGTGCTCCGGGGTCGCGGCGCGGCTGACCGTGAGCGCGCCCACGATGGCCCCGCTGCGCTGGAACGGCGCTGCTCTGCCGGCCCACGTGATCCCCGGCGAGCGCCTGGAGGGCGAGGTCAGCGCGGACCCGATCGTCGAGGACGAGGCCTACGACATCGCGCTGCACCCCGGAGACGTGACGCTCGCCTCTGAGGTGACGGCTGAGGAGGATGGCCGGCTCACCGTCGACGCCGAGGCGTCCGAGGACCTCGACGAGGGCGCCGGGGCCCTCGTGGTGGAGGGCGAGGACGGCGAGGGCCACCCACTCCTGCTCGCCGGCCCCGCGATCATCGGCGAGCCGCTGGTCAGGGTGCCCGAGCGGGTGGAGCGCCTGGCCGGACCGGATCGTGCGGCCACCGCGGCGGCGGTCGCCGACGACGCCTTCCCCGACGGTAGCGGCGGAGCGGTCCTGGCCTCCTCGCAGGACCACGTCGACGCGTCGTTCGTGGAGCACGTCGCGGACTGACCCGGCCAACGGCGCGCTCCCGGGCGTGGTCGGCCTCCTGCTCCGCGGCCACCACGGGACGTCGGGCCTGCCGAGGGTGGGCGGCGACCCCCGCGTCGCCGCGATGCGGGGGATCGCGGCGACGCGGGGGTCGCGGCGATGCGTTCCGCTCCGACCGGCGACCGCACGAGGCGGTGTCGAGGCGACCAGAGGCGGTCGGACCGAACGGCCCCCG
>PWER01000200.1 GCA_003553565.1 Nitriliruptoria bacterium | reverse complement strand
GCTGCACGGTCGGCGGCAACGATCGCCGCTGCTGGCCGCAGGCGCAACTCGTCGCGGAGCAGCAGGCCGTGGCACTCTCCCGCTGCTCGCTCGCGCTGGCCGCCCGCAGTCCCCTCGGTGCTCCGCAGGGGATCGACCCAGGGCTCGGGACGGGCTCGGACGGGCCTCGACGCAGCCGCCGACCCCCAGACACCGACGAGATCGCTGACCTCAGTGACCCCGAGCACCTCGGCGCGCTCGGGCAGGATCGCCAGCTCGTCGCCGCTCTCGGCCTCTGCAGGCAACGACCGGGACCGCGAGGCCGGGCAGCGACGCCGCTTTGACGCCCACCTCGTCGTTGGCTGCGACGGCGCCGGCAACCCTCGTCCGGTACGCCGGCGGCGCGCCGCTCGCGGAGAGCCCGCATCTGGCTCCCTGCGACCCCGCTCTCCGAGCCCAGCGGGGCGCAGCGGTCGTCGAGGCGGACCACGCGTGATCAGGTGCGCGATCCGCCCTCCGAGGACTGGCTGGGGTCTGCCGAGAATGACCGCGGTTACGTGACCTGGATCACGGAGTGACCTGATGGACCTGGCGATGCTGTGGGCAGGGCCGGTGAGCGGCCGGCCCGCCGACTCAGGATCCAGGAGGCTGTCATGCGGACGCTGCGGACGACCAACCTGTACAGCAACGAGCTGTCGTGCCCCTCGTGCATCGGGAGGATCGAGGGGCGGCTGCACGCGCTCGCTGGGGTGGAGCACGCCAGCGTGCACACCACGACCGGGCGGATCGAGGTCCGCTACGACCCCGAAGCGGTGTCGGTCGCCGATCTGGTGGCCGCGGTCGGCGAGGCCGGCTACACCGCGACGCCGCGGGGGTTCTAGCCATGGCCGGAGCGATGGAGTCCACGAGGATGCGGTCGCGGTGGGTCCGGGTCGCCGGCGCCGCGTTCCTGATCGCGGTCGGCTTCGCGCTGCGAGGCTGGTCGGAGCCGGTGTACGCGGGATTGCTGGTCGCCGCGGCGGTGATCGCCGGCACCCCGATCGCGGTGCGCGCGGTCCGCGACGTACGGATCCGTCGGGTGGGCATCGAGGCGTTGGTGACCATCGCGGCGGTCGGCGCGGTGGCGATCGGCGAGGTGTGGGAGGCCGCGGCAGTCACGTGGCTGTTCGCCCTCGGCGGCGCGCTGGAGGCCATGACCATGGGCCGCACCCGGCGCGCGTTGGCGCGCCTGCTGGAGCTGGTGCCCGAGACCGCGACCGTCCGCCGCGACGGCGCCGAGGTGGCCGTCGCCGCCGCCGAGGTCGGTGAGGGAGAGGTGGTCATCGTGCGGCCCGGCCACCGCGTCCCCGTCGACGGCCAGGTGGTGCTCGGCCGCGCCGCGGTCGATGAGCAGACCGTCACCGGCGAGTCCATGCCGGTGGAGAAGCACCCGGGCAGCGAGGTGTACGCCGGCACGACCGCCGCCGGCGGCGTGCTGGAGGTCCGCGCGGATCGCGTGGGCGCCGACACCGCGCTGGGTCGCATCATCCACCGCGTCGAGGAGGCCCAGGAGCACAAGGTCCCCGCCCAGCGGTTCCTCGAGCGCTTCGCTCGCTGGTACACCCCGGGCGTGGTCGTCCTCGCCGTCGTGGCGGGGCTGATCACCGGCGACGTGCGGCTGGCGCTGACGCTGTTGGTCATCGCCTGCCCGGGCGCGCTGGTGATCTCCATCCCCATCGCGGTGGTCGCCGGCGTGGGTCGCGGGGCCCGCCGCGGCATCCTCGTCAAGGGCGGCGAGCACCTCGAGCAGACCGCCAGGGTCACCGCGGTCGCGTTCGACAAGACCGGCACGCTCACCGAGGGCCGCCCGGAGGTCGCCGCCATCGAACCACTCGACGACGGACTCGAGGCCAACGAGATCCTGCGGTGGGCAGCGACTGCCGAGCTGGGCTCCGAGCATCCCCTGGCCACCCCCATCGTCGAACGCGCCCGCGCAGTCGGTCTCGAGCTGCCCGACCGTCCGGACGCGTTCGTCGCCCACGAGGGCGGGGGCGTGCAAGCCACCGTCGACGGCACGCGGGTGCTCGTCGGCACCCGGGCCCTGTTGACCTCGGTCGGGATCGGGGTAGGCCCCGAGGCGGATGCCGCGCTGGAGCGGCACCGCTCCGCGGGGCGCACGACCGTGCTCCTCGCCCGCGACGATCGCGTGGTCGGCCTCATCGCGCTGGCTGACCGGGTGCGCGACGACGCCGTCCGCGCCGTCGCCGACCTGGCCCGCGCCGGTGTGCGCCGTCGGGTGATGCTCACCGGCGACACCGCCGCCGTTGGCCACGCCGTGGCCGCACGGGTCGGCATCGACGAGATCCACGCCGAGCTCTCACCCGAGGACAAGCTCGCCGCGATCCGGTCTCTGCAAGCCGAGGGCGAGCGGGTCGCGATGCTCGGCGACGGCGTCAACGACGCGCCCGCGCTCGCCACTGCCGACGTCGGCGTCGCCGTCGGCGCCACGGCCACGCCCGTGGCCATGGAGACCGCCGACGTCGCGCTGACCACCGGCCGCCTCGTCCGCGCGAGCGAGGCCATCGACCTCGCCCGACGGACTGTGCGCATCATGCGCCAGAACGTCACGATCGCGCTGGCCACCGTCGCGGTCCTGCTCGCCGGGGTGCTCGCCGGCGAGGTGCACATGGCCGGTGGCATGCTGGTGCACCAAGCCTCGGTGCTGGCGGTCATCCTCAACGCCCTCCGCCTGCTGCGCCCGCACCGGCACCCGGACCCGGACGAGGCAACGGACGCCACACCGGCGCGGGCTCGAGGCCACAGCATCGACGACGAGGACGAGGCGACACTGACCCCGTGAGCAGCCCTCGGCACACGCCCCTGCAGATCGCCGACGCGGACCCGCGCACGTGCACCCACGACGTGCGGGTCCGCGCACTCGCGCGCACACCGCTGTTCGCCGACCTCGACGAGCGCGCGCTCATCGACGTCGACGCACGCTGCGGCATGCGCAGCGTCGATGCCGGGGAGGCCATCTACCGCGCGGGACAGCCCGCCGAACGCCTCTACGTGATCGCGCAGGGGGCCGCCAAGACCACGCGCACCACCCAGGACAGGCGTGAGCTCCTGTCGGAGATCCTCGCCCCTGGCGACGACGTCGGGGTGCTGCCCGCCCTCGGCGAGACGCACTACCCCGACAGCGCGTGGGCGATCGTGCCGACCTGCCTGCTCACGCTCACCAACGCCAACCTCGACGACGTGCTGCGCCGCCACTCCAGCGTCGCACGGGCCGGCCTCACCGTCGTCAGCACCCGGCTACGCGACAGCCAGGCGACCGCGCACCGGCTCGCCGCCGCCACCACCGAGCAGCGCCTTGCGACAGCGCTGCTGCTCCTCGCCGACCGGCTGGGGGTGCGGCGTGCCGGCGGGACGCTCGTCAACGCGCCGATCAGCCGCGACGACCTAGCCGACCTCGCCGGCTGCGCGCCCGAGACCGCCAGCCGCCTCCTGGCCCGCCTCGCCCGCGACGGGATCGTCGAGACCGGCCGCCGGTGGGTCAGGATCACCGACCGCGAGCGACTCGAGGCCCACGCCCCCGACCACTAGGTCGCGCGTCCTGGATCAGCGAGGTCGTCTCCCCAGACAAGGGGGAGGGGGCATCAGCCACCTCCAGTCGGGTCGACTGGGACCATGAGCCGGGCTCGCTGACCTCGGGCAGTGCCGGCGCGGACGCCACCAAGCCCGTCACCACCATCCACACCTAGGGACGCCCCGGCGCGCACCAGCAGCCGTGCTGGACGCCTCTCGGCTCTGACCAGTGCACCCGGTCGAGCTCAAGCGGCCACGGCGCACGGCCCGCGCCCGACGCGCACAGCGCGGTCCTGCTCGCGTGGGCAGTCGAACGACGAGGTGATCGTCTGCCTGGTGCCCTCGGGACGCCCGGCGGCCACCCGCGCCTGGCCGATCTCAGCCAGCGACGACCCGCCCGCCTGGCGCAGCACCGCCACGATCGCATCCACCCGGCTCATCACCGCGATCTCGGTGGCGACTCGAGCGCCCTCGCGCAGCGCCGCCGCGCGGAGCCTCGCGCGCAAGCCCCGCCCCCGTGGGACCTCCGCGCGAACGGTATGAGCTGGGACAACGCGGTGATCCACGCGCAGCTGGGGAGCTTGGGCGCGGTCGGGGGTCGGTGGCGGAACCGGGCAGGGTTGACGGCGTAGGCCGCATCGAGCGTTTCGGTGCGGCGGGCACGCACCTCGGTGGCCGTGCCATAGTGCACCGAGGCGGCGGTGTGCAGGCCGATGCCGCTGTGGCGGTGAACGTGGTTGTGGTGCTCGAAGAACGCGGCGGCGAAGTCGCGGGCGTGTTGGATCGAGCCGAACCGTCGGGGGAAGGCCGGGCAGTACTTCAAGGTCTTGCAGTTCGCCTCGGAGCAGGGGTTGTCGTTGGAGGTGTGCGGTCGCGAGTGGCTGCGGGCCACGCCCAGGTCGACCAGCAGCTGGGCGACCGGCTTGGAGGTCATCGAGGTGGCCCGGTCGGCGTGCAACGTCAGCTGATCACGGCCGATGCCTTGGCCGGCCAGGCACTCGTCGATGAACGCCTCGGCGAGCTCGCCGGTCTCGGTGGCCGCCACGGTCCAGCCGACGACAGAGCGCGAGTGGATGTCGATGACCACCAACAGCTCGTAGTAGACCCCGCGGGTGGGGCCGGCCAGCTTCGTGATGTCGCAGCTCCACAGCTGGTTGGGGGCGTGGGCGATGAGCTCGGGGCGGGTGCGGGGCGGGATGGGTGCGCTGGCGGCGCCGTTCGCGGTTCTCGCCGACCAGCGCCAACAGCCGGTACATGGTACGGATCGAGCACAGGTAGACGCCGTCGTCGATCAGCTGCGCCCACACCTGTGCCGGCGCGAGATCGCAGTAGGCGTCCGAGCGCAGCACCGTCAACACGTGTTGACGTTCGGCCTCGGACAGCTTGTTGGGCGGGGCGGGCCGCGGGGTCGGCGGACCGGCCACCGCCGGCTGCAGCCGGCGGTGGTGGGTCGCGGGCGACTTGCCCAACAGCCAGCACGCCCGCCTGGTAGAGGTGGCAGCTTCGAGCGCAGGCGCTCTCAGCCGACTTCCTCGGCTGCCGGCGGCTCGGGGCCAACCCGCTCAGCGCGCCGGCGTCGCGCTGGCGGCGCCACTCCGAGATGTGAG
>PWER01000011.1 GCA_003553565.1 Nitriliruptoria bacterium | reverse complement strand
CCCCGCGGCCTGCGCCGACTTCGCACGGGGCCTCGGGTGATCGCGGGCATTGCGCGCCCTGACCGCCGACGCGCGCGACGCTCCACGAACGCGGCGCTATGTAAGGAGGACCACGCATGGTCGATCTTGCCGACAAGGGCCTGTACAACCTCGAGCGCATCCACTGGCACCTGCCGACCCCTGCGCTGTACGAGCAGGCCGTCAAGCGCAACGAGGCGAGCATCGCGCACCTCGGGCCGCTGGTGGTGCGCACCGGCGCCTACACCGGTCGCTCGCCCGGCGACAAGTTCATCGTCCGCGAGCCCAGCACCGAGAACGAGGTCGGCTGGGGCGCGGTCAACAAGCCCGTCGAGCCCGAGCGCTTCTGGAACCTCAAGAAGCGCCTGGCCGCCTACCTGCAGGGCCGCGAGGTCTTCGTGCAGGACCTCTACGCGGGCGCCGACCCCTCCAACCGCCTGAACGTGCGGGTCGTCACCGAGCAGGCCTGGCATTCGCTGTTCGCGCGCAACCTGTTCCTGCGTGAGCTCGACCAGGACAAGCTCGCTGGCTTCTCCCCGGAGTGGACCGTCATCCAGGCGCCTGGCTTCCAGGCGATCCCCGAGATCGACGGCACCAACTCCGAGGTGTTCGTGCTGGTGCACCTCTCCGAGAAGGAGGTGATCATCGGCGGCACGAGCTACGGCGGCGAGATCAAGAAGTCCATCTTCTCGGTCATGAACTACGAGCTGCCCGCCCGCAACGTCATGAGCATGCACTGCTCGGCGAACCAGGCCGAGGACGGCTCCACCGCGGTGTACTTCGGCCTGTCGGGCACCGGCAAGACCACGCTGTCGGCCGAGGCCGACCGCGCGCTCATCGGCGACGACGAGCACGGGTGGAGCGCGAACGGCATCTTCAACCTCGAGGGTGGCTGCTACGCCAAGACCATCCGGCTGTCCCCCAAGGCCGAGCCGGAGATCTACAACACCACCCGGATGTTCGGGACCATCCTCGAGAACCTCGGGATGGACACCCAGACGCGTCGCCTCGACCTCGATGACGACTCGCTGACCGAGAACACCCGGGCGGCCTACCCGATCACCCACCTGCCCAACATCGTCGAGGACGGGCAAGGCGACCACCCGCGCGCGGTGATCATGCTGACCGCCGACGCGTTCGGCGTGCTGCCCCCCATCGCCAAGCTCACCAAGGAGCAGGCGATGTACCACTTCCTGTCGGGCTACACCGCCAAGGTGGCCGGCACCGAGCGCGGCATCACCGAGCCGCAGGCGACCTTCTCGGCCTGCTTCGGCGCCCCGTTCATGGTCCGTCCCCCCGGTGTGTACGCCGAGCTGTTCGGCGAGAAGCTCGAGCAGCACGACGCCACCTGCTGGCTGGTCAACACCGGCTGGACCGGCGGTCCCTACGGCGTTGGCGAGCGCATGTCGATCGACGTGTCCCGCTCGGTGGTCCGTGCGGCCGTCTCGGGCGCCATCGACGACGCGCCGACCCGCACCGACCCCAACTTCGGGTTCGAGGTGCCAACGAGCGTCCCCGGCGTGCCCGAGGAGGTCCTCGACCCGCGTGCCACGTGGAGCGACCCGGCCGCCTACGACGAGCAGGCCCAGGACCTGGCCCGTCGGTTCGCCGACAACTTCCAGGCCTACGCCGACGAGGTGAAGCCCGAGGTCCGCGAGGCCGGCCCGAGCCACTGACGGCTCACACGGTCGCGCACCCCCGCTGATCGCAGACGACGCCGGGCGGCCCTTCGGGGTCGCCCGGCGTGCGTCGTCTCGGGCTCCTCTGGGAGGATGCCGTCCCCACGACGCAATGGTCGAAAGGCACAGCACATGCGCACGCTCATCGTTGGCGGGGACGCGGCGGGCATGACCGCGGCGAGCCACCTGCGCCGGGCGCGCCCCGACGACGAGGTGGTCGTCGTCGAGCGCGGTCCCCACACCAGCTACTCGATGTGTGGGATCCCCTTCTATGTGGGTGGCGAGATCGCCGATGCCGACGACCTCGTGGTCCTGCCGCCCGAGAAGGTGCGCGAGCGTGGCATCGACCTGCGGCTGGGCTGGGAGGCCACCGCGGTGGACGCCGACCGCCGGCGCGTGGTCCTGCGCGACGACCGCGGCAGCGAGACGAGCGAGGGCTACGACGCGCTGCTGCTGGCCACCGGCGCGCATCCGGTCACCCCGCCGGTGGAGGGCCTCGCCGAGCACGCCCACGTGCTGCGCACCCTCGAGGAGGGTCAGGCGCTGCGCGCCCACCTCGACGCCGGCGGCGCGCAGCGCGTGTGCGTCGTCGGCGCCGGCTACATCGGCCTAGAGCTCGCCGAGGCGCTCGTCACCCGTGGCATCGAGGCCGTCCTGGTCGACATCGCCGACCAGCCGATGACCACCCTCGAGCCCGAGATGGGCGCCCACGTCGCCGCGGCGCTGGAGCGCTTCGGCGTGGAGCTGCGCCTGGGCGAGACCGTCGAGCGGGTCGAGGGCGATGGCACCACGCCCCACAAGGTGCTCACGGACGCCGGCGAGATCCTCGCCGACACCGTGGTGGTGGCCACCGGCAGCCGGCCCAACCGGGCGCTGGCGTCCTCGGCGGGCTGTGGCATCGGCGACAGCGGCGGTGTCGCGGTCGACGAGCGGCTGCGCACCTCGGTCGATGGCGTGTGGGCCGCCGGTGACGTGGTCGAGTCGGTCGACCTCGTCGGCGGGCTGCGCCGCAACGTGCAGCTGGGCACCCACGCCAACAAGCAGGGGCGCATCGCCGCGATCGACATCGCCGCGCGCCTGGGCGGTCGACCCGCCGGCGAGGCCACGTTCCCCGGCCTGGTGACCACCGCGGTGACCAAGGTGTGCGACTGGGAGATCGCCCGCACGGGGCTGACCGAGGCCGAGTGCGACGAGGCCGGCCTGTCCACCGTGGGCGTGTCGTTCACCGGCACCGCCACCGCCGGCTACCTGCCCGACCCGGGCACGGTGCATGTGACGATGCGCGCCGAGCGCGGCACCGGGCGCATCGTCGGCGGGCAGCTAGTGGGCACCGGCTGCTCGGGAGCGGTGGCCAAGCGCATCGACGTGCTGGCCACGTGGTGCCAGCTCGGCGTCACCGTCGACCAGGCCCAGCTGCTGGACCTGTCCTACGCGCCACCGTTCGGCGGCGTGTGGGATCTGCTGCAGGTGGGGGCACGCAAGCTCGCCCGGGCCCTGGACCGGCCTATCCAGCTGTAGCCGGCGCGTGGGCGCCGCAGCCGTCACGTGGGCGACGGCGGCGCCCACGGATGGTCACGGATGGTCGAGCAGGCGCTGGCGCAGCGCCGCGCGCACGCCGCCGCCGGGGTCGACCTCGTCGAGGTAGGCCCGCGGGTCGCCGTGGCGCTCGCGCAGCGCGGCCAGCAGGAACCGCATCGCCTCGGCGGGGGCCTGCAGGCCGGCGTCGTGGGGGACGTCCTGCGCGGTCAGGGCCGGGTCGTGGCGCGGGATGACCGCGCGCATCGGCGCGTCGCTGCTGGCGTAGTCGGCCACGATCGCGTCCTCGGGTGCACCCACGGCCAGCAGCGCGGTCGCCGCCGTCAGCCCCGTGCGGTCCTTGCCGACCGCGCAGTGCACCAGGGCGGCGCCCTCGGCCTGGGCCAGGTGGGTCAGCGCCTGGCCGAGCGCGGCCACGTTGCGCTGGGCCATCCACACGTAGAAGCGGCCGAGCTCGGTGGCGGTGACCCCGTCGCCGGGGGCGTGCTGCTCGAGCTCGTGCGGGGGCACCTCGACCGCGAAGGGGACGTGGTGGTAGCGCACGCGGGCGCGCAGCGCCTCGGGCAGCGGGCGGTGCTCGGTCTCCTCGGGCAGGCGCAGGTCGACCACATCGGTGATGCCGAGCACCTCGGCCAGCGCGGCGACGTCCTCGGGGGCGGCCAGCGCCGGCGCCTCGCTGCGGTACACCACCCCGGGGCGCGTGCGCGAGCCGTTGTGGGCGGGCCACCCGCCGAGGTCGCGCAGGTTGGGCAGGCTGGCCAGGGCCACCGTGGTGTCAGTCATGCGCACCATCATGCCGCGGCCAGGCGCCCTCGAGCGCCAGCAGGGCGCGCTTGGCGTCCAGCCCGGCGCTGAACCCCGTGAGCGTGCCGTCGGCGCCGATGACCCGGTGGCAGGGCGCCACGATGGCGATCGGGTTCGCGCCGATCGCGGTGGCCACGGCGCGCACCGCGCGCGGGCGCCCCAGGTGGGCGGCGACGTCGCGGTACGACCACGTCACACCCCACGGGATCGCTGCGAGCGCTTGCCACACCGCCCGCTGGAACGCGGTGCCCGGCGGGTCGCATGCCACCGTGAAGGTGACCGGCTCGCCGGCGGTGTAGGCGGCGAGCTCGCGGTGCAGCACCGGGAACGCGCCCGGATCGTGGGAGGCGGCGGGATCGGGCGCGGCGGGATCGGGCGCGTCCCTCCCAGGCAGCGCCAGGCGCACCAGCGCCCCGTCGGTCGCGGTGGCCACCGCCGGGCCGAGCGGCGTGGGCACCTCGGCCCACCGCAGGTCGGCATGCGGCGGGGCCGGGCGGGCCCTGGCGGTGGAGCGGGCGCTCGCGGTGGCGCCGGTGCTTGCGGTCCTGCCGGTCACGAGCGCCCGCGCTTGGGCGGCGGCGCGCCGGGCACGACCCTGCTGGCGGTGATGCGGTCGCGGGGCACCTCGACGTGCTCGCCGTCGCGCCGCTCGACCACCAGCGTGGCCTCGGTGACCTCGCGCAGGTAGCCCAGCGTCTCGGTGGGCTGCCCGTCGGTGTCGTGCCAGCGCAGCGACACGCGCTGGTCGAGGGGGTCGGCTCCGATCGCGTCACGCTTCATGGGACTGCCTCCTGCCGGTCGCACCGGCCGCTGGTCGGGTGGGCTGCTGGCCTGCGGTGTCGTCGCGGGCGGCCACGGCTGCGGGCAGCAGGTGCTCCACGGCCCCGTGGGCCACGAGGTCGGCGCGCTCGTCCAGCGGCGTGGGCTCGCGGTTGACGATCGCCAGCGGCACGCCGCGGTCGGCCGCCTGGGCGGGCAGTGAGGCCGCCGGCTGCACCCGCAGCGACGAGCCGAGCGCCAGCACCGCCTCGGCCGCGTGCACCCGGTCACGGGCTCGTTGCAGCGTCGCCGGGTCGACGTTCTGGCCGAAGCTGACCGTGGCCGACTTCATGATCCCCCCGCAAT
>PWER01000093.1 GCA_003553565.1 Nitriliruptoria bacterium | reverse complement strand
GGGGACGACGCTCCCGTGGAGGACGCGCCAGGGGACGATGCGGCAGAGGAGGCACCCGCAGAGGACGCGCCGCAGTCAGCAGAGGACGCGCCCGCCAAGGAGCTGACGGCCGAGACCGCAGAGGTCGAGGACACCGCGCCCGAGACCACCGGCGAGACCAGCGAGACCGCCGGGACGGGCGAGAGCAGCGAGACGGGCGAGGCCGACGAGGCCAAGAAGAAGCGCAAGAAGCGCAAGAAGAAGGAGCAGTCGGGACCGACGGTCGCCGAGGTCGTGGCCCGCATCGGCACCTCCAACGAGGCCGTGCTGGCCTATGTGGAGTCGCCCGAGCCTCGCTGGCAGCGCCTACCGCGCGCGGTGCGCGAGGAGCTCATCGCCGACCTGCCGGCGCCCACGGCTGCAGCGCTGCTCGGCCCGGCAGCCCTGGCACGCCACTTCGTCGCCTCCGCGGCCGGCGGTCGCTACCGCGACCTGTTCGCCCTGTGGACGCTGTTCTCGCGCCACCCCGAGGACTGCAAGCCCGAGCTGGCCGCCCGCGGGCAGGCGCTGGAGCGCGCCCGCCGCAACCTGCGGCTGGCCACCAAGATCGGGCTGTCAGGCCACGCCGGGCACGTCGCCGCCGACATCCAGCGCGCTGAGGGACTGATCTGGCAGTGGCTGCGGCAGGTGCTCGACGAGCATCTGCACATCGTGGGCGCTCGGCCGATCGTGGCGGCGGCGCTGTCGGGCGCTGACCCCGACGCGGAGATCCCGCTGCCCGCCGAGCCCTCTGCCGCGTGGCTGGCCGAGGCGGCGGCAGCACGCCAGGAGGGCCCGCTCCCGAGCGTCATCGAGGAGCGGCTCGGAGCCAACGTGCACCGCCTGCCGGCCACCATCAGCACGCTGCGCCTGGCGGCGACCCACTACCCCGACCGCATCCCGCACCTGCTGGACGCGGTCGACCTCGATGCGCCGGACGCGGAGGCGTTCCTCGCCTGGGCACGCGACCACGGCTACACCGACCGCCTGGTCGGTCGGCTGCGCGAGCGCCTGGAGGTCGTGGCCGGCCGTGACCGCGAGGAGGCACTGCGGCTGTGGCACCGCTGGCGCGAGCGCGGCGTGGATCTCGAGCTGCCCCAGCCGCTGCTGGCCGAGGGGCTGGGTGAGCTCGACCTGGCTCGCCCCGAGACCGCCCACCTGGCCAAGGCGCTGCTCGATCGCGGCGAGGACGTGGCGGTCCAGCAGCGCATCGAGGAGCTCGCGGCCCGGAACCGCCAGCTGGCCGAGAAGGCCTTCGAGGCCGCCACCAGCGCCGGCATCTGGGTGACGCTGCCAGCGGTCCTGGAGGCCAACCCGATCGTCAGGGACGGCACCCGGTGCCCGCGCTGCCACGCCTGGACGTGGGTGCGCCCCGGCCACGAGCAGCGGTGTCCCTGGCCCGAGTCGGAGCCGACCTCGGGTCCCGGCGACGACTTCGAGCTCGCTGCCGCCGAGGCCACCGAGCGGCAGTGATCGCCTGTAGGAGATGATGAGCGGCGATAGCGCAGGGCGGCCCGGCCCTCCGGCCGCCGCAGCACCCGGCACCGAGCGCGCCACGGGCCGCGAGGAGTTCCCGCAGGCGCAGGCGCGCACCCGGCGCTTCACGCTCGGCGCGCCACGAGACCTCCGGGTGTCCGGCGACGGGCGGCGGGTGCTGTTCCTGCGCGCGCTGGGCTCCACCGACCCCACGACCGCGCTGTGGGCACTGGATCTGGACACCGGCACGGAGCGCTGCCTGCTGGATCCCCGCGACCTGCCGGCTGACGCCAGCGACCTGCCGGCCGCCGAGCGGGCCCGCCGCGAGCGCGCCCGTGAGGCAGCCGAGGGCGTGGTGCGCTACGCGCTGGACGGTGAGGGGTCGTTGGCCGTGGCAGCGGTGGGGCCGCACGCCGCGGTGGTCGAGGTGGCATCGGGGCGGGCCTACCTGCCCTCGCTGCCAGGCCCCGTCACCGACCCGCGCCTGGACCCCACGGGACAGCGGCTGGCCTGGGTGCGCGAGGGTGAGCTGATGGTCTCCCACAGCGACGGCGACGACGCCAGCGTCCTCCTGTCGGATCCGGACAAGCCTGTCACCTGGGGGCTCGCGGAGTTCATCGCCGCTGAGGAGACGGGGCGCACCCGTGGCTTCTGGTGGGCGCCTGATGGGTCAGGGCTGCTGGCGGCACGCGTGGACACGAGCCCGGTGGCGACGTGGCACCTCGCCGACCCGGCCCAGCCGTGGCTCGTCCCGCAGACGATCCGCTACCCGGCGGCGGGCGCCACCAACGCCGAGGTGTCGCTGGGCCTGGTCGATCTGGAGGGCGCGGTCACCCCTGTCGAGTGGGACCGCGAGCGGCTGCCGTACCTGGCGCGCGTGGACTGGAGCCACGACCCGCCCCTGCTCGCGGTGCAGACCCGCGACCAGCGCCTGGTGCAGCTGCTGGACGTGGACACCATCAGCGGTGCGACGCGGGTGCGCAGCGAGCTCACCGATCCGCACTGGGTCGAGCTGTGCGACGGCCTGCCGCGCCGGCTGCCGGACGGCCGGGCGCTTGCCTGGCGCGACGTCGACGACGTGCGGCGCCTGTGCATCGACGAGGTGCCGATCGGCCCGCCCGATCTGCACGTGCGCGGCCTCGTCGACGTGGTCGATGGCGCCGCGCTGGTCAGCACCGCCGAGGACGATCCCACCGCGCGTCCGCTGTGGTGGGTGCCGCTCGACGACGGCGAGGCCCACCGCCTCACCCCCCGCGACGGCATCCACACCGGTGCCGCAGCGCACGGCACCACCGTGGTGGCCCGCGCCACCCTGGAGTCCACCCGCACCACGGTGACCGCCGAGCGCGGGGGCTCGCGCCAGCCGATCACCAACCACGCTGCCGCACCGCCGCTGGAGCCCGCCGTGCGGCTGCTGCGCCTGGGACGGCGGGACCTGCGCGCCGCGCTGCTGCTGCCCCACGGGCACGCGCCCGGCGACGGCGCGCTCCCGGTGCTGCTGGACCCCTACGGCGGGCCGCACGCCCAGCGGGTCCTGCAGTCGGGCTCGGCCTTTGGCACCTCCCAGTGGTTCGCCGAGCACGGCTACGCAGTGCTGGTGGTCGACGGGCGCGGCACGCCCGGCCGTGGCGCCGCCTGGGAGCGCACGGTCGCCGGGGATCTCGCCGGCCCGGTCCTCACCGACCAGCTCGACGCCCTGGACGCAGCAGCCCAGGAGCTGCCAGACACCCTCGACCTGACGCGGGTCGGCATCCGCGGCTGGAGCTTCGGCGGCTATCTCGCCGCGCTGGCCGTGCTGGAGCGACCCGACCGGGTGCACGCCGCCGTCGCCGGTGCGCCGGTCACGGACTGGCGCTGGTACGACACGCACTACACCGAGCGCTACCTCGGCACCGATCCCGACGCCGAGGCGTATCGACGCTGCAGCCTCGTGGAGCGCGCGAGCGCGCTGCGCCGCCCCCTGCTGCTGGTGCACGGGCTGGCCGACGACAACGTGGTCGCGGCCCACTCCCTCCAGCTGTCGGCGGCGCTGCTGGCTGCCGGGCGCCCGCATCGGATGCTGCCGCTGACCGGCGTGACGCATATGACGCCGCAGGAGGAGATCGCCGAGCACCTGCTGCTGCTGCAGCGCGACTTCCTGGACGAGGCACTGAGCGGCTGAGCCCAGGGCGGGACCGGTGCGCCGCGCACGTGGCGGCGCTCGAGCAGACCGGCCCGGAGCGGGTGATGGCGTTCAGGGTGGGCAGCCGTGGCGGGCGCTGCGCCTTGGGGCGTGATGCCCGCCGGGACGGCTACGCTCCTCCCGGCGCACCCACCGCCGCGCCTGATACGCCGAGGGGGTCCGCGCCACCACCGACGAAGCAGGACGTGATGATGCGCTACCGCACGCTGGGACGCTGGGGCGTCCAGGTCAGCGAGATCGGGCTGGGCTCGTGGCTCACCTACGGCGGCACCGTCGAGGAGGACGCTGCGATCACCTGCATGCACCGGGCCTACGAGCAGGGGGTCAACTTCTTCGACACCGCCAACGTGTACGAGCGGGGCCGCTCTGAGGAGGTCGTCGGCAAGGCGATCGCGGGGTGGCCGCGTGACGCGATCGTGCTGGCCACCAAGGTGTACGGCCCGATGTCGCCGCCGGATCAGCCCTGGCCCAACGACCGTGGGCTGTCGCGCAAGCACGTCCACGAGCAGTGCGAGGCGAGCCTGCGGCGCCTGGGCACCGACCGGATCGACCTGTACCAGTGCCATCGCTACGACACCGCCACGCCGCTGGAGGAGACCTGCCGGGCGATGGACGACCTCGTCAGCGCCGGCAAGATCGTCTACTGGGGCGTCAGCGAGTGGTCGGCCGACCAGATCAGCCACGCGGTGAGCCTGTGCCGCGCGCACGGGTGGGCCGAGCCGGTCAGCAGCCAGCCGCAGTACTCCGCGCTGTGGCGCGAGCCCGAGCAGCGCGTGCTGCCGACGTGCGCCGACCGCGGGCTCGGCAACGTCGTCTGGTCACCGCTGGCGATGGGGATCCTCACCGGCAAGTACCGCTCGGTGGAGGATGTGCCGCCTGACAGCCGTGCCGCCGGCGAGGGCGTGGCGTTCATGCAGCGCTACTTCACCCAGGAGGTCCTCGACGCCGTCGCCGAGGCGCGCGCGGTGGCCGAGGAGGCCGGCGTGGAGCTGGCCCAGCTGGCGCTGCGCTGGGTGCTGCGCCGCCCCGAGGTGTCCAGCGCGATCGTGGGTGCCACCAAGCCCCACCACGTCGATGCCAACGTGGCCGCCGCCGACCTGGATCTCAACGCCGAGGTGCTCGACCGCTTCGACGCGGCGCTGGCCGGGGTCGCCGCGAGCTGACCGCACCCACCTCGCGAGTGCGTACGATGCGTTCATGAGCATGCGAGAGCGCATCGAGACCGACCTGAAGACCGCCATGAAGGCCCGCGAGTCCGAGCGCACCACGACGCTGCGCTCGGTGCTGGCCGCGATCAAGAACCACGAGGCCGAGAAGGGCACCCAGGGCCAGACCTCCGATGAGGTGGTCATCGAGCTCATCGGCAAGGAGTCCAAGCGTCGCGCGGAGGCCGCACAGGCCTACGAGGAGGGCGGGCGGCCCGAGCTGGCCGAGAAGGAGCGCCGCGAGGCGGAGATCCTCCAGGCCTACCTGCCCGAGCAGCTCTCCGAGGCCGAGATCGCCGAGGCCGTGGACGCCGCCATCGCGGAGGTGGACGCCCAGGGCCCCCGCGACATCGGCAAGGTCATGGGCGCGGTGATGCCCAAGGTCAAGGGCCGCGCCGACGGCACGCGCGTCAACGCGGTGGTGCGCGAGCGCCTCGGCGGGTGACTCCCGCGCGGGCCGCCCCGCGACGTCACGACGTCACCGCACGTGGCGCGCCAGGAAGTCGCGGAGCATCGGGCCGGTGACCCGTGGGCGCGTCATGTGCACCTCGTGGCCGCCGCCGGGCACCACGCCCTCCTCGACCGCCGAGCCCCACACGGCTTTGAGCTGCTCGTGGTGCGTCGGGTCCAGCGCGGGATCGCGGTCGCCGCGCACCAGCAGCCGTGGGCAGTCCAGCGCGGCCAGCCGCTGCACCTCCACCGGCTGGTGCATGCCGCTGGCGTCGCGGCGCACCACGTCCTTCCACGCCTCAGGACCGCCCTGGGGCGCGTGGTAGCGCGCGAGCGTGCGCGCCCACAGCGGCCGCTCGGCCTCCATCCAATCGGGATCGAAGAAGGCACGCCAGGGACCCAGGCCGGCGTGCTCGTGCAGGCTCGTGCCGATCAGCCCCAGCGCCGCGAAGCGCTCGGGGGCGCGGGCGGCAAGGTGCAGGGCGGCGTGGCCGCCCAGCGAGAAGCCCACGACGGCCACGGGCCCTCCCAGGGCGTCGATCTGCTCGGCGATCGCAGCGACCAGCACCTCGAGGTCGTAGCGACCGTCGGCGGGCAGCAGGCTGCGACCGTGGCCGGGCAGGTCGGGCACCACCAGGCGCCAGCGATCGGACAGCTCGCGCACCACCATGCGCCAGTGGTAGTCGCCGGTGCCGGTGCCACCGTGCAGCAGCACCACGGGAGGGCCGTCAGCGGGCCCGTGGACGTCGGCGTGCATGGCGGCCGAGCCTACTCGCGCGCTGCGCTCGCGCCGCCACGGGGGCATCCTTGCGCCTCGTGGCGCACGCCTCGTGGCGCACGCCTCGTGGCGCGCAGCACCGGGCGCGCGGCACCGGGCCCGCGACCCGCGCGCGCCGCACACCCCCGCCCCCGCACCGCTGGATGCACCCATGTCGCTGCAGGTCGGCATCGTCGGGCTGCCCAACGTGGGCAAGTCGACGCTGTTCAACGCGCTGTCGGCCGCGGGCGCGCACGCGGCCAACTACCCCTTCGCCACGGTGGATCCCAACGTCGGGGTGGCCGCGATCCGCGACGAGCGCCTCGACACCCTGGCCCGCCTCGCTGGCTCCGCCAAGGCAGCGCCGGCCACGATCCGGTTCGTGGACATCGCCGGGCTCGTGTCGGGCGCCAGCGAGGGCGAGGGGCTCGGCAACCAGTTCCTCGGCCACATCCGCGACGTCGACGCGATCGTCCACGTGGTGCGCTGCTTCGCCGATGACGACGTGGTGCACGTGCACGGCGCCCTCGATCCCACCGGCGACGCCGACGTGGTGCGCACCGAGCTGCTGCTGGCCGATCTGCAGACCGTCGAGCGGCGCCGTGAGCGCGCCCAGCGCACGGCTCGCACCGGCGATGCCGACGCCGCCGCCGAGGTCACCGCCCTCGACGCGCTCGCCGAGCACCTCGGAGCCGGCCAGCCGGCACGCACCCTGGCCATCGACCCCGACGTGCGGGCCCGCTGGCGCCACCTCGGGCTGCTGACCGACAAGCCGGTGCTCTACGTCGCCAACGTCGCCGAGGACGATCTGCCGTACGGCAACGCCCACAGCGCGGCCCTGGCCGAGCGCGCCGCCGCCGAGGACGCCGAGTGCGTCGTGGTGTGCGCCGAGGTCGAGGCCGAGCTGATCGCCCTCGAGCCCGACGAGCGGTCGGAGTACCTGGACGCGCTCGGCCTGCAGCACAGCGGGCTGGACCGGGTCGTGACCGCCGCCGAGCGGCTGCTGGACCTGGTGCGCTTCTACACCGCCAACCCCAACGAGGCGCGCGCCTGGCACGTGCCCGCCGGGTCTCGCGCGCCGCGCGCAGCCCGCGAGATCCACTCTGACATGGAGCGCGGCTTCATCCGCGCCGAGGTCATCAGCTTCGAGGACTACGCGGCGCACGGCAGCGAGCAGGCCGTCAAGGACGCCGGACGCCTGCGCGTGGAGGGACGCGACTACACGGTGCAGGACGGCGACGTGCTGCAGGTGCGGTTCAACGTGTGAGACCCGCTGCGGCGCTCACGGCCGCGGTGGACGCCCGCGCACCGGCGGGAAGTCGAACGGGTAGCCGCGCCGGGGCTCGCTGACCTCGGTGAGGCGCTGGGCGGCCTCGTCGGACAGCGACGTGGTCGCGCCCTCGAGGACCGCGTCGAGCTGCTCGGGGCGGGTGGCGCCGATGATCGGGATGACGTCGGCATCGCGGCGCAGCCAGGCGATGGCCACGCTGGCCGGTTCGACGCCGTGCTCGGCGGCGATCTCCACCAGCGCGTCGCGGGTGTCCCAGGCCCGGTCACCGAGGTTGTCGACGAACTGGGCGAACCGGCCCTTGCCAGCAGCGTCCTCGTCGCGGCGGTACTTGCCGGTCAGGAACCCGGCGGCCAGCGGCGACCACGCGAGGATGCCCATCCCGTTGGCGCGCGCGGCCGGCAGCGTCTCCAGCTCGATCTGGCGCTCGACGAGGTTGTATTGCGGCTGGAGGCTGGCCACCGGCTCCCAGCCGTGACGCTCGGTCAGGCGGGCGGCGCGCTCGAGCTGCCAGCCCACGAAGTTGGAGACCCCGACGTAGAGGATCTTGCCCTCGTGCACCAGGTCGTCGAGGGTCGACAGGGTCTCCTCCAGCGGCGTGGTCGGGTCGAACCGATGCAGCTGGTAGAGGTCGAGGTAGTCGGTGCCCAGCCGCCGCAGGCTCGCCTCGACGGCCTGGCGCAGGTGCCGGCGGCTGCCCGAGCGATCGTTGGGCCCCTCCCCCATCGGCCCGTAGGCCTTGGTGGCCAGCACGACCTCATCGCGCTCGCTGGCGAGGATGCGGCCGAGGATCTCCTCGCTGCGCCCCTGGTTGTAGATGTCGGCGGGGTCGAAGAAGGTCCCGCCTGCCTCGCGGTAGCGCTCGATGATCGCGCGGCTGGTGGCCTCGTCGCAGGGCTCGCCGAAGGTCATCGTGCCCAGCGACAGCTCGCTGACCACCAGACCGGTGCGGCCCAGATACGTCTGCTCCATCGGTGCGGCTCCCCTCGGCGCGGGTCGGGCAGAGGCGCGCCGAGGAGGCCAAACCTAGTCGCGCGGTGCGGGCCGCCGCCCCGCGCGGCGCCGCAACGGCTAGGAGGAGACCAGGGTGACGTTCACGATCGGCGGCTCGTCATCGCCCTGCTGCACCATGACGTGACCCTCCCAGCCGTGGCCCTCGACCGCGACGTGGCGCTGGCTCATGCCCTCGACCGTCATCTCCGCCTCCTCCTCGACGTCCCAGCCGGCGTCGGGCAGCTCGTCGGCGAGGAACGCCTCGAGCGTGGCCAGGTCGTCCTCGGCCACGAGGGTCACTTGGATCTGCTCACCGTCGTCGTCGGTGCCGGCCATGGACATCTGGACCTCGCCGTCGGGCAGGGGCATCTCCTCGGGGAACGCGTCGGGCAGCTCGCCGCCGCCCATCTCGACGTCGCCGTCCTCGCCCGTGGCGCTGAACCCCTCCTCGTCGAAGCGGACCTCGCCGTCCTCGGTCTCGATGCTCATGCCGTCCTCGTCCATGTCGAGGTCGACGTCCTCATCTGCGGCCTGCCCAGCCACCTCCTCCATGAGGCGCTCGCCGGCGCTGTCACCGAAGCCGCACCCAGCTGCGGTCAACGCGAGCACCAGCAGCAGCGGAAGCACGGGTGAGCGGTGCATGGTTCCTCCTCATCGACGCCGTGATGCGCCGCAGGACCGCGACGCCATGGGGGGATCAGGCCACCCGGCACCGTGACGCTGTCGTTCGAGCCACGGCCGCGCTGATCCGCTCGTTCGCTGACGATACGCCAGAGCGCGCGGGGGCGCGAGGGCGTGCGCGCGACGTGACAGCCGCGTGAGAGCGGGCTTGCACGACCACGACACCCGCGCCAACCCGCCTGCTGCTCTCCCTCCCCACGACCGTCCTGTCCAGGTATGATCAGAGTGCATCACAGGGGTGTCCCGGCACTGGCGACCAGGAGCACCCGAAGCGCCGAGGGGCCTTCGGGATCAGCGGTCCCCGCACCGGTGCGAGCGCTGCCGCGCGCAGCAGGAGGAGGGGGGCCATGGGCCGCTCTGTCGTCATCATCAACGGCGGGATCGAAGAGCACAGCACGCGGGCCGCCTCGGACTTCGTGCGCGCGGTCACCGAGCACCTCGACCTGAGCCTGGAGCGCTACGGACCGCGTGCGGCCCAAGGCGGCGAGTACCGCCGGCTGCAGCGCAGCATCACCCCGGATGCGCTGCTCGAGACCTGGCCGCAAGCCGACCTGGCACGCGTGCTGGGCCCGGGTGCTGCCCGAGGCGATGACGTCGCCAGCCTGCGCGAGGCCCGCAACGCCTAGTGCTGCGCCGGTCCAGCAGCCGCCGGGCGGTCGCGGCCGTAGGTCAGCCGGCGCCACAGGCGCTCCAGCGGCCCGCGGCCCAGACGCCGCTGCCACAGCGTGGTGACCACGAGCAGCACCACCCAGATGCCCGCCACCACGCCGAGCGCCTGCACGCCATCGACCTGGCCGTACAGGCTGAAGCCGGTGGACAGCCCGAAGCCGGTGAACAGCCCAGTGGCTAGCACGCTCTGGAGCACGTAGCCCGACAGGGCCATGCGGCCCGCGTCACGCAGCGGTGCCAGCCTGGCGAGCACGCCGGGGCGCAGGCACAGCAGCGCCAGCCCCGACAGGTAGCCCACCGCGAGCAGCGGAGCGCCCGCGATCTGCCCCAGCGTGGCGCCGAGCAGCGCGAGCCCACCGACCTCGGGGTCGGGGCCCACCGCGGCGCCGCCCAGCGCGCCCGCGAAACCCACGGGGACGTTGGCCACCAGCCCGACCGGCAGCGCCACCAGCGCGATGCGGCGCAGCAGCCGCCGGTGGCCGTGCAGGTCAGCCAGGATGCCTGCCTTGCCGACGGCGAAGCCGAGCAGGAACAGCGCCAGCACCCAGGGTGCGAGCAGGATCTGTCCGGACTGCACCAGCAGCGCCTCCCAGGCGCGCGCCTGCAGCTGGTCGCCGAGCCCGCCCTCGGTGTAGGCGGCCACGGCCTGCTCGGCGCGCTCGGCGAAGAAGCCCTCGACGGCGGCGGTGACCGGATCATCAGCGGGCTGTGGTGCGGCGCTCTCGACGGCGGCTCCCAGCGCGGTGAAGCCCACGACCAGGACCAGGTAGACCACCAGGATGCCGCCGGCCCACCACAGCAGGGTGCGCACGCGCGCCAGCGCGAACGGCAGGAGCAGCAGCCCCGCGATGCCGTACACGAAGAGGATGTCGCCGGCGAACAGCAGCAACATGTGAACCAGGCCGAACACCAGCAGCCAGGCGTAGCGCTTGGCGAGCAGCCCGCGGGCCGCGTGGCCGCGCGCCACAGCGCGCCCGGCGATCACTGCCGCGCCGACGCCGAACAGGATCGCGAAGCTCGACAGGAACTTGCCTCCGGCCAGCCACCCCACCGTGAAGCTGACGATCTCCTCGGCCGGGGTGCCCGCCACCTCCTCGCCGGCCAGCAGCTCGTAGAGCGCTGGCCCGCGGAACAGCTCGATGTTGACCAGCAGGATCCCCAGCAGCGCGAACCCGCGGAGCACATCGAGGGCGTCCACGCGCTCGGAGGCTGGCACCGGTGCCAGTGCTCCTTTGGCTGGGTCGCCAGGAGCTGCCACGACTGTCCCCCTGTCGTTGGCGCTGCGGTGACGCGGCGCCCGCAGCCTAACCCCAGCGCCGCTGGTCGCGGCGGTCGGGCCCGCTTGCGCTGCCGCGGCCCGACCAGCGCGGCGCTGGCCTGGACGGCGCGGCGGCGGTGCTGCTGGGCTCTAGGTGGCTGGCGGTGCGCGGCGATGGCGCGTCTCCGGCCTGGTCGACTCCTCTCTGGGGAGGAGAGCGACCTGGCACCTCCGCATGGGGACGGCGCCCGCGAGCGCTCGGACACTCCCCTTCGTCACCCGACGAAGGGAGCTCGAGATGGACACGCCGACGATCACCCGCACCACGGACGCAGCTGCCGCACCTTCCCCGACCCAGCAAGGCGAGCCGAGGGGTGCGGCCCGAGCGTGGCTCCTGGTCGTCGTGGGCGCGGCGACGCTGCTCGGCGCCGTGTGGTGGGGCGCTTCGACGGTGATGGGCTTCGACGACGTGGTGTCGGGCTGGGACCGCGGGAGTGCCTCTGGCGCGCTCGTGGTCGATGTGGGGAAGACGCACGTGCGAGGCGTGCTGACCAAGCTGGGGCGACGCGACCGCGTTCACGCGGTCGTCTACGCCTACGAGCACGGCCTTGCCTCGCCACAGCTACATCGACGACGTCGAGGGCGACAGCGTCGACGACTGGGACGCGGACGATCCGCTTGCGACGTACGCGGATGGGTGGCTCGCCGGCGGCGGCCTATTCCAGGGCGAGGTCGTCTAGCCGCGCCGTGTCGGCAAGCGCACGGGCGGCGGCGATCACCAGCGGCACCGCCAGCACCCCGCCGGTGCCCTCCCCGAGCCGCAGGCCGAGGTCGAGCAATCCCTGCTGGCCAAGCGCGGCAAGGCCGGCTGCTGCGCCGGGCTCGGGTGAGCGGTGCCCGGCGATGAGGTGGTCGACGACCGTGGGTGCTGCGGTGACAGCGAGCAGTGCGGCGGCGACGCTGGACACGCCGTCGAGCACCACCGGCACGCGCCGGGCGGCGCATGCGAGCGTCGCACCGGCAAGAGCGGCGTGCTCGAGCCCGCCGACGGCTGCGAGCACACCCAGCGGATCGCGGGGGTCGGGACGGTGTCGTGCGCGGGCGGCCTCGACGAGCGCGGCCTTGCGCTCGGGCGCGGTGGGGTCGGAGTCGGTGCCCGGCCCGGTGACCTCGCTGGCGGGGCGCCCCGTGAGCGCGGCGAGCAGCGCTGCTGCGGTGGTTGTGTTGCCCAGCCCCATCTCCCCGTGCACCAGCAGGTCGACTCCCGCTGACAGCAGCCCGTCGGCGGCGTCGGCGCCGGCGAGCATCGCGCGAGCTGCCTCGTCGCGGCTCATGGCCGGCTCGCGGGTCCAGTCGGCGGTGCCAGCACGCACCCGCGCCGCGGTCAGCGCCGGATGGGGCTCGGGAGCGGTGGCACAGCCCACGTCGAGCACCTGCCAGCCGGCGCCGACGGTGCGGGCCAGCGCACCGAGGCTGGCCGTGCCGGCGGCGATGCGGGTGGCCATCACCTGGGTCACCGTCTGCGGCCACGGGCTGACCCCATGCGCGTGGACCCCGTGATCGGCGACGCACACCAGCACCGCCGGCAGTGCTGGGGTCGGGGGCGGACAGCGGCCGCTGCTGCCTGCCAGCTGCACCGCCAGCGCCTCGAGGCGCCCCAGGCTGCCGTGTGGCTTCGCCAGCTGCGCGTTCCGCTCCGCCGCTGCCTGCCGAACCCGCCGATCAGCGGGCTCGACGCGGCCTGCGAGCGCGGCGACGCGGTCAGCAGCGGGCCGGCTCATCGGCACGGCCCCGAGGACGAGGGCGGCACGTCCGCCGCGAGGCAGGAGTGCGCCTCCAGCGTCGTCATGTGCCAGCCCCTGGCAGCGCGGGTGAGCACCAGCCCGCCGGCGTGCGGGGCGCCCAGCGCGAACGCGTCGGCAGCGTCGAGACCACACAGGTGGCCGGCAGCCAACCGCAGCGGGCCGGCGTGGGTGACCGCCACCACCGTGGCAGCGGGACCCTCGGCCAGCGCCACGAGCGCCCGGGCCGCTCGCGCGCGCACGTCGGCCATCGGCTCGGCCCCAGGCGGGGTGAACGCCAGGTAGCTGCCGACGTCCTCGGTGACCCCTGCGGGAGCCTCCGCCCACAGCTGCGCCCACGGCCGCCCCTCCCACTCGCCCCAGTCGCGCTCGGCCAGCCGCGGCTCGATCAGCGGCTCATGGGTCCACACCGCCGCCGTCTGACGAGCGCGCCGGGCCGGCGAGGCGACCACCAGCGCCGGCGAAGCGCCAAGGACCGCATCGCTGCGCTGGCGGGCACGCTGCGCCTGGGCGCGCCCCTCGCGGGTCAGCGGCGGATCGAAGCGCACACCCGCGCAGCAGCCGTCGGTGGCCGCCTCGCCGTGGCGCACCAGCACGATCGTCGTGCTCACAGCAGCTCGGCCTGTGCCAGCGCGCTGACCAGCGCGACCACGGCCAGCAACACCAGCTGCACCGTGGCGCCCAGCGCATCGCCGGTGACACCGCCGAGCTTGCGGGACAGCACCACCCGCCAGCCGGCCACGACGGCCACCGCCAGCAGCGCCGCGGCCAGGCCCCACCACGCCAGCGTCGAGGCGAGCACCACACCGACGGTCACCGCCACCACCACCAGGCCGAGCGGACCGACCCGCCCGGCCACATCAGCGCTGGAACCGCCTGTCACCGGCGCGAGCCACCGCACCATCAGCACGATGCCCGCGCGCCCCAGCACATGGCCGGCCAGCAGCGCCGCAGCGAACGCGAACACGTCGAGCGGCGCCAACAGTGCGACCTGCAATCCCAGCGAGGCAACCAGCGCCACGGTGCCGTAGGTGCCCAGCCGGCTGTCGCGCATGATCGCCACGCGCTGCTGGGGGTCCCAGCCGCCCCACAGGCCGTCGCACGCATCAGCCAGGCCGTCCTCGTGGAACGCCCCGGTCAGCACGACGGTGACCAGCACCGCCGCCGCCGTGGCCGCCGGCGCGCCCCACAGCGGCTCAGCAGCCGCCCGCACGCCGATCCCCGCACCAGCGATGAGCGCACCCACCAGCGGGAACGCGGCCGAGGCCCGCGTCAGGTCGCCGTGGCCGACACCGACCCATCCCAACGGCAGACGCGTCAGAAACGCCAACGCGATCAACAGGACACGCAGCGGCTCGGCCAGCCCCCAGCCGCGATGCTGCACCTCGGCACCATCCATGCTCACCATGCAACCACACACCCCTGCCGTCACGGCAGGAGCGAGCACGATGGCACCTCCCCGGTCCCAGGGGTCGGCGCACCCCTGGCCAGGTCGAGGGCGACACCGTCGAGCTGACCGACCGGCACTGCCAGGTGACTACCGACGGTCGCCATTGACTCCGAGGCCGAGTAGCAGCGGCGCGGCGCGAGAGCGGCGGACCGAACCAACCGGGTGTTGATCGAGCCCACCGAGGCTGTTACGCCTTACGGCGGCTCGATCGATCCGGTCGGGCGCGCGACGGCTCAGGGCCTGTCGGCAGCTCGGTGCGCATCGCGACCCACGCAGGCGGACGGATCAGGAGGGCTCGGTCATGCCAATCCCCACAGAGAACGTCGGCTCGTTGCCCCGTCCTGTGCGCTTGCAGCAGGCCCTCGCGGCCTACGACGCGGGTGAGATCGACCGTGAGGCACTCGTCGCCGAGCAGGACGCGGCGTGTCGGGACTCCATCAAGCGCATGGAGGCGACGGGCCAGCCCATCGTCAGCGACGGCGAGCAGCGCGCGTCGAGCTTCGCGACCTACCCGCTCATCGAGACGCTCGGCGGCACCGGGCTCGCCGACAACCTCGCCCCCGACGGGCAGCTCTTCGCGGTCTTCGACGACGGGCACCACCGCCAGCTGCCGCGCCTGACGAGCGGGCCGTTCCGCTACCAGACCTACGCCGCGGAGTTCGTCGAGCAGGCGGTGCCGCTGGCGAGCAAGCCAGTGAAGCAGGCGGTCATCGCCCCATCGATGATGATGCTGCTGTACCCGCTCGACGAGGAGCTCCCCGGCTATCCGCGCGAGCAGTTCCTCGCCGACCTGTGCGACGAGACCGAACGTGACATCCGCCAGGCGTTCACCGCCGGCGCGTCGCGCGTGTCGATCGACTTCACCGAGGGGCGGCTGGCGAACAAGAACGACGCGCGCAATCCCTGGACCGGCCGGGACATGCTCCAGGAGTTCATCGACCTGAACAACCGCGTGCTCGACCGCTTCACCGCCGAGGAGCGCCAGCACATCGGGCTGCACACCTGCCCCGGGGGAGACATGGACTCGGTGCATTCGGCGGACGTGCCCTACGAGCAGCTGCTCAGCCGGATGTTCGAGATCAACGCCGGCTACTTCTTGATCCAGTGCGCGAGCGAGCGCGACCGCGAGGAGGTCTACCGCCTCTGTGGGCGGTACAGCCGGGACAACGCAAACGGCGTCCCGCAGGTCTGCTTCATGGGCGTGATCGACCCGTTGAACCCGAGCGTCGAGACGCCCGAGCAGGTGCGCGACGACCTCGTCACCGCCGCGCGGCACATCCCCATCGAGCGGCTCGGCGCCACCGACGACTGCGGCTTCTCCCCGTTCTCGATCGATGAGAAGCCCAAGCACGGCTCGCCCGACTTCGCCCGCGACATCGCGTTCCAGAAGATCGCAGCACGCGTCGAGGGCACAGCGATGGCCTCCGAAGAGCTCGGAGTCTGACCCCGCAGCATCCCAGTCGACGCGCCGGCCGCCCGGACGAAGTCGGCGAGGCCGCGGGCCGCTCACCGGCCGGGTTCCGAGGAGGCCGAGCACTGCGAGCAGGACCCGGTACCGGCGCAGCGGACAGACAGGAGGCCAACGCGGCTGAACGCACCCCCGCTGTGCTGGCACCGGGGGCACCTCACCTCGTTCGTGGCCGGTGAGACCGTCGCCGGCCGCAACGTCCGGCGGGACGCAGCCTCACCACCGACAGGGGTACGCGGCGCCCAGGGCTGCGCGGGGCAGCGCGGGTCAGCGCTCGTAGGTGGAGCACACCTCGCGCAGGTCGGTGTAGACCGGTTGGCCGGTGATCACCTGGTGGAGCTGCTCAGCCCACTCCCGGGTCGCAGCCCGACCGTTGTTGCGCTGTGCCTCCTCCTCGGACGAGAAGTCGACCTCGATGATGTGCCGTCCGTGTGCGTCGTCGGAGAGCACGCGGCTCCCCCGGTAGCCCGGAGCCACGCCGGCTTGCTCGGCGTCCCACTTGGCCAGCAGCGTGTGCAGCGTGCCGTCGTCGGCGCCATCGACGGTGATGATCTGGGTGAACGACATGCCATACCTCCCTGGACGTAAGTGCGGTCGGCGACCGGGGCTGCTGCGCCACGGTCGTATCTCGTAGGACGCGCCGCGACGCGCGGCTATTGCACCGGGAGGCGGGCCCGCGTGGACCTGCCCCTACCCCTGGCCACTGATGGGCGTGGCGCGCGTGGTAGGGGGAGTGCCCCGAGACGTCGCCACCGATGACTGATAGGTCGAGCCGGCCTGTGTTGCGGGCTGGCGGACGGTCTCGTGGTCGGTGGGGGCCGGTGCCGCGACGGCGTCGTGGCTGTCAGGAGGCGACAGCGGGCCTGGTGGCGCGAATGATCGCTGCGTGCAACCCGTCGGCGACCTCGTGGGTGAGGAGCACCGCGATGTCACCGAAGCCGACGCTGGTCAGGCCCTCGCGGTACTCGCTGACCGACAGGGCCCCGGCGAGGCAACCGACGTAGTCGCCGCGCGCAGCACGCGATGCATCTCGGCCAGCACAGCGGGCTCGTCGACCGACAGGTTGATGACGCAGCTGGACACGATCACGTCGATGCTGGCCTCGGGCAGCAGGATCGCCTCGATGTGGCCCTTGAGGAACTCGACGTTCGTGGCGCCGGCCGCGGCAGCGTTGCGGCGTTGCGCAAGGCGGTCAGCGACCCGGTGGGACCCTTCGACTGGTGCGGCGCAACGCTGCTGCGCGCGGGCGTCCCGGCATCTCGTGGCATCAGGCTTGGAGCACCTGCGGCTCGGCCTCGATGAGGTGGGCGAGGTGGGCCGAGTCGCGGGCGTAGCGCTGCAGCTCGTGCTCGTACTCCTTGCGTCCGCGGTGCAGCCATGACAGGACGGTGCCCTGGGCGACGCCGAACATCCAGGCGACGTGCGCGGTGGTCATGCCCTCCATGTGCACCAGCACCAGGGGCACGCGATGCCGCGGCGACACGCGTTCGAGCACCCGCCACACCTCCTCCTCCTCGAGCTGCGCCAGCAGCTCGGGGGCCAGCCGATCGAGGTATGTCCACCGTGAGGGGTCGCGTGCTGGTGTGGCCTGCACGGCCCCGTGCTGCTCGTGAAGCGGCTCGAGGGTGGGCAGTCCCGCTGCTCGACGGCGGTGATCGCGGATGCAGTTCAGCAGGATCTGGCGAAACCACGCCGGTGCAGCGGCCGGATCGCGAAGCCGGTCGAATCCTCGGTGGGCCTTGACCAGGCACTCCTGCACCACGTCGTCGGCCTGATCGCCGAGGTGGCGACGCGCCAGCGCATACAGCCACGGCAGCTGGTCGCGCGCCGCAGCGTCGAACGCGGTGCTAGCGCCCTCGTCCACGCGTCCCTCCCTGTCAAGAGGGTCGGCTGCAGCACGGGCGCGTGTCAAGGGGGTCGGGGCAGCCCCATCCCCCGCAACTGGACGCGCGAGCGAGGGGCGCGCCCTGCCCCAGCGGGTCAGCCTGGCTTGCGCGCGCAGAAGGGATAGCCATACACCTCGAAGGCTCGAGCCTTCGCCTCACCGGGGGCCTCACCGAAGGTGTCGACCGCCTCACCGATCCGCACCTCGACGAACCCGGTGTCCTCGAGCATCCGCCGCCAGCCTGCACACGGCAGGCCACCGGCGATTCACCCGGTCCACAGGTCGATCTCGGCGACCGCCTCCTCGGGCACCTCGACACCGTTGGCGATGTCGCCGAACTGCAGCCACCCGCCTGGGGCCAGCACGCGGTGGGCCTCCTCGAACACCGCCCGCTTGTCCGGGCACAGGTTGAACACGCCGTTGGCGATCACCACATCCGCCCAACCGTCGGGCACCGGCAGCGACTCCGCCAGCCCCTCACGGAACTCGACATTGCCAAGGCCCAACCACCCGACGATGTCGCGGGCCTTGTCGCGCATGTCAGCGGTCATGTCGACACCGACCACCCACCCGTCGGCTCCGACCTGGCCGGCAGCCACGACGCTGTCGAATCCGGCCCCCGCACCCACGTCCACGACCCGCTCTCCCGGCTGCAACCCGCGCAACGAGAACGGGTTGGCGATCCCCGCAAACGACTCGACGGTCCGATCCGGCAGCGGATCCACCCACTCGTCGGGATAGCCGAGCCGACGCGCGAGCGGGCGGCCGGTATGGAAGTGATGCTCACCGTCGGGCTCGCGGGCGACCTCGCGATACTTGCGCTGCACCTCCTCGCGCAACACGTCCGGATCAACGGGTACGGTGACCCCACCTCCGGCGGTCCCGCGATCCCAGCTCGCATCCGCAGTCATCACGACCCTCCCTGTCAGCGTGCCAATCGGCATCCGGTGCCAACCTCACAGCACCAGACCGGACACCCAAAAGGACGCACCGCGCCCCTGTGCTATTGCAGCGGCCCCCCAGCACCAGTGCCACCCGAAGGCGCGCTCGGTCCAACACCCCCGAACACCCCCGGGAGTGCCCCCGCGTACGGGCGGGTCTAGTGACACGCCTTGCAACCGGCCAACTCGGCGTTTCCGCAGATCACACACCTATTCCGCTGACCTCAGCCAGACGACTGCCGCGGAAGCCCGCCTTGGCCGCTACCAGATGACGGGATTGGCTATCTGCGGGTACCGGCGGTAAGGCGTTCGGCGATTCCCTCAACATCGAGCATCCCGGCCGCGGCTTCCATGACGAGAGCGAAGGCCTCGTCATCGTCAAGGGCCACGGTCCGATCGTTGAGGTCCAAGAATACGACCGTGGCAAGCCAGGCCAGGCGCTTGTTGCCGTCTACCAGGGCGTGATGGCGCACGAGCGAGTGCAGCAGCGCCGCGGCCTTCAGCTCCAGGGTGGGGTAGGCATCCGAGCCGAATGCGGACGAGCGTGGGCGGGCAGCAGCCGCGTCGAGCAAGCCGATGTCGCGCACGGGCCCGACGCCGAGACGGCGGACGAGCTCGATGAGATCCTCGAGATCGAGGAGCTCGATCATGCTCACGCGGAGCCGAGGCGGTCCAGCACGTCGCCCCAGCGCTGCATCATCCGCTCGGTGCTATCGGTCACGCGCTGACGATGCCGCGAGCGCTCGTAGCGCTCGATCACAGCGCGGCGGATGATCTCCTGGCGAGACAACCCCTCGCTGCTGGCGAGGGCGTCCAGTGCACGCTCAAGTTCTTCATCCGTCCGGAGAGTCAGCGCCATGGTCGGATGATACCACACCGGTATCGCGTCGGCCGATGGATCACGCCGGACCATCGCGGTCGAGTTGCGCGACGCGACCGAGTCGGTTGACGACGCTGCCAACTACGAGGATTCCTCTTCGTTACCGCGGTGACGCTAAGGTGACGCCGGCGGATCTCGCGAATCTTGTCCGCGATCGCGGCTGCATCAGCCTCGTCTTCCTTCCCGAACTGGAACCGCACCAGCGGCTCGCGCTTGTCCTCTTGATCACCAGACATCATGAACCGCCTCTCTGCGTGACCTACCAGACACCGCTCTCAAGCAGTCTTCGTGCGATCCCATCCCCTCGCTCATCTAGGGGTGAGGAGCATGCCAGGTGCCTGTGACATGCCTGGGCGTGCAACTCGGCAGTTCCACGATGTCTCCGGGGCGGGCTTCCCGGCGAGGTCCGGATTCCGTGTCACGCGGGATGGTGGTTGGGCCGCAGTACCGGCGGTGCGGTACCCGGGGGATGCCCATCCCCGGTCGATCACGCACAGGGACCTGGTCCCGCCACCGGGCGAGGCCGATTGCCATCGAAGTGGCACCATGGCACCATCGCAGTGGTGTCCACGTTGGGAGTGAAGCATGACCATCACCGTCAAGGTGGACCCACAAGGTCGCGTCGTCATCCCCCAGGCCGAACGGGAACGTCTCGGCCTACGCGACGGCGGGACCCTCGAGCTCGTCTCTACACCCGAAGGCGTCCTGCTGGAACGTCGCCGCCGTGCCACCGTCACCGTGGATGACAGCGGGCTCCCGCTGGTCACGGTCGATGAACACGACACCGTGAGCAACGCCACCACGGTCGAGGCGATTCACGCCCAGCGAGATCGCGAGTGATCGACACCTCGGTCATGGTCGCGGGCTTGGTCCGCAACCACGAGTTCCACTCCGTCGCCCGTCCTGTGGGTGCCAGAAACCCTGTCGTGGGGTCGTAGCCCGTCAGACGGGAGGATCCCGGCCCCCGAACACGGCTTGGAGTGCCACGACCGGGTTTCTGGCACATACACGCGCTGTCAACTCGCAGCGACGGGTCAGGGTCCCAGCACCGCGGGCTCGACGTGTAGTTGACAATCCCTGGCGCCAGCCCACCGCCCGCCCCGCGGCCGGTCTATGTCAACGGGCAGTCAGCCGTCGACTCGCTCGCCTCCCAGCCGTTGAGGCTCCCTCCCAGGGAGAAGGCTCAACGGTGATCCGCGCTCGG
>PWER01000158.1 GCA_003553565.1 Nitriliruptoria bacterium | reverse complement strand
CGGGTGCGTCCGTACGCCCTGCGGCGGTCCGGGCACCCGGGTACCGCCAGGGCGCATCACGGCTGGCCACGCAGTGACACCCCGGTGGCCACGCAGTGTCATGTCGTGGCCAAACCCCGGGGTGTCATTGTGGCCATTGTCACTAGCTGCAGCCCGTCGTCGACCCGCAGCTCTGGCACACGTGGCATGCGCCCGAGCGCACCATCTGGATGCCGCAGCTGAAGCACATCGGCGCGTCGCCGTACAAGTCGTCGACCCTGCCCGGCTTCTCGACGGGCAGCACGGTCTGTCCCTCGACGTCGACGACCGGCTCGTCCTGCGACTCGTTGCTCGGCTCGCGGCCGTGCTCGGCGTCGAGCTGCGCGTTGCGCTCGGCGATCGTGTAGATGCCGATCTCGTGACGCGTCTCGGCCGGCAGGTACTCGATCGCCAGGCGCCGGAAGATGTAGTCGATCAGCGAGCTGGCGAACTTCACCTCCGGGTCGTCGGTCATGCCGCTGGGCTCGAAGCGGGTGTTGACGAACTTCTTGACGTAGGCCTCCAGCGGCACGCCGTACTGCAACCCGAGGCTCACCGCGATCGCGAAGGCATCCATCGCGCCCGACAGGGTCGAGCCCTGCTTGCCGAGCTTGACGAAGATCTCGCCGAGACCGTCGCCGGGGTACTCGCCGGCGGTGAGGTAGCCCTCGGCGTCGCCGACGGTGAACGACACGGTCTGGCTGGGCCGCTGCTTGGGCAGGCGGCGCCGCACCATGCCCTGCTGGGCGGCCTCCTCGGTCGTGGTGGCCGCAGGCTCCTCGCTGTCGCTCTCGGACTCCGCGATCGCCAGCGGCTGGTTGACCTTGCAGTTGTCGCGGTAGATGGCGATGGCCTTCAGGCCCAGGCGCCAGCCCTCGCGGTAGACCTGCTCGACGTCCTCGACGGTGGCTGACTCGGGCAGGTTCACCGTCTTGGAGATCGCCCCGCTGATCCACGGCTGCGCTGCGGCCATCATGCGCACGTGGCCCATCGGCGCGATGGAGCGCTCGCCCATCGCGCAGTCGAACACCGGCAGATGCTCGTCGCGGAACCCGGGTGCGCCTTCGATGGTCGAGTGCTTGTCGATGTAGTCGACGATCGATTCGACCTGTTCGGGCTGATAGCCGAGGCGCTTCAGCGCGGCCGGGACCGTCTGGTTGACGATCTTCATCGACCCGCCGCCCGACAGCTTCTTCATCTTCACCAGGCCAAGGTCGGGCTCGATGCCGGTGGTGTCGCAGTCCATCATCAGCCCGATGGTGCCGGTGGGCGCCAGCACGGTGGCCTGCGCGTTGCGGACGCCGTGCTCGGCACCGAGCTCGTTGGCCTCGTCCCACGCGGTCCTGGCGGCGGTGAGCACGTTGCTCGGCGCCTTGTGCTCGTCGACCTGCTCGAGGGCGGCGCGGTGCTTGCGCAGCACCCGCAGCATCCCGTCACGGTCCTGCTCGAAGCCGGCGAAGGGACCCTGGACCTTGGCGAGCTCGGCCGAGGTCCGATAGGCCTGGCCAGTCATCAGCGCCGTGATCGCGCTGGTCCACGCCCGACCCTCGTCCGAGTCGTAGGCGATGCCCTGGCTCATCAGCAGCCCGCCGAGGTTGGCGTAGCCCAGGCCCAGCTGCCGGTAGTTGTGGGCGTTCTCGGCGATCGCGTCGGTGGGGTAGCTGGAGTTGCCGACGATGATCTCCTGGGCGGTGATCAGGATCTCGACGGCCCGCGAGAAGGCCTCGGTGTCGAACACGCCGTCGGCTTCGAACGTGCGCAGGTTGAGGCTGGCGAGGTTGCACGCCGAGTTGTCGAGGTGCATGTACTCGCTGCAGGGGTTCGAGCCGTTGATGCGACCGGCGTTGGGCGTGGTGTGCCAGTCGTTGATGGTCGTGTCGTACTGCACGCCGGGGTCGGCGCACTCCCACGCGGCCTGGGCGATCTGCCGCATGAGGTCCTTCGCGTCGACGGTCCGCTTGACCTCGCCGTCGGTGCGCCCGATGAGGTCGTGGGACTGCCCGGCCTCGACCGCGCGCATGAACTCGTCGCTGACCCGGACCGAGTTGTTGGCGTTCTGGTACTGCAGCGTGGCGGTCGCCGGCGCGTCGAAGCTCATGTCGTAGCCCACGGCCTCCAGCGCGCGCGCCTTGACCTCCTCGTCACGCTTGCACCAGATGAACTCCTCGACATCGGGGTGATCGACGTCGAGGATCACCATCTTGGCCGCACGACGGGTCTTGCCACCGCTCTTGATGGTGCCCGCGCTCGCATCGGCGCCGCGCATGAAGCTCACCGGGCCGCTGGCCTCGCCGCCGCCCTTGAGCCTCTCCTGGGAGGAGCGGATCCGGCTGAGGTTGACCCCCGAGCCCGAGCCGCCCTTGAAGATCACGCCCTCCTCGTAGTACCAGTTGAGGATCGAGGTCATCTGATCCTCGACCGAGAGGATGAAGCACGCCGAGCACTGCGGGTGATCCTCCACCCCGACGTTGAACCACACGGGGCTGTTGAACGCCGCCCTCTGGTTCACCAGCAGGTGCTTGAGCTCGTGGTTGAACACCCGCGCGCTCTCAGCGTCGGCGAAGTAGCCGTCGGCCTCACCCCACTCGGTGATGGTGTCGGCGACCCGATCGATCATGTGACGAGCGCTGTGCTCGCGCTCGGGCGTGCCCAGGTGACCGCGGAAGTACTTCTGCGCCACGATCGTGGTCGCGATCATCGACCACGAGGTCGGGAACTCGACGTCGCGCTGCTCGAAGCTGACCTCCCCCGTCTTCCAGTCGTGGATGACGGCGTCGCGCAGCTCCCACTCCAGCTCGTCGTAGGGGTGCACGCCCTCACGGGTGAAGTAGCGCTCGAGGGCGATGCCCGGGGGATCCTCATCGGTTGCGACGCGTAGCGCGCTGCGGGTGGTGACCATGGGTTGACGCTCCTGCTCGGCGGTCTGGCGGGGGATCTGGCGGCGTCGGCGGGACCGTCGGCGGTGCGGCGGCGAGGCCGATGGGGGAAGGCCAGCCAGAATGCCATCGTTGTGGTTCCAGGGCTGTCACTTTGCCTGATCGTCGTGGCGCCGTCAACACCTCATCACCACCCCACCCCTAGATCCTGGGACCCATGCGACATCGCGCCCCTACATGTTGTGGTCTGTTGGATGGCTCAGGGGGATCGCCTGCTGACGCTACCAGGGTTCCCCTCCCCCGTCCTAGGAGCTTCATCCCCCGAGCTTGTGGACAGCGATGACGTTGGGATACAACATCTTGTGGGGCCATCCCCGGCCGGCTGGGGACGCTGTGGACGACGCGGCCCGGATGCCTGCCAGCCCGGCCTCGCCACTGTGGATGCGTCGGTGGATGGCACCGTGGACGAGCGCGACGCATCCACGCAGGCCTCATCTGCGAAACGGAGGGCAAGGTGCGCTGCCCGCACTGCGGAGCCGAGGACAACCGGGTGGTCGACTCGCGTCTGGCCGAGCACGGGGCGGCGATCCGGCGGCGCCGTCACTGCCGCCCGTGCGACCAGCGCTTCTCGACCTATGAGCGCGCCGAGCAGAGCAGCGTGCTGGTGCGCAAGCGCGACGGCAGCTTGCAGCCCTACGAGCGCCAGAAGGTGCTCGACGGGATGCGCCGCGCGCTGGGCAGTGATGTGGACGGCACCACCGTGCGCAGGGCCGCCGAGCAGGTCGAGGAGCGCCTCCGCGAGCTGGGGCCTCGCCAGGTGGCCTCCTCGACTGTCGGTGCCGAGGTGCTGGCTGCGCTGCGCACCCTCTCCCCGCCCGCGGCGATCCGCTTCGCGAGCGTCCACAAGCAGTTCACCTCCGTTGACGACTTCCGGCGCGAGCTCGAGCTGACCGGCGACGAGGGCCTGGCGCATCTGACGAGCACGATCGAGATGGGTCGGGGCGAGGCGGGCCGCGGCGAGGCGGGCCGCGGCGAGGAGGGCCGCGGCGAGGAGGCCACCGGCGACGGCGATGGACTCGCCGAGGACCCGGCTGGCCCGTCGGAGCACAGCTGATCAGCCCCGGTGCACCCCTGATCGAGCTGGCCTAGCGGTCCAGCACCAGCACATCGCCTGGGCGCAGCGACCGCGCCTCGGCGTCGTTGGCCTCCAGCACGTCGGCGACAAAGCGGCGCGGGTGCTCGTCGGCTGGCGCCAGCGGGGCCAGCAGCTCGATCGCGGTGTCGCCCTCGCTGACGACCACGTAGTCGGGCGCGACCGCGTCCTCCCCGTCCGCTGCCTGGGCGGCTGCGGTCTGCGGCGCCGAGGGCGTTGCAGCCGCCGGCGCTGCTGTGGGCAGGCTCGTGGCCCACAGGGCGCCAAGACCCACGATCGCGACGACCAGCACGATCGCGGCGACGGTCCGCACGCGGCGCACGGCTGTGTGTTGGGTCATCGCGGTCTCCTCCTGCCGGTGGTGCGCGGGAGCGCACCGACGCTGCTGCCGGGGCGCCGATCGCGGCTGCTGCGGCACTGGGCTTCGCGACAGCGCCTGTGCTGCCGCTGCCTGCGCCGGCGAGCACCCGCGTCCGGGCTTGCGGGGCACAGCGTGCGAGGGGGGTGTGACAGCGCGGCGCCGAGGCCGGGGGTCAGCCCCGTGTGGAGTCCGGCGCGAAGGCAGTCGCGAAGCAGCATGAGAACGCATGTTCGAAGCGTATCGCACTCGCCCGTCTGTCCACAAGGGCGCGCCGCAGATCCTTCGAACGGGCGTTTCGCTTCGATACTATGTTCGATGCCAGGCAGCGACCGCGACCAGGGGGTGGGGCATGGAGACACAACAGGACACGACACCAGAGACGGGCACCACGCCGATCGAGGCGACCCTGACCGCGCGCCAGCGCGCGATCCTGGATGTGCTGCGCGAGAGCGTCGCCGCGCGCGGCTATCCGCCGAGCATCCGCGAGCTCGGCGAGCGCGTGGAGCTGCGCTCACCGTCCAGCGTCCACAATCAGCTGGCAGCGCTGGAGCGGGCGGGGCTGATCCGGCGCGATCCGACCAAGTCCCGCGCCGTGGAGCTCTTGCCCCTTGCGTGGCAGTCCCACGAGCGACCCGAGTGGCAGCGAGCCGAGGTGGCGTCCGAGTCTCCCGCTCCGGGGGTGGTGGTGCCGCTGGTCGGCGACATCGCCGCGGGCGCACCGATCCTTGCCGATGAGCACATCGAGGAGCAGCTCCGCCTGCCCGGCGACCTGGTGGGCCACGGCACGCTGTTCGCCCTGCACGTGCGCGGCGACTCGATGATCGACGACGGGATCCTCGACGGGGACACGGTGGTGATCCGCCAGCAGGCCACCGTCGAGCAGGGTGAGCTGTGCGCCGCCCTCGTGAACGGGGAGGCCACCGTCAAGCGCTTCCGTCGTGAGGCCGACGGCAGCGTGTGGCTCGATCCTGCCAACGAGCGCTACGCCCCCATCCCGGTCGCCGAGGACGCCGCGGCCAGCATCCTCGGGCGCGTCGTCGCAGTCCTGCGCAGCCTCTAGCCCAGCACAGGGAGGGCCCTGGGCAGCTGGACGTGCACCGTGGCAGCTAGCGCCAGCAAGTCTCGCCCCGACCCGTCCCGTCTCGTTCCAACGGTCGGGTCACTGGGGCACGCGAGCGATCACCGTGGGAGGTGCTCCCGCTGCACCCCGGCACTGGGAGCGCACGGGAGGGAGGGATCTCCATGACCATCGGCGGCAGCATCGCCCTGATCGTGATCGGCGCAGTCCTCGCGCTCGCCGTCCAGTTCGACCCGCAAGGCCTCGACCTCAACATGATCGGGGTCATCCTGATGATCGGCGGCAGCGTGGGCCTTGTGCTCAGCCTCGTGTTCAACCAGCGGCGACGCGTGGTGCGTCGTCAGCCAAGCGGGGCGGTCGACGAAGAGCTGTGACCCGTCCGGGGCAGGCGACCCGGCGGCTGATCACCGTCCTGACGCGGTCGCGTCGCGCTTGCCCCACCACGGGTCGGCCTCGGCGTAGGCCGCAAGCGCCGCGGACAGCTGCGGACCGACATCGGCCACCAGCCGCGTTCCCTCGGCGCGGTGCTCCTCCTCCAGGACCTCCCCCTCGTCGTGGGCCCTGGCCACCAGCTCGGCGTGCTCGTAGGGGACCAGCGCCTCGATGACCATCCGGCGCACCGGGATCGCCTCGGCGATCACCGCGCGGAGCTCGTCGAGGCCGGCACCGGTGATCGCCGAGACCGCCACACCGCCAGCGTCGCGCTGGAGCCCGGTGAGCGCGTCGGGGTCGGCGAGGTCAGCCTTGTTCAGTGCGACGAGCCGGGGCATGTCCTCGGCGCCGATCTCGTCGAGCACGCGCTCGACGGCGGCCATCTGCTCGTCGGCCTGCGGATGGCTGGCGTCCACGACGTGCAGCAGCAGGTCAGCGCGCAGCGTCTCCTCGAGGGTCGACTTGAACGACTCGACGAGCTGGGTGGGCAGCTTGTCGACGAACCCGACGGTGTCGGTCATGATCGCCTCGCGCGAGCGGGGCAGCTCCAGGCGCCGCGCGGTGGTGTCCAACGTCGCGAACAGCCGGTCGCCCACCTCCACGCTGGCGCCGGTGAGCCGGTTGAGCAGGGTGGACTTGCCCGCGTTGGTGTAGCCCACCAGCGCCACCGTGGGCACCTCGGCGCGCTCGCGCTCCTTGGTCTTGCGTCGGCGTGTCGCCCCGGCTTCGCGGAGCTCGGCGCGCAGACGGTTGATCCGGCGTGACAGCTTGCGTCGGTCCACCTCGAGCTGGCTCTCACCGGGACCACGCGTCCCGATGCCGCCCGCCTGGCGTGACAGCGCGTCACCCCAGCCGCGCAGCCGCGGCAGCAGGTAGCTGAGCTGGGCGAGCTCGACCTGCGCCTTGCCCTCCTTGCTGGAGGCGTGCTGGGCGAAGATGTCCAGGATGACGATGGTCCGGTCGAGCACCTTCAGCTCGAGGCGCTCCTCGAGGTTGCGCTGCTGGGCGGGGCTCAGCTCGGCATCCACGATGACGGCGTCCGCCTCGAGCTGCTCGGCGAGCTCGCGGAGCTCCACGATCTTTCCGCGTCCCACATAGGTGGCGGGATCGGGGTGCGCACGGCGCTGCACCACGCGTCCTGCGGCCTCGGAGCCGGCGGTGTCGCACAGCGCCGCGAGCTCGTCGAGCCCGGCGTCGATGCTGGCGCGACTGTCCTGGTCGCTGTGCACCGCCACGAGCACCGCGCGCTCGACGGGCCGGAAGATCGGCACGCCCTCCTGCGGCGCGTGATCGCCCACGCGCTGGGCGGCGCGCCGGCGCTGCTCGGCGCGGCGGAGGGCGAGCTCCTGCTCGGGCTCGCGGTGGGAGCCGTCCTCGACGGCCTCGTGGCTCGCCTGCTGCTCGGTGTCGCTCATAGGCCACTCGGTTGTTGGGGCTGGGGGGCATCGGGTTGGGCGTCGCGCTGCGTCCCGCGGAGCTCGCGCTCGGCGGGCGCGGATCGCCTGCTACTGGCGGTGGCGCGGGCCAGCCAGCCCGGGTCGAGGGTGCCGGTGGCGACGGTCTCGGCGGGGCCGGTGACGGTGACTTCCCCGTCCTCGCGCCAGTCGACGCGCAGGTCGCCACCCGGCAGGCGCACGGTGCTCGCACGTCGCGCATGGCCCAGCGCGGCCGCGGCGACTGCCATGGCACTGGCGCCGGTGCCCGAGGCGAGCGTCTCGCCGCTGCCGCGCTCGTGGATGCGTCCGTGCACCGTCGCGGGGTCGGGCACTGCCACCGCCTCGACGTTCGCACCGTCGGGGAAGGCCGGGTGGGCTGCGACGGCTGCGGACCACGCGGCCAACGGCACCGCGTCCAGCGCGGCCGGGTCGCTGCCCACCACGACCACCGCGTGGGGGTTGCCCAGCGACACCGCGAGCACCTCGAGGGTGCGGTGCTCGGCGGTGACCGCTGCGCCAGCCGCGGCGTCCTCGCCGGGCATGGCCGGCGGCTCGGCGATGATGCCGGCATGGGATCCAGGCGCGGCGCGGGCGCGGGTCAGCGGGCTGACGTCGACCTCGACGCGCTGTCCGACGTGGGCGCTGCCCATGTGCACGCGCACGGTTGCAACCGTGCCGTCGTCGTGGCGCTCGGTGACGGTGACCTGCTTCACGCCAGCGCGGGTGTCCACCGCGATCTCGTCGCCGTCGACCCAGCCGCGATCCAGCGCGAGCTTGGCCACGCACCGCACGCCGTTGCCGCACATCTCGGCCAGCGACCCGTCGGCGTTGCGATAGTCCATGAACACATCGGCGCCGGTGTCCGCGCGTGCCGGCGCCACGCGGATGGCGCCGTCCCCACCGATCCCGAAGCGACGGTCGCACACCGCCACGGTCAGCGCGACATCGAGCACGTGCTGGTCCAGGCGATCCGGCAGCAGCACGAAGTCGTTGCCGGTGCCGTGCGCCTTGACGAGCTCGATGACGAGATGCTCCTCACGGTGTGGGGCGGTGCGGGCTGTCGGCGCCACTCGCGCCACGTGCCTCGGCGAGCGCCTCGGACAGGGCGTCGGCGGCGTCGTGTCCGTGCTCCCATCGTACCCGCGGGTCGCGCCGGAACCAGCGCCGCTGGCGCGCCGCGAAGCGTCGGGTGCGCCGGGCGATCGCCTCGGCGAGCGCCGCGGGCGTGGCCACAGCGGGGCGCGCGGCGATCGCTGCGAGCGCCTCGGCGTAGCCGATCGCCTGACGGGCGGTGTGGGACAGCCCTACCGGCCGCAGCGCCAGCGCGCGCGCCTCGGCCACCAGACCGGCGGCGAGCATGCCCGTCACGCGCCCGGCGATCGCCTCGGCGAGCGCGGCGGGCTCGCGGTGCAGGCCGATCACGGCAAGCTCGGAGTAGACGCTGTCGTAGCGCTCCCATGCGGTGCGCCAGGCCGAGAACGGCACGCCGGTCAGCCGGTGCACCTCGAGCGCGCGCACGCTGCGTCGCAGGTTCTCGGGGTCGATGCGTGCGGCAGCATCGGGGTCCACCTCGCGCAGCCGCTGGTGGGCACGGTGGGCCTGCCCGCCGACCTCCTCGAGCACCGTGGCGCGCATCGTCGGGTCGGTGGGCGGGAACGACAGCGGGTCGACCACCGCCCGGAAGTACAGGCCCGAGCCCCCGACGAGCAACGGCACGCGCCCGCGACGGTGGATCGCCGCGATCGCGGCGCGCGCACGGCGCTGGAACCAGGCGACGGTGCACTCGTCGCTGGGGTCGAGCCAGTCGATCCCGTGGTGGGGCACCTGGGCGCGCGCGGCCGGGCTGGGCTTGTCGGTGCCCACGTCCATGCGCCGGTACACCGTGAACGCATCGACGGCCACGATCTCCACGTGGGGGGCGTGGGCAGCGGCTGCTGCCAGCGCGATGGCCGACTTGCCGCTGCCGGTCGGGCCGACCAGCGCCACCACCGGGTGCGGGCTGGGCGCGGCGGGAGCCTCCACCGGATCGCGCTAGGCGCCGTGGGCCACGAGGTAGCCCACGCCGGCCGGGGCGGCGTAGCTGCGTCGTGCCAGCCCCAGGCGCGCCTCGCCCAGGGCTCCCTGCGCGGCGACCAGGGCCGGCCAGCCGGTGGCGTGCACGCGCGCGGCCTCGTCGCCCAGCCCGGCGAGCCGCTCGAGGCGCCCTTGGTCGACCAGGTCGACGATCTGCGCGTCGAGCTCGGCGGCGCCGTCCAGGTCGGGCCAGGGAGCGCGCGGGCCGATGCCTGCCGAGAGGTCCCCGGCGACGACGAGCAGCGCGCGCCCCTCGTCGGCGGCGTCGGCCACGGCGCGGACGACCGCGATGCCGCTGTGCTGCAGCGCCGCAGGCTCGGCCTCGGCGGGCACGCTCACCGCGGCCACCGGCTCTGCCGCGCCCAGCAGCAGCCCGAGCACCGCGTGGGCGAGCGGCAGCCGGTCGGGGACCTCGGCCGCGCAGCCGAGGCGCTCGACCAGCGCCTCGACGGTGCGCGCGGCCACGGGGCGCTCGGCGCGGATGTCACCGCGCCCGAGGCCGGCAAGGTCGATGCGCCCACAGGCGTGCACGGCCAGGGCCTCGCCGACAGCCAGCAGGACCACGCGGTCGTAGTCGGCCAGACCCTCGACGCAGGCGTCGACCTCATCGGCGACCGCCCGCACCTGCGGCGGTGGCGCAGGGCTCACACCGGGCACCAGCACGGGGGCCGAGGGCAGGACCGCGACGCCAGCGAGCACGCCGTGGCCGGTCAGGCGAGCGCCCGAGCGGGCGCGGGGGTCGGCACGGGCGGGTCGGCGGGGGCCTGCGTGGCCTCTCCGAGCAGGTAGTGGCCGCGCGCCTCGGTGAGCGCGGCGTTGACGAACGCACCGGGCTCCAGGCCCTCGACGGCCGGGATGTGGACCACGCGGTTGCCGCGTGTGCGGCCGGTCAGTCGCGAGGCATCGGTCTTGGACGGCCCCTCCAGCAGCAGCGGCTGCACCGTGCCGACCTGCCGCGCGTTGCTGCGCGCGGTCAGCTCGCGGGTGAGGGCCGACAGGCGCTGGTAGCGCGCGTTGACCGTCGCGGGGTCCAGGTGGCCGTCCATGTCCGCGGCAGCGGTGCCTGGGCGCACCGAGTACTCGAACGTGAACGCCGAGTCGAACTGCGCCTCGTCGACCACCCGCAGCGTCTCCTCGAAGTCCTCCTCGGTCTCGCCGGGGAACCCGACGATCAGGTCGGTGGAGATCGTCACGCCGGGCAGCGTCGCCCGGGCTTGCGCGACGAGGTCCAGGAACCGTGCGCTGGTGTAGCTGCGCTGCATGCGCCGCAGCACCCGGTCGGAGCCGGCCTGCAGCGGCAGGTGGAGCTGCTCGCACACCGCGGGCACCTCGCGCATCGCGGTGAGCACGTCGGTGGAGAAGTCCTTGGGATGGGGGCTGGTGAAGCGGATCCGCTGCAACCCGTCGACCTCGCCGAGCGCGTGCAGCAGGTCCGCGAACAGGGTGCGCTTGCGGTCCCGCGGCGGCGGCACCACGCCGCGGCGTACCAAGTCGCGGCCATAGGAGTTGACGTTCTGGCCCAGCAGGCTGATCTCGGTGACGCCGTCGGCGACCAGCCCGCGCACCTCGGCGAGCACGTCCTCGAGCGGCCGGGAGTGCTCGGGGCCGCGCAGGGTCGGCACGATGCAGAAGGTGCAGGTGTTGTCGCAGCCGATCGAGATGGACACCCACGCGTGGTGGGCGACGTGGCGGTGCGCCGGCAGCGCCGAGGGGAAGGTCTCGGTCTGCTCGAGGATCTCCACCACCGGGAACGAGGCCGAGTCGGCCTGGGCGAGCAGCTGCGGCAGGCGTCCGAGGTTGTGCGTCCCGTAGACCACGTCGACCCACGGGGCCTGGGCAGCCACGCCCTCCTGGTCCTTCTGCGCCAGGCAGCCGCCCACGACGACGGTCTTGTCGGGATCGGCGCGCTTGAGCGGCGCCAGCTGCGACAGCTGCCCGTAGAGGCGGTTGTCGGCGTTCTCGCGCACCGCGCAGGTGTTGAACAGCACGAGGTCAGCTGACTCGGCGTCGGGCGCCGGGCGATAGCCCATCGTCTGCAGCACACCGGCAGCGCGCTCCGAGTCGTGCTCGTTCATCTGGCACCCGAAGGTGCGGATGAAGTAGGTCTGGGCCATGGGCCGCAGGATAGGCGGCGGCCCCACCACCGTCACGGGGCGCCGGAGGTGCGCGGTCACCGCCCAGCCAGCGAGGCGCGACAGGCGCTCACCGAGGCTGGAGGGTGATCACTGCGGCTGGGTGGTGTCGTCGCGACGCGCGTCGCGGTCGGCCCGCTCGGCGGCCTCCACCCCGGTCTCGGTGAGCGTGGCCACGCGCTCCTCGCCGCCCCCACCGCGTCCGGCGGCGTACAGCAGCACGATCACCACGCCGAGCACAGCACCCGAGACGGGATCGAACAGCGTCATGCCGCCGAAGCCGACGAGCAGGATCACGTAGCCCACCAGCGGACGCCAGCGCGAGCGCCCCACGAACATGGCGAGGCCGAGCACCAGTGCAGGGAGCCCGACGAACAACCAGGCCTGCAGCAGCGTCATCGGTGATCGGTCTTTGGCTCGGCGGCGTGTGGCGCGGGCTCGCCGGATCTGGGCATGCCACCCCCGGGCGAGCGCACGGAGCGTAGCGCGACCTGCGGTCCTTCAGAAAGCGCGGCGAGGCCCGGCCCAACGGGACGGCACGGCCCCCAACGAGGAGATCGGGTCAGCCCCAGCCGGCGGGGGCCAATCAATCCCAGTGGTCGGCGAGGTGGGCCGCCTCACGTGCCGCGCGCTCGGCCAGGCCGGGCGGATAGCCCCGCCGCACGAGATAGCCGGTCAGGCGCCGCAGCACCGCCGCCGCGTCGAGACCGGCAGGCAGGCGCGCCAGGCGACGGCGGGCCAGGTCCACCGCGGTGCTGTGCTCATCGCGATCAGCGAGGGCCAGCAGGGCCGCGTCGATGTCGGCGTCGGTCACGCCCTTGCGGCGCAGCTCCTCGCGCAGCCGAGCGGTCCCGTAGCCGCGCCCTCGCCCGCGATCCTCGACCCAGGCGCGCGCGAACGCCGCATCGTCCACCGCGCCGAGGTCGCGGGCCCGCGCCAGCGCCGCGTCGATCACGTCCTCGCCGTGCTCGCGTCGTGCGAGCTTGCGGGCGACCTCCGCCTCGGTCTGCGGACGCTGCCGCGTGCTGCGCAGCACGAAGGCGAGCGCCTCGCCGACCGGGTCATCACCGGTGGACGCGCCAGCCGACGCAGAGCTGGCTGGGCCCACCGGCGCGCCTGGGCCCGCCTGCTGCGCCCCGGGCGCCGCGCCGTCGTCGCGGCCCGGCTGGCAACCCACGGAGCTCTCGGAGCTGCCGCGGGTGGCCGCCTCGGCCGCCCGCAGGGCGGCCTCGGCTTGCTCCCGGCGCGTCATACCAGCGTCTCGCCGTCCTCGGATCCGCTGCCCTGCGCCTTCGCGCCGCCGCTCTTGCTCGCGCCACCCTTGCTCGTGGTGCTCTTGCCAGCGCCGCCCTTGGCGGTGCCGCTCTTGCTCGCACCGCTCTTGCTCGCGGCGCTGGTGCTCGCACCGGTCTCGCCACTGCCGTTGCTGGCGGCCTCACCGCCCTCGCCGGCCTCCTGGGTCGCCTGCTCGGCAGCGGGTGCGAGACCGAGCTTCTCGTGCAGCTTGGTGGCGATCGCATCGGCCACGTCGCTGTGCTCCTTCAGGAACCGCTTGGCGTTCTCCCGGCCCTGGCCGAGCTGCTCGCCCTCGTAGGTGAACCAGGCGCCGGCCTTCTTGACGATCCCCTCGTCCACGCCGAGGTCCAGCAGCGAGCCCTCCTTGGAGATGCCCTCACCGAAGGCGATGTCGAACTCGGCTTGCCGGAACGGCGCTGACACCTTGTTCTTGACGATCTTGGCGCGCCCCCGGTTGCCCACCGCGGTGTTGCCGTCCTTCAGCGACTCGATGCGGCGCACGTCGATGCGCACCGACGAGTAGAACTTCAGCGCACGGCCACCGGGGGTGGTCTCGGGGCTCCCGAACATCACCCCGACCTTCTCGCGCAGCTGGTTGATGAACACCGCCGAGGTGCCCGAGCGGCTCAGCGTGCCGGCGAGCTTGCGCAGCGCCTGGCTCATCAGCCTGGCCTGCAAGCCCACGTGGCTGTCGCCCATCTCCCCCTCGATCTCCGCACGAGGGGTCAGCGCGGCGACCGAGTCGACCACGATCACGTCGACCGCCCCCGAGCGCACCAGCATGTCGGCGATCTCCAGGGCCTGCTCGCCGTTGTCGGGCTGGCTGATCAGCAGCTCCTCGGTGTCGACCCCGAGCGCCTTGGCGTAGTTGGGGTCCAGGGCGTGCTCGGCGTCGATGAACGCCGCGATGCCGCCCGCGCGCTGGGCCTCGGCGACGACGTGGAGCGCCACGGTGGTGTTGTGCGACAGCACGCCGTTGGCGAGGAAGCTGTGCGTCCGAGGCAGCATCAGGTCGAAGGTGGGCTGCTCACCAGCGTCCTCGACCCGCTCGACCCGGTCGAACACGTACCGCTGGGCCAGCAGACCCCCCACGTCATCGCGCCGGTCGCGCACGAGCCCAGCGATGGCGGGGATGCTCTCAAGCTGCGGGTCGCGACCCGAGGCGCGGAAGGACGCAGTCACCTGCTCGTGTCGACGCCGCGAGCGGAAGCCGATCACGTCGAGGAAGGGCGCGACGCAGGTGGGGTTGATCGTCACCGTCCAGTCGTGGCGCTCGTGCTCGGCGTTCCAGGTCTTCGACAGCGAGGCCGGGACGCCGAGGCCGAGCAGCAGGAGCTGGACCTGACTGGCCAACGTCTCCGAAGCGCTGGCGTACCCGACGGTCGACGAGCGATGGATCCACCCGTCGCCCTCGAACAACGCGGAGAGGAAGGCGCGTTGAGCCTTGGCGCCGCCGGTGCGCACACACCGCGGCACGAACTTGCTGGCCGCCGCCCCGAAGCCGAGGCCGTAGCGACGCTCCAGCTCGTCGCGGACGCTCTTGCCGGGCACGGCGTACTCGCGGCCCTCGTAGCAGCGCACCTCGGCGTCGTCGAAGACGCGCCGGGCGAGGCGGGTGAACTCCTCACCGACCTCTGGGTCCCAGGTCGTGAAGCGAATCGCGTGTCGGCTCGTCAACGATCCCTCGGCGACGAGATAGCCGAGCAGCACGGCCTCGTCCTCGTCCAGCCCGTCACCCGAGGCCGCCTCGTCCGCCCCGAAGGCCGCGGAGACGACCGTGTCGCCCGCTTGGATCCTCCCAGCCTCGCGCCAGACCACGGAGCCGCGCTCGCTCACCACGCGCAGCGGGTGGTTGTGCGTGACCTCGAGGGTGCGACCCGTGCGCAGCGTCAGCCGCACCACCGGCTTGCGGTTGTTGTGCGTGAGCGCCGCGATCCCCTCGAGCTCGCCGTGCTCGTTCACCGCGCGCAGGTCCTGGTCGCGCACGTCGGTGACGCGGGAGGTGCACGACGCGGCCTGACCGGCTCGCTCGAAGACCTCCTCGATCGTCTCCAGCCCCCGGTCGGTCCAGACGCTCGTGCCCGCAACGAGGCACTTCCCGCTGCTCTCTGGTCCGTAGATCTCGGTGACGCGGCCGCGGGGGACGCCGCCGATGCCAAGCGCCACATCGAGGCTGATCGCACCGGTCGGGATGGCGGCGACGGGCTCGGCGACGCCCTCGCCGAGCTTCATCACCGCGCCCTTGCCGTACTGCTTCTCGATCTGGCCAACTGCCATGTCGAGGGCTTTGTCACGGTCCACCTGGATCCTCCTCGGGGCCGGCGGGCGGCGGGTCGATGCGCTGGTGCGCACGGTATCGGCAGGGTGCGACAGGACGGCGGATGCCCTGCTCGTGGCTGTGGATGGCGAGTGTAGCGAACCGCTGTTCGATGTCGGTGGAGGTTGCGCGGGGTTGGCCGACGCCGCCGCGGTGCTGGGAGGGTCGGCGCCCGGTCGCATGACGGCATCAGCCGCGGCACCATCTGCGCCGGCGCGCCACGCGACCCAGCAGCGCTCACGACCCGCGCCAACGATCTCGCCCGACCCGACGAGGACCCGGCCCCAGGAGCCCCGCCCGTGACCGGCACCGCACCGACCACCGTGACGCGCGGCGGGTTCCTGCTCGTCACCGCTGCTGCCGCGTTGTGGGGCACCAGCGCGCTGTTCCGCTTCGGTCCCGCCGAGGCGCTGCCCGCCAGCACGGTGGTGGCGGTGGAGCACCTGATCCTGGTGGCCGTGCTGGCGCCGGTGCTGGTGCGCGGTGTGCGCCGGGCGCGGGCCACGTTCGACCGCGGCGACGTGATCGCGCTGATGCTGGTGGGGGTTGGGGCGTCGGCGGTGGCCACGGTGCTGTTCACCACGGCGTTCGCCTTCGGTGATCCCAACACCCCGCTGCTGCTGCAGCAGCTGCAGCCGGTGTTCGCGGTGCTCGGGGCGCGCCTGGTGCTCGGCGAGCGGCTGCTGCGGCGCTACCCGGTGTTCTTCGTGCTGGCGGTCACCGGCGCGTTCCTCGTCACCTTCGAGGATCCCACACAGGTCAGCGTCGCTGGTGCCGCCCCGGCGGTGCTGGCGGCCTCGGCAGCGGCGCTGTGGGGCATGGGCACGGTGCTGGGCCGTCGCCTCACCGCCAAGGTCAGCTTCTTCGAGCTCGCGGCGCTGCGCTTCGGCGTGGGGCTGCCCGCGGCGCTGCTGCTGCTGCCGGTGGGCGGGGGCGCCGCCGCCGCGACGTCGCTGGATGGCGAGGCGCTGACCTCGCTGCTGCTGCTGGCGCTGATCCCGGGGCTGCTGGGCCTGACGGTGTACTACCGGGGGCTGCGGGGCACGCCGGCCTCGAGCGCCACGCTGGCCGAGCTGGCCTTCCCGTTGAGCTCGTTGCTCGTCAACTACCTCGCGTTCGGCGCGACCCTCACGCTGACCCAGGGGCTGGGGGTGCTGCTGCTGGCCGCGACCATCACCGTCATGGGCCTGGCCCACCAGCGCCGGCCAGAGGCCGCGGGGGTGCGGGTGCCTGCGGCGCAGGCGGCCGGCGCCGACTCCTGACGCACCTGGAGCTGGAGGGCCGCGCGCCTGCCGTCCTGCAGCCCCCATCGGCGGGCGGTGGCGGGCGCGGTCAGGAGGCCTCGGCGTCGTACTCCTCGGCGCGGCGAGCCTGCAGCTCGCGCATGCGCCGCCGGCCGGGCATGGCCAGGGCCGCGGTCAGGGCGACGAGCAGCACCCCGAAGGCGACCTCGAACACCCGGTTGTAGGCGGCTTGGGCCGCGGCGACGTCCTCGGCGCTGGTCACCTCAGGGGTGATGCTGCCGAGCTGGGCCACGACCAGCGCGGCCAACACGGCGGTGCCCACCGCGCTGGCGACCTGCCGGTTGAGCGAGCGCAGCGCCGAGGCCTGGGTGATGAGGCGGTTGGGCACGGCGTTGATGCCGGCGACGTTCAGTGGGATGCGCATGAGGCCGGTGCCGAGCCCCTGGGCCAGCAGCACGCCGGTGATCCACCACACCGAGGTGTCGGGCGTGAGGTTGGCGAGCTGCCAGGTGGTGGCGCACATCACCGTCAGCCCCGCCAGCAGCGGCCCGCGTGCGCCGACCCGGTCGGCGAGCCATCCGCCCAGCGTCATGGTCGCGGCCACGCCGATGGCCGAGGGCGCCATGATCAGCCCGACGTCCTGGGCGGAGAGGTCGCGCAGCACCTGCAGCTCGACGGGCAGGAAGTTCAGCCGCGCGAAGGTCACCACGGTGATCATCCACACCACCAGCAGCGACACCACGAACGTCGGCGTGGTCAGCAGGCGCGGCTCGATGATCGGGTGCGGGCGACGCAGCGAGCGGCGTCCCAGCAGCACCAGCACCGTGAGCCCGAGGGCGAGCGCTGCCAGCGTCGGTGGGGCGGTGAAGCCCCAGGCGCCGGCCTGGCGGGCCCCGACCCCCAGCAGGGCCACCCCGAGGAAGGCCAGCGCCCAGCCGCCGGTGTCCAGCGGCTTCGCCTCTCGCCTGGCCGGATCGCGCAGCAGGCGGGCGGCCAGGGGCACGGCGATCAGGCCCAGGGCCACGAGCCCGACGAAGATCATCCGCCAGCTCCCCTGGGTCACGGCCAGACCGCCCAGCGGCGGGCCCAGCGCTGGCCCAGCCATCACCGCCACCCCGCGGATGCCGAGCACCAGCCCGCGGCGGTGCGGCGGGAACACCGCCAGCACCATCGACATGCCCAGCGGCATGAGCGCCCCACCGCCGGCGCCCTGCACGAAGCGCGCCGCGAGCAGGGCCTCCAGCGTCGGGGCCAGCGCGCTGAGCAGCGAGCCGAGCGCGAACACCGCCAGGCTGGTGACATACACCCGCTTGTGGCCGAAGCGCCCGGCGAACCAGGCGGTGGCGGGCTGCACGGCCACCACCGCCAGCAGGTAGGTGGTGATGACCCAGTCGACGTCGAGCAGCCCTCCGGGCCCGAGGTCGGCCGAGATCTGGGGCAGCGCCACGCCCAGGATCGTGGTGTTGAGCACCACGAGGTAGCTGCCGATCAGCACCACGCCCATGACGATCCACGGGCGCCAGCCGGTGCGCGCGGCGCGCACCTCGGCGCGGGCGGCGGCCTCGGCGTCGCCCGCGCTCTCGGCGTCCCCGGGGGCCTCGGCGGCCTCGGCGTCCCCTGTGGCCTCGGCGCTCTCGGGGTGGTCGCGGCTGGTCATGAGCCTGCGATGCTAGTCGGTGGCTGCGCTGACAGCGGGCGCGCTCACGCCGGGTCGGCGACCTCGACGTCGGTGGCCTCGCCCGCGCGGGCGAGCAGGGCGAGGGTGCGCTCGGCCTCGGCCACCAGCCCGACGCGTGCCTCCTCGGACAGCGGCTCGAAGGGCTCCAGCACCACGCGCACCCGCTCGGGCGTGCGCACGATGCGCCAGGTGCCGGCCACGAACCCGTCGACCAGCAGGGTGGGGCGCACCTGCGCGCCGGCGCGGAACACGCGGGGGCGACGCTGCGGGGGGATGATGCGGCTGCGGTCGTCGTGGGCCATCAGGATGTTGTCGTAGGCCGGCAGCAGCCGCGGCGGTGCGGGGACGTCGGCGGCCGGGCGCGGCGCGCCGGGCACGTCGAACAGCTCCAGCCCCGCCTCGTCGTGGAGCACCTCGAGGTGGGGTCGCAGCTCGGGCAGGACCGCCTGCTGGCGGGTCATGCTGGTGAAGGCCTGCATGTCGACCACCCCGGCGGGGCCGTAGGCGGCGAGGTAGCGCCACAGCAGCCTCGCCTCGTGCGAGGCCGTCGCGGGCGGGGCTCCCAGCCAGTCGGCGGCGGTGGCCAGGCGCGGCTCGTCGTCGGCGTCCCAGGTGCCGGCCGGCGGCAGGTGCACCAGCGGCAGCGCCGTGGCGACCGCCCAGGTGAGCGCGGCGGGATCCTCGCCGGGGGCGTGCTCGGCCAGCACGGCGCCGAGCTCGGCGTCGGTGAGCACATCGGCCTCCAGCGCCGAGCGAGCCACCGCGACCAGGTCGGGGACGTCCACGCGCTGCCAGACCTCGCCGAACAGCCCGCGCGTGGCGCGTTCCAGCGCCGGCTGGACCGCCACGGCGAGCTGCAGCAGATCGCGCGCGGACACCAGATGCGGGGCGGCGCGCACGAACGGCGCGCGCACCACGCTGCGGTCGGCGAGCAGCGCGGCGACCTCGTCGGGGTGGTAGGCGGTCAGACGCGTCCACAGCCCGAGGTGGGGCGGCTCGGCCTCCTGGGCCTGGACCGCGACCAGGTGCTCGATCGCGGCCAGCGGGTCCAGCGTGGCGCGCTGCAGCAGCAGCTGACGGGCGAGCAGGGCGCGGTTCAGCTCGCGGCGGGTCAGGACCGTGGGGCTCATCGCGGGGATCCCTCGCGCATCGGGTCGCGATCCGGTCAGCGCGCGGGGGCGAGGTCGCCGGCGACCACCCGTCGCAGCAGGTCGAGGGCGGTGGCCGAGGCCATGCGCTGGATCTCCACCCGGGTGCGGGCCGGCACCTGGCGGCGGCGCTGGCGCTCGGTGGCGGGCTCGGCGCGACCGTCCCAGACCGCAGCGATGACGGTGCCGACCTCGGCGTCGCCCTGCGGCTCGGGACCGGCGACGCCCACCAGGCCGAGGCCGACGTCGGCGGCGCACCGCTGCGCTGCGCCACGTGCCAGAGCGGCGGCGACCTCGTCGTCGACCGGACCGCGCGCGGCGAGCAGGTCGCGGTCCACCCCGCCCAGCGTCGCCTTGAGGTCGGTGGCATAGCACAGCAGCCCGCCGCGGAACCAGCTGCTGGCGCCGGGCACGGCCACCAGCCGCTCCCCCACGCGGCCGCCGGTGAGCGACTCGGCCACCGCCAGGGTGTGCCCGCCGGCGACCAGCAGACGAGCCACCTGGTGCTCGGGGCCCTCGTCGTCGATGCCGGCGACCGCTCGGCCGAGGCGGTCGACGACCGCGTCCACCACCGGCTGGGAGCGGGCCACGGCCTCCTCGCGCGTGATGGCCTTGGCGGTGATCCGCACCCGCACCTCGCCGCCCGAGGCCAGGAACGCCACGCTCGGGTTGGCGCGGCCGTGCTCGTCCTCGAGGTCGGCGACCAGGTCGCCGAGGCGATCGGCGACGTCGGACTCCCCGATGCCGGCGGTGCGCACCAACCGACTGATGGTCGCGCCCTGGCCGGCGGCCTCGGCCAATGCGGGCAGCAGGTCGCGGTGCGCGAGCTCGTGGAGCTCCCAGGGTGGACCTGGCAGGCACCAGATCTCGGTGCCCTCGCGCAGGGTGACCGTGAACCCGGCGGCAGTGCCGGCGGGCCACAGCACGCGGGCGCCCACGGGCAGGTCGCACTGGACGAGGTTGCGCTCGGGCATCGGTCGGCCCATGTGCGCGAAGCGCTCCTCCAGGTGATCGACCAGGCCCTGATGACGCTCCAGCGCCACACCGGCGAGGTCGGCGACCACGAAGCGGGTGAGGTCGTCCTGGGTGGGGCCGAGCCCGCCGCCGACCACGACCACGTCCGCCCGCTCGGCGGCCTCGGACAGCGCCGCGGCGAGGCGCTCGGGGTTGTCGCCGACGACGGTGTGGCGGTGCACGTCCACACCGATCTCGGCCAGGCGGCTGGTCAGCCAGGGGGAGTTGGTGTCGGCGATGTCGCCCAGCAGCAGCTCGCTGCCGACGGCGACGATCTCTGCGCGCAACGGGGCCTCGGCAGCGTGACGGGGGCGGGGCACAGGCCGGAGGACGGCCGGCGCCGCAGTATAGGCCGCCGCCCCCCGCTGGCCGCCGGGTGGGGCTGCCTGGCGCGGCGCACCCAATGGCGCGCGGGGCCGCCGACTGGGTGCGGATCGACACACAGAGCGTCGGCTACGCACCCGGTGGCCGGCGGGACAGCGAACCGGGTGCACAGTGCAACGCATGTGCGTCTGGCCGCACCCAGTCGCCGTCCACCTCG
>PWER01000199.1 GCA_003553565.1 Nitriliruptoria bacterium | reverse complement strand
GACAACACCGAGATGCAGGTCGACCTCATCGCCCCGATCGCCATGGAGGAGGGCCTGCAGTTCGCCATCCGTGAGGGCGGTCGCACCGTCGGCGCGGGTCGCGTCACCAAGATCATCGAGTAGAGTGGGCCGTCGCCGTCGCGGCTGCGGCCGCGGCGGCGTCCGCCGGGGCCCCGCTGCCCCGGCGTTGCCCACATCCCAGCCGAGGCCCTCGCGGCCCGCGTGCGCCGCGTCCTCGGACCCGCCCGCGCCCGACGCGGGCACCGCCCCGACCCTCGGGGCGCTGTTGAGAAGTGAAGAGACGGACGCGGTCACCCGCGGCGCGGGTGGCCGGATGCGAGAGAGTGAGCGATGGCCGAGCAGCAGAAGATCCGCATCCGGCTCAAGGCCTATGATCACGAGATCATCGACCAGTCGGCCCGCAAGATCGTGGACACGGTCGAGCGCACCGGCGCCCGCATCACCGGGCCCGTGCCGCTGCCCACCGAGAAGAACACCTACACGGTGATCCGTTCCCCGCACAAGTACAAGGACAGCCGGGAGCACTTCGAGCTCCGCACCCACAAGCGCCTGATCGACATCCACGAGCCGAGCCAGAAGACCGTGGACTCGCTCATGCGCCTCGACCTCCCGGCCGGCGTCGACATCGAGATCAAGCTCTAGCAGGGACATGGGAGCGGCCGGTGCCGCACCACGGTGACGGCCTGCGGGCCACGACCCGGCAGGTGCCCGAGTCCTCGGGCGCAGGCCAGCATCCGGCCACCGACGAGCCGCAACCAGCCTGCAACGCGACAGAGGAAGCAGACCATGGCGAGGAAGGCGATTCTCGGTCGGACCCTGGGCATGACCCAGGTGTTCGATGAGAACAACCGCGTGATCCCGGTGACGGTGATCACGGCCGGCCCGTGCCCCGTGGTGCAGGTCCGCACCGCCGAGCGCGACGGGTACGACGCCGTGCAGCTCGGCTATGGGCGCGCCAAGCGCACCACCAAGCCGCTCACCGGCCACTTCGCGAAGGCGGGCGTCGAGCCGACGCGCCACCTCGTGGAGGTCGACCTCGATGGCGACCACACCGCGGGTGAGCTCGTGTCCGTCGATCAGTTCCAACCCGGCGAGCGCATCGACGTCACCGCGCGCAGCAAGGGGCGCGGCTTCGCCGGCACCATCCGGCGTCACGGGTTCGCCACCCAGGGCCAGACGCACGGCGTCCACAAGGTCCACCGCAAGCCCGGTGCCGTCGGCGCATGCGCCACGCCCTCCCGGGTGATGCCTGGCAAGAAGATGCCCGGCCGTCACGGCAACGAGCGCGTCACCGTCCAGAACCTCGAGGTGGTCCGGGTCGACCCGGAGCGCAACCTCATCCTCGTCAAGGGCGCCGTGCCCGGCGGCAACGGCGCCTTCCTCACGCTGCGCGACGCCGCCAAGGCGCCGGCGCCAGCCGGAGGTGACTCCTGATGTCAGCACTCACCCTCGACGTCCACACCCGCGACGGCGGCACCGACGGCACCGTCGACCTCGACCCGGCGATCTTCGACGCCGAGGTCAAGGTCGGGCTGATGCACCAGGTCGTGACCGCCCAGCTCGCCAACGCCCGGCGCGACACCGCCAAGGTGAAGACCCGTGGCGAGCGCGCCGGCGGTGGTGCGAAGCCGTGGCGCCAGAAGGGCACCGGCCGCGCCCGTCAGGGCTCCATCCGGGCGCCGCAGTGGATCGGCGGCGGTCGCGTCCACGGGCCGACCGGCCAGCAGAACCACGCCCAGCGGGTGAACAAGAAGATGAAGCGCGCCGCCCTGCGCGGCGCCCTCACCGACCGGGCCCGCGGTGACGCGGTCCGCGTGGTCGCCGACCTCGCGTTCCCCGCACCGCGCACCAAGGAGGCGGTGGCGTTCCTCGAGCGCCTCGACCTCACGGGCCAGAAGGTCCTCGTGGTGCTCGCGGACCGCCGCGACACCGCCGAGAAGTCCTTCCGCAACCTGCCCGGGGTGCAGGTCAGCCCGGTCGACCAGCTCAACACCTACGACGTGCTCGTGAGCGACGTCGTGGTGTTCGAGCGCGATGCCCTGCCCCTGATCGGGACCGGTGCGCGCGCCTCGACCAGCGCCGGCGGCGCTGACGTCGACGCGGACGCGGCCCCGGCCGAGACCGCCTAGGAGGCTCGCGATGGACGATCCGCGCAAGGTCATCATCGCCCCGGTGGTCAGCGAGAAGAGCTACGGGCTGCTCGACGAGGGCCGGTACACCTTCGAGGTCCACCCCAGCGCCAACAAGACCGAGATCAAGCAGGCGGTCGAGACGATCTTCGAGGTGAAGGTCGACAAGGTGAACACGCTGAACCGCAAGGGCAAGCGCAAGCGGTTCGGGTTCCAGCAGGGCCGCCGCAAGGACAGCAAGCGCGCCATCGTCAGCCTGCGCGAGGGCGACACGATCGACATCTTCGAGCTCGGCTACTAGCCAGCCGGCGCGACCCGACCCAGCGCGACCACACACGGAGCACCACGATGGCAGTCCGCAGGTACAAGCCGACCACGCCCGCGCGGCGTGGCATGAGCGGCAAGACCTTCGATGAGATCACCACCGATCAGCCGCTCAAGTCGCTGACCGCGCCGAACCCCAAGCACGCCGGGCGCAACGCCCAGGGCCGGATCACCGCACGGCGACGTGGCGGCGGTCACAAGCGCAAGCTGCGCGAGATCGACTTCCGGCGCACCAAGGACGGGATCCCCGCCAAGGTCGCCGAGATCGAGTACGACCCGAACCGGTCGGCCAACATCGCGCGCCTGCACTACGTGGACGGCGAGAAGCGCTACATCCTCGCGCCCGAGAAGGTCCAGGTCGGCGACGTGCTGACCTCGGGTGAGGGCGCGGACATCCGCCCTGGCAACGCCCTGCCGCTGCGCAACATCCCGGTGGGCACCACGGTGCACGCCATCGAGCTGCGCCCGGGCGGCGGCGCCAAGATGGGCCGCTCGGCCGGCGCGCGCGTGCAGCTGCTCGCCAAGGAGGGCGGGATGGCTGCCATCCGGCTGCCCTCGGGCGAGATCCGCCAGGTCCGCGCCGAGTGCCGCGCCACGGTCGGACAGGTCGGCAACGTCGAGCACGAGCTCATCGAGGTGGGCAAGGCCGGACGCAGCCGCTGGCAGGGGCGCCGCCCCAAGGTGCGCGGCGTGTCGATGAACCCGGTCGACCACCCGCTGGGAGGCGGCGAGGGCCACAAGGCCGGCGGTCGCCATCCCACCAACCCGCAGGGCAAGAAGGAAGGTCGCACCCGCAAGCGGGGCAAGCAGAGCGACCGCGACATCATCCGCCGCCGCGGCAAGCGTCGGCGCTAGGCACACCCGACAGCACACGAGGACGCGCCATGCCACGCAGCCTGCGCAAGGGACCCTTCGTCGATCACCACCTCGCGGCGAAGATCGAGCGGCTGAACGCCAGCGGCGAGAAGCGGGTCATCCGCACCTGGTCGCGGCGCTCGGAGATCGGCCCGGAGATGGTGGGCCACACGATCGCCGTCCACGACGGCCGCAAGCACGTGCCGGTCTACGTCTCCGAGGCGATGGTCGGCCACAAGCTGGGCGAGTTCGCACCGACGCGCGCCATCAAGTGGCGCGGCGCGGGCGAGAAGCAGCAGACCAAGGCGCGGCGTCGTCGTTGACCGCCGGCAGCCGGCGAAGGAGAGCATCACGATGGAAGTGAAGGCCACAGCGAAGTTCGTGCGCACCGCGCCGAACAAGCTGCGCCAGGTCGCCGGGCAGATCCGTGATCTGCCCGTGGACCGGGCGCGGGAGCTGCTGCTCGTGTCGCCGAAGGGGGCGGCGGAGCCGATCCGCAAGACGCTGGAGTCGGCGATCGCCAACGCCGAGAACAACCACGACCTCGACGCCGACGAGCTCCGGGTCGCCACCGTCTTCGTCGACGAGGGACCGGTGCTGCGCCGGTTCCGCCCCCGCGCGATGGGGCGGGCGACGCGCATCCGCAAGCGCACCAGCCACCTCACCGTGACGGTGTCCGCCCCCTCAGAGGACGACGAGCCCGAGGCCGCCCGGAGCGTGCCCGCCGCCGCCACCGTCGGCGGCGCCGCCGCTGCCGGCGCGACCGACGAGCCCACGCAGGCCTCGGAGCCCGACACCGAGACCGCCAGCCAGACCGAGCACACCGACCAGGCCGAGGCCGCCGGCGAGTCGCCGGCCGAGGCCGAGCGCGAGGAGTAACGCGATGGGGCAGAAGATCCACCCCTACGGCTTCCGGCTGGGCGTGATCAAGCCGCACACGTCCCGTTGGATCGCCGATGCCGACTACGCGGACTACGTGATCGAGGATGAGCGCATCCGCGAGTACATCCGCGAGCGGGTCCGCCACGCCGGCATCTCGGAGATCCACATCGAGCGCACCCGCGAGCGGGTGACGATCGACGTGTGGACCGCGCGCCCGGGCATCGTCATCGGTCGCCGCGGCGCCGAGGCCGACAACATCCGCCAGCGCCTCGAGAAGATGACCGGCGGCAAGCAGGTCAAGCTGAACATCAAGGAGCTCAAGAACCCCGAGCTCGATGCCCAGGTGACCGCCCACAACGTCGCCGAGCAGCTGCGCGGCCGCGTCAGCTTCCGCCGCGCGATGCGGCGGGCCACCCAGAACGCCATGAAGGCCGGCGCCGAGGGCGTGCGCGTGCAGTGCTCGGGCCGCCTCGGCGGCGCCGACATGAGCCGCACCGAGTGGTACCGCGAGGGTCGCGTGCCCCTGCACACGCTGCGAGCCAAGATCGACTTCGGCCTCGACGAGGCCCGGACCACCTATGGCCGCATCGGCGTGAAGGTGTGGATCTACACCGGCGAGCAGCTGCCCTCCACCGAGCGGCGCGAGGCGCAGGTGCGCCGCCGTCGCCAGCAGGAGGAGGCCGAGCGCGCCAAGCGGCTGCGTGAGCAGGCGGAGCAGCAGGTGCAGGCCGAGCAGGCAGGCGCCGAGCCGCCCCAGGCCGCGCCGGAGCCCGACCCTGCACTGGCTCCCCCGGCCGAGGAGACCGGCTTGGCAGCCCCCTCGGGCGCTGACGAGGTGGCCGAGGCCCCCGCCACCGAGCCCACCGCTCCGGCGCAGCCATCCGAGCCGCCCACCGAGCAGCCCCCCGAGGCCAGCGAGCCCGCGGCCCCGCCGCCAGCCCCCGCAGAGCCCGAGCCCCCCGAGCCGGGCAGTGCGCTGGAGGGCTGGGACGTCTCCACGCCGAGCGACCAGCAAGGCGCAGGCGAACCGGAGCCGTCCGATGACCCCGACGCCGACGAGCGCGGCAGCGACCGGGGCTAGTCGCCCCGCCAGGAGGACCCACCGATGCTGTCTCCGCGCAGGATCCGCTATCGCAAGCAGCACCGCGGCCGCATGAAGGGCATGGCCAAGGGCGGCACCGAGGTGAACTTCGGTGACTTCGGCCTGCAGGCCATCGACGCGGGCTGGTTGACCAACCGCCAGATCGAGGCGGCGCGCATCGCCATGACGCGGCACATCAAGCGCGGCGGGAAGGTGTGGATCACCATCTTCCCTGACAAGTCCTACACCAAGAAGCCGGCCGAGACGCGCATGGGCGGCGGCAAGGGCTCTCCCGAGGGCTACGTCGCCGTCGTGAAGCCCGGCCGGGTCATGTTCGAGCTGTCGGGCGTGCAGGAGGACATCGCGCGCGAGGCCATGCGACGCGCTGCCAACAAGCTGCCGGTGCGGTGCAAGTTCGTGACGCGAGAGGGACTGGGCGATGCAAGCGAGTGAGCTGAGAGACCTCGACGACGAGGCACTGACCGAGCAGCTTGAGGAGCTCCAGCAGGAGCTGTTCAACCTGCGCTTCCAGGACGCGACCGGACAGCTCGACAACCCGCGTCGCCTCACCGAGGTGCGTCGGGACATCGCGCGCGCCAAGACGGTGCTGCGCGAGCGCGAGCTGGCCACCGACAGCGGTGGAGGAGACCAATGAGCACCCCCGAGCAGCCGACCGAGGTCCGCGGCGAGCGCAAGACCCGCCAGGGCCACGTGGTCAGCGACAAGATGGACAAGACGGTGGTCGTGCGAGTCAACCGCCGCACCACCCATCCCCGCTACGCCAAGACCATCACGCTGTCCAAGCGCTACAAGGTGCACGACGAGGCCAACGAGGCCGGCGTGGGTGACCGCGTCCGCATCCAGGAGACGCGGCCGCTGAGCAAGACCAAGCGCTGGCGCGTCGTCGAGGTGCTCGAGCGGGCCAAGTAGGAGCCGGCGCTCGCCCGACCCGCGAGCCACCGCGGGGCGGGGCGACGCGGCCCGCTCCCCACGAGGCCTTCGCGGTCGCTGCGAGCGACGAGCCCACGCCACCGCAGGCGCACGAGGCGGCAGCCGCCGCACGAGGAGAGACGCAGAGATGATCCAACAGGAGTCACGGCTCAAGGTGGCCGACAACACCGGGGCGCGGCAGGTGCAGACCATCCGCGTGCTGGGCGGGTCCTCGCGGCGCTACGCGTCGCTGGGCGATGTCGTCGTGGGCTCGGTCAAGCAGGCCATCCCCAACTCGAACATCCGCAAGGGCGACGTGGTCCAGGCGGTCATCGTGCGCACGCGCAAGGAGAAGCGGCGCGGCGACGGGACCTACATCCGCTTCGACGACAACGCCTGCGTCATCATCGACAAGCAGCGCAACCCGCGGGGCACCCGCATCTTCGGGCCGGTCGCCCGAGAGCTCCGCGAGCAGCGCTTCATGAAGATCGTCTCGCTGGCGCCGGAGGTGCTGTGATGGAGCGGGTCAAGCGCGAGGACACCGTGCAGGTCATGCGCGGCAAGGACGCGAGCGGCGGCGACGAGGGCCGCGGCAAGCGCGCTCGTGTCGTGCGGGTCCACCCCGACGAGGGGACCGCGCTGGTGGAGGGCGTCAACGTCGTCACCCGGCACGAGCCCGTGCAGCGCACCCGCCGCGGCGACAAGTCCGGTGGCATCCAGAACGTCGAGCGGCCGGTCCACCTGTCCAACGTGATGCCGGTCTGCCCCTCCTGCGACGCCCCCACCCGCGTGGGCGTGCGCATCGACGACGACGGCGACAAGGTCCGCGTCTGCAAGAAGTGCGGCGAGGACTTCTAGGCCCCGCCCCACCCCAGATCCCCCCGATCACGACACGAGCGAGCGACCATGAGCACCGCCACCGCATCCGACACCCCACGGCTGAAGCAGCGCTACCGCGACGAGCTGCGCCCTGCGCTGCAGCAGCAGCTCGGGCTCTCCAACATCATGGAGGTGCCCCGCCTCGAGAAGGTCGTGGTGAACGTGGGCGTCGGCGAGGCCATTCAGGACCCGCGCGCCCTCGAGGGGGCGATGCGCGACCTCGCGGCCATCACCGGGCAGAAGCCGGTGCAGCGCGAGGCTCGCAAGTCCATCGCCGGGTTCCGCGTGCGCCAGGGCATGCCGATCGGCGCCAAGGTGACCCTGCGCGGCGACCGCATGTACGAGTTCCTGGACCGACTGCTCGCCGTCGCCTTGCCGCGCATCCGCGACTTCCGCGGGCTCAACCCCGCCAGCTTCGACGGCCGCGGGAACTACACCTTCGGCATCGCCGAGCAGCTGATCTTCCCCGAGATCAGCTACGACGACGTCGATCAGGTGCGTGGGATGGACCTCACGTTCGTGACCACAGCCACCAGCGACGAGCACGGCCGCGCACTCCTGCGAGCGCTCGGGTTCCCGTTCTCCGACAGCGCCAGCTAGCCACCGACCGCAACGAACCCGTCGGGAAGTACCGGGCCGGCGCGCAGCGCCCGCACACACCGGCAACCCCAAGGAGCACGCCATGACCATGACCGATCCCGTCGCGGACATGCTGACGCGGCTGCGCAACGCCACCACCACCCGCGCCGACGACCTCGCCATGCCGTCCTCGAAGCAGAAGGTGGGCGTTGCGGAGATCCTCAAGCAGGAGGGCTACATCCGCGACTACGTGGTCGAGCCCGCGCGCCCGCGCCCGACGCTGCGCATCGCGCTGAAGCCCACCGGCCGTCGGGGCGAGGGCGCCCTGACCGGCATCAAGCGCGTGTCGCGCCCGGGGCTGCGGGTCTATGTGAAGAAGGACGAGGTGCCGCGCGTCCTCGGAGGTCTCGGGCTCGCGATCATCTCGACCAGCCAGGGCCTCATGAGCGACCGCGAGGCGCGCCGGCGTGGCATCGGCGGCGAGGTCGTCGCCTACATCTGGTGACGCCGACGGGCGCGACGAGGAACAGGAGCAGGCGATGAGTCGTATTGGCAAGGAGCCGGTGGCGCTGCCCTCCGGCGTGGAGGTGCGCCGCGACGGCGACACCGTCACGGTCACCGGACCCAACGGGCAGCTGGAGCAGCACGTCCACCCCGACATCAGCATCACGGTCGAGGACGACCGCGTGGTGGTCGAGCGCCCCAGCGACAACCCCGACCACCGCGCGCTGCACGGCCTGACGCGCGCGCTGCTGGCCAACATGGTCACCGGCGTCACCGACGGGTTCACCCGCGAGCTCAACATCGTGGGCGTGGGCTACCGCGCCGCGGCCCGCGGCAGCGACCAGATCAACCTCCAGGTCGGCTACAGCCACTCGGTTGACGTGGCCGCGCCCGAGGGCGTGTCCTTCGAGGTGCCCTCGTCGACGCGCGTCATCGTCAAGGGCGCCGACAAGCAGCGCGTCGGCCAGGCCGCCGCCAAGATCCGCGCCATCCGACCGCCCGAGCCCTACAAGGGCAAGGGGATCCGCTACGTCGATGAGCACGTCCGGCGCAAGGCCGGCAAGGCCGCCGGCGCGTGACCGGCCCGCACGCATCAGGAGACCCAGCATGACCCGGACCACCCGTCGCGACGCCCGCATCCGTCGCCATCAGCGGCTCCGCCGTCGGATCGCCGGCAGCCCCGAGCGGCCCCGCTTGGCGGTCTTCCGCTCCAACAGCCACATCTATGCCCAGGTGATCGACGACACCCGCGGGCACACGTTGGTCTCAGCGTCCACACTGGAGGCGGACCTCTCCTCGCCGGGCGAGGAGGGCAAGACCGGACAGGCGAGCCTCGTCGGTCGCCGCGTCGCCGAGCGCGCCCAGCAGGCGGGCATCGAGCGCGTGGTGCTCGACCGGGGCGGCAACGCCTACCACGGCCGCGTTCGCGCGCTCGCCGACGGCGCGCGCGAGGGTGGCCTCGACCTGTAGACCCCGCCCCCGGGCGGTCCCCGACATCCCACCGCACCCCACTGACGAGGACGGAAAGCGCCATGGCAGCAACCCAGGGCGGTCGCAACCGCCGCCAGCGCGGTCGCGAGCAGGATCGCAGCCCCTATGAGGAGAAGGTCGTCGCGATCAACCGCGTGTCGAAGGTCGTGCGCGGCGGACGACGCTTCTCGTTCACCGCGCTGGTGGTCGTCGGCGACAACGACGGCACCGTCGGCGTGGGCCACGGGAAGGCCAAGGAGGTCCCCTCGGCGATCCAGAAGGGCGTCGAGGAGGCCAAGAAGGGCTTCTTCAAGGTCCCGCGCATCCAGAGGACCATCCCCCACGAGGTCGTCGGGCGGCACGGGGCCGGCGAGGTCCTGCTCCGGCCGGCTGCGCCCGGCACCGGCGTCATCGCTGGTGGACCGGTGCGCGCGGTCCTGGAGTGCGCCGGCGTGGCGGATGTCCTGGCCAAGTCGCACGGCTCGGACAACGCCCTCAACGTGGTCCATGCGGTGGTCGTCGGGCTCAAGTCCCTGCACGACCCCCAGCGGGTGGCCGAGGTCCGCGACCTCGACCTCGAGGAGCTGCTGCCGAGCAAGATGCTCCAGAACGTGAAGGAGTCCTGACGTGAGCGCCGAGCTGACCGTCACGCTCACCGGCTCGCTCTCGGGCGCCAAGCCCGCGCAACGCGCGACGGTGCGCTCCCTGGGGCTGCGCCGGCGCCACCAGTCGGTGCGCCAGCCCGATCGCGACGAGATCCGCGGGATGATCGCCAAGGTCGCCCACCTGGTCGAGGTGCGCTACGCCGGCCAGGATGAGGCCGTGGCGGTCGAGCCCGGGCAGGAGCCCAAGGGCGTGGGCAACCCGGCCGCCGGAGGCTCGGTGGCCGACGAGGAGGTCGTCGAGCTGCGCGAGGCCGAGGACGAGGCGCTGCGCGCCGCCGAGGACGAGGAGCTCTCGACCGCGCCCGAGACGCCCGCGAGCGACGCACCCGACACCGATGAGGACGCGCGATGAAGGTCCACCACCTCAAGCCACCCGAGGGCGCGAAGCAGCGCCGCATCCGCAAGGGTCGCGGCGAGCGCGCCGGCAAGGGCAAGACCGCTGGGCGCGGCACCAAGGGCACGGGCGCCCGGGGCACCGTCGCCGCCGGCTTCGAGGGCGGGCAGATCCCCCTCCAGCGGCGGCTGCCGAAGCTGCCGGGCTTCCGCAACCCCAACCGCGTCGAGTACGTGACCGTCAACGTCGGCCGGCTCGCCGAGGAGTTCGCCTCGGGCGACGTGGTCGACCCGGACGCCCTGCGCGGACGCAGCATGGTCCGCAAGGGCAAGGCCCCGGTGAAGGTCCTCGGCGACGGTGACCTCTCGGCGCCGCTGACCGTGCGCGCCCACGCGTTCTCGGCCAGCGCTCGCGAGAAGATCACCGCTGCCGGCGGCACCGTCGAGACCCTCGAGCGCACCCGCTGATCCCGCTCGCCCCCCGGCGCGCGGCCCGACGCGCTGACGCTGCGGCGTCGGCGCCACTGACGGATCCAGGAGATCGGTGATGCTCCGCGGCTTCTTGAACGCGTTCCGTATCCCGGACCTGCGCACGAAGATCCTCTTCGTGCTCGCCATCGTCGCGGTCTACCGACTCGGCGCGCATGTGCCCCTGCCGGGGGTGGACTACCAGGTCCTGACCGCGTTCCTCGAGGGCTTCGACGCCGGCGGGGTCACCCAGCTGGTGAACCTGTTCTCCGGCGGCGCGCTGACCCAGCTGTCGGTGTTCGCGCTGGGCATCATGCCCTACATCACCGCGAGCATCATCATGCAGCTGCTCAAGGTGGTCATCCCCAAGCTCGACGAGTGGAACAAGGAGGGGGAGACCGGGCGCCGCAAGATCACCCAGTGGACGCGCTACCTGACGATCATGCTGGCGATGCTGCAGTCCACCGGGCTCGTGGTGATCATCCGCGGGGGCGGCGAGCAGCTGTTCCAGCAGCCGATCCCCAACCTGATGCCCAACGACACGCTGCCGATCATGGCGCTGATGGTGCTCACCCTCACCGCGGGTGTGGCGTTCATCATGTGGCTGGGCGAGCTCATCACCGAGAAGGGCATCGGCAACGGCATGTCGCTGATCATCTTCTCGGCGATCGTGGCCGAGCTGCCCAACCAGCTCGGTGCCGTGCTGCTGGGCGAGGGCGGTGAGCTCGCCTTCTCGATCGTGATGGCCGTCGGGCTGGTGCTCGTGGTCGGCGTGGTGTTCGTGGAGCTCGGCCAGCGCCGCATCCCGGTGCAGTACGCCAAGCGCACCGTCGGCAACCGCACCTACGGGGGCAGCTCGACCTACATCCCCCTGAAGGTGAACCAGTCCGGCGTCATCCCGATCATCTTCGCGAGCTCGCTGCTGTTCCTGCCGCAGCTGCTCGGTGGCGTGCTCGGCCCCGGCGCGCAGCAGTGGATCGAGGCGAACTTCCAGCAGGACGACCCGCTGTTCATGGTCGGCTTCTTCGCTCTGGTGGTGTTCTTCGCGTTCTTCTACACCGCGATCACGTTCAACCCCAGCGACGTCGCCGACAACATGAAGCGCCACGGCGGGTTCGTGCCCGGCATCCGTCCCGGACGCCCCACCGCGGAGTACCTCGACTACGTGCTCACCCGCATCACGACCGCCGGGTCGCTATACCTCGGCTTCCTGGCGGTGCTGTCGTTCATCGTCCCGGCCCTGTTCGGCATCCCCTTCCCGTTCGCCGGCGCAGTGATCCTGATCGCGGTGGGCGTGATGCTGAACACCCTGCAGCAGATCGAGAGCCAGCTGCTGCAGCGCAACTACGAGGGCTTCCTGCGCCAGTGATGGGACGCCGACCGACCCCCACGACCACGAGCGACCAGGAGCCGTGATGCGCCTCGTCATCCTCGGACCGCCAGGTGCCGGCAAGGGCACCCAGGCCGCCCGCCTCGCGGCCGACCTCGCCATCCCCCACATCTCGACCGGGGACCTGTTCCGTCGGCACGTCAAGGACGGCACGCCGCTCGGGGTGGAGGCGCAGACCTACATGGACGCGGGCGAGCTCGTGCCCGACCGCGTCGTCAACGGGATGGTGGCCGAGCGCCTGGGCGACGACGACACAGCCGTGGGGTTCCTGCTGGACGGCTACCCCCGCACCCTGGCCCAGGCCGAGGTGCTGCAGAGCGAGCTCAGCGGCCGCGGCGCGCCGCTCGAGGCGGTGCTGCGCCTCGTGGTGCCCGAGGACGAGCTGCTGCGCCGCATCCTCACGCGCGCCGCCGAGGAGGGGCGGGCCGACGACACCGAGGAGGTCCTGCGCAACCGCCTCGCGGTCTACCGCGAGCAGACCGCGCCGCTCGAGGACTTCTACGCCGAGCGCGGCCTGCTCGTCGACGTGGACGGGACCGGGTCGGTGGAGGAGATCAGCGCGCGCGCCCACCAGCGGCTGCGTGAGGTGACCGGGACATGAGCGTCAGCGGAGCGCAGCCGTGCACGGGCAGGCTGGGGCGTGATAGCCTGTCGCGTCGGCCCCGCATCGGTGGGGCCTTCCGTGCTGCCGCCGCCCAGGATGCCAGGAGCGTCGCGCGGAGCGCGCGCCCAGAACCAGACCGATCCGACGTCGCGTCGTCGGGTCCGACGAGAAGGACCAGCAGATGAAGGTGCAGCCCTCCGTCAAGCGGATCTGCGAGCGCTGTCGCATCATCCGCCGCGATGGGACCATCATGGTCATCTGCAGCAACCCCCGCCACAAGCAGCGGCAGGGCTGACCGCCTCCCAGGTGGAGGCGCCCGCGCGAGCGCGCGCAGGTCACCACCCCGTCGATCTCATCAGGAGCGCAGCACATGGCACGCATCGCAGGAGTCGACCTCCCTCGAGAGAAGAAGATCGCGATCGGTCTGACGGCCATCTACGGGATCGGCCACAGCCGAGCGCGCGAGACCGTCGAGGCCACCGGCATCGATCCGAACCTGCGGATCGCCCAGCTCGACGACGCTCAGCTCAAGGCGCTGCGCGACCATGTGGAGCGCTACGCCGTCGAGGGCGATCTGCGCCGTGATGTCGCCCAGAGCATCAAGCGCAAGGTCGAGATCGGCTCGTACCAGGGCATCCGCCACCGCCGCGGGCTGCCGGTGCGAGGACAGCGCACCCACACCAACGCGCGCACCCGCAAGGGCAAGAAGCCCACGGTGGGCGGCGCCGGCAAGCAGAAGAAGCGCAAGCACTAGCACCGCCCGCGCGCGGGCCCGTTCCGACCGCCACACCAGCGACCACACGCGAGGACCCAGACCATGGCCCAACGCAGACAGGCCGCACGCCGGGGCAAGAAGAAGGATCGCCGGCAAGTAGCGTACGGCCAAGCGCACATCAAGAGCTCGTTCAACAACACGATCGTCACGATCACCGACCAGCAGGGCAACGTGCTCGCCTGGGCCTCGTCGGGCAACGCCGGGTTCAAGGGGAGTCGCAAGTCCACGCCGTTCGCGGCGCAGCTGGCGGCCGAGCAGGCGGCCCAGCGGGCCGGCGAGTTCGGCATGCGCAAGATCGACGTCTTCGTGAAGGGCCCGGGCTCGGGTCGCGAGACGGCGATCCGCTCTCTGCAGGCCAACGGCCTGGAGGTGCAGGGGATCAAGGACATCACCCCGATCCCGCACAACGGTTGCCGGCCCCCCAAGCGCCGCCGCGTCTGACGTCCGGCGCACCGCGGCGGGAGCCACACGCGCGCGCACAGCAGGAAGAGGAACTCCATGGCTCGTTACATCGGACCGGACTGCAAGCTCTGCCGCCGCGAGCGGCAGAAGCTCTACTTGAAGGGCACCCGCTGCGAGGGCCCCAAGTGCGCCATCGAGAAGCGCCCCTACCCGCCGGGAGAGCACGGCCGCGGGCGCATCCGCGAGAGCGAGTACCTCCTGCAGCTCCGTGAGAAGCAGAAGGCGCGGCGGATCTATGGCGTCCTGGAGCGCCAGTTCCGCAACTACTACCAGGAGGCGACCCGCCAGTCCGGTCTCACCGGCGAGAACCTGCTGAAGCTCCTCGAGCGTCGCCTGGACAACGTGGTGCTGCGCGGCGGTCTGGCGCGCTCGCGCGACGAGGCACGCCAGATGGTGCGCCACCGCCACGTGACGGTCAACGGGCGGACGGTGAACATCCCGTCCTACCGCGTGCGCGCCGGCGACGTGGTCGCGATCCGGGAGAAGAGCCGGAGCGCCCAGCCCGTCGTCGGTGCGCTCGAGATCATCGGCACGCGGACCATCCCGCCGTGGCTGTCGACCGATCAGAGCAAGCTGCAGATCACCGTGCTGGACCTGCCGGATCGCGCCCACATCGACGTGCCGGTGCAAGAGCAGCTGATCGTCGAGCTCTACTCCAAGTGAGGCGACGCGGCGCGCCCGCCCGGTGCGGACGGGCGCGCCCGCCACGCGCGGCCGCAAGTCTCGCGCGCCATCGGTCGGCTCCCGTCGCAGCGCGCGCCGGCCGCAACCTCTCCGACCTGCCACCGACCTACCGAGAGCTCGCCTAGGAGGCGGAAACAGTGCTCACCGTTCAGCGCCCCACCATCACCGAGGAGCCGCTGAGCCCCGGCGAGCGGTCGGTGTTCGCCATCGAGCCGCTCGAGCCGGGGTTCGGCTACACGCTCGGCAACAGCCTGCGTCGCACGCTGCTGTCGTCCATCCCCGGGGCTGCCGTCACCAGCGTGCGCATCGAAGGCGTGCTGCACGAGTTCTCGACGATCCCCGGCGTCAAGGAGGATGTCACCGACATCATCCTGAACCTCAAGGAGCTCGTCCTGCGGTGCGACAGCGACGAGCCCGTCGAGATCTTCCTCGGCGGCGAGGGTCCTGGCGAGATCACCGCGGACTTCATCACCGCTCCCTCCGAGGTCGAGATCCTCAACCGCGACCTGCGCATCGCCACGCTGAACCGCAAGGGGCGCGTGGAGATGTACCTGACGGTGCAGCGCGGTCGCGGCTATGTCTCGGCCGAGCGCAACAACCCCCAGGACGGCGCCATCGGGGTGATCCCCGTGGACTCCATCTACTCGCCGGTCCGACGCGTCACCTACCGGGTGGAGCCCACCCGCGTCGAGCAGATGACCAACTATGACAAGCTGCTGCTCGACGTGGAGACGGATCAGTCGGTCTCGCCCACCGAGGCACTGGGCAGCGCGGGCGACACGCTGCGCGACCTGTTCACCCTGTTCAGCGAGGTCTCCGATGGCGGTCCCGGCGGACTGTCGGTGGGGCCGGACCTCGGTGCTGTCGCGCCGTCGTCGCCGAACCTGCTGCTGCCGATCGAGGACCTGAACCTGTCGGTGCGCAGCTACAACTGCCTGAAGCGCGAGGGCGTCGAGTCCGTCGGGGACCTGGTCGCCAAGACCGAGCAGGAGCTGCTCGACATGCGCAACTTCGGGCAGAAGTCCATCGAGGAGGTCAAGGAGAAGCTCTCCGAGATGGGCCTGGCGCTGGCCGACTACGGCGCCTGACCTCGCCCGCACCGCCAGCGACCGACACCCAGGAGTCGCAATGCCCAAGCCGAAGAAGGGGCCGCGCTTCGGCGGCTCGCCGTCCCATCACGACAAGATCATGCGCAACCTCGCCACCGAGCTGTTCCGTCACGGGCGGATCCAGACGACCGAGGCGCGCGCCAAGACCGTGCAGCCCCTGGCCGAGCGGATGATCACGTTCGCCAAGCGAGGCGACCTGCACGCTCGGCGGCAGGTCCAGCAGGTCGTGACCGATCGCGACGTGGTCCACAAGCTGTTCGCCGACATCGGCCCTGCCTTCGTCGAGCGCGACGGGGGGTACACGCGCGTGCTGCGCACCGGCGTGCGCAAGGGCGACGGCGCGACCACGGCGCTGATCGAGCTGGTCGAGGGCGTCGGCACCGGCGGCGAGGCGCCGCTGGAGGAGGAGCCGCGGCGTCGGTGGAGCCTGCGTCGACGCTCCGGGGCGACCCCCTCGCAGACCGCCCAGGAGCGCGATGAGCAGCCCGAGGCCCCCGCGTCGGCTGGCACTGCCACAGCGGTGGCCGATGAGCCCGCTGCCGAGGAGGCCGAGCAGGCCGAGGACGCGGGCGGGGCCGATGAGGCCGCGCAGGCCGAGGACCCAGGCGAGGACGACAGCGACGAGGACCAGGCGCGCGGCTGACGCGCCGCCGCGGCGCGCCCTGGGCCACCGGTGGACGCTGACCGCATCCGGGTCCGCATCGACCTCGCCTACGACGGGCGGCCCTTCCACGGGTTCGCCCGTCAGGTCGATCAGCCCACGGTCCAGGGGACGCTCGAGGCGGCACTGACCAAGGTGGCGCGCGACACCCCGGTGACCACCGTCGGCGCAGGTCGTACCGACGCAGGCGTGCACGCCGAGCATCAGGTCGTCCACGCCGACCTCCCCGCCGACCTGCCGCTGCTGTCCGACCTCGACCGGCTCCGGCGGGCCCTCGACGTCACCTGTGGGCCCGCCATCACCCTGTGGCGGGTGCGGCGCGTGCCAGCGACCTTCGACGCGCGCTTCTCCGCCACGCTGCGCCGCTACCGCTACCTGCTGTGCGACGCCCCCGGGGTGAGCCCGCTGCGGCGTCACGAGGTCTGGCACGTGGGCCCGCCCTCGCTGGACACCGACGCGATGGAGCTGGGCGGGTCGCACCTGGTGGGGGAGCACGACTTCTCCTCGTTCTGCCGACGCCACGGCGACCAGCACCTGGTGCGACGGGTGTCCCGGCTGGTGGTGCGCCGGCGGCCGCGCGGCATCGTGGAGGTCGCGGTGGAGGGCCCGGCCTTCTGCCACCAGATGGTGCGCTCGATCGTGGGGTGCCTGCTGACCGTGGGTCGGGGGCGACGGCCGCCCGACTGGGTGGCCGAGGCCCGCGACGCCCGCGACCGGCAGGCGGTGGGCAGCGTGGCACCGCCGCACGGCCTGGTGCTGCGAGCGGTGCGCTACCGGTGAGTCGGCTGGGCCACCGCCGAGCCGGCCGCGCTCCCGCAGCACCCGTGGCGCTCCCGCTGGTGCGCCTGCGTGGTTGCCGAGGTGGCGTCGCCGACGTACCCTTGACCGCTGTGGCGCCGCGCCGCGCTGCGAGCCTGCGCGCCGGCCGCTCCACCAGCCACCCTGACCGTCCACCTCCGTTGAGCAGGTCGACCATGCGCACCTACCAGCCCCGCCCTACCGACGTCACGCGCACCTGGTACGTGGTCGACGCCACCGACCAGGTGCTCGGTCGCCTCGCCACGCGGATCGCCACGGTGCTGCGCGGCAAGCACAAGCCGACCTTCGCGCCGCACCTCGACGTCGGCGACTTCGTCATCGTCGTGAACGCCGACAAGGTCGTGCTCACCGGTGACAAGCTGCGCCAGTCGCAGCGCCACTACCACTCGGGCTACCCTGGCGGGCTGCGCTCGGTCCCGTTCGCGGACCTGCTGGCCACCAAGCCCGAGGAGCTCGTCGCTGGAGCGGTGAAGGGCATGCTGCCCAGCAACAAGCTGGCGCGGAAGCAGATCAAGAAGCTGAAGGTCTACGCGGGTCCCGACCACCCGCACGAGGCGCAGCAGCCGCAGCCGCTGGAGCTGTGAGCCACCCTCGCCTCGGCCTGTCGGAGACTGGGAGCCACCCCGGATGAGTGACACGACCACCACCCCGAACCGCATCAGCACCGGTCGCCGCAAGTCAGCGGTGGCACGCGTGCGGTTGCAGCGCGGCAGCGGCCGCATCATCGTCAACGGCCGGCCGATGGAGGAGTACTTCCCGGTCGAGTCGACCCAGGCGGCGATCAAGCGGCCCTTCGACGTGACCGAGTCCCACGGGCAGTTCGACGTGATCGCCCGGATCAGCGGGGGCGGCACCACCGGCCAGGCCGGTGCGCTCGCCCATGGCATCGCGCGGGCGCTCGAGGGCGAGGAGCCCGACTGGCGTGCGCCGCTGAAGAAGGCCGGCTTGCTCACGCGCGACGCTCGCGAGGTCGAGAGCAAGAAGTACGGCCTGAAGAAGGCGCGCAAGGCGCCGCAGTTCTCCAAGCGCTGACGCGGGGCGGCCCCATGCGCGCCATGGGACGGCTGTTCGGCACCGATGGCGTCCGGGGGGTCGCCAACACCGAGCTGACCCCCGAGCTCGCCCTCGCGCTGGGGCGCGCCCTGGCGCGCGCGCTCCGCGAGCGCGGCATCGCCCGGCCACTCATCGTCATCGGCCGCGACCCGCGCCCGTCCAGCCCGATGCTGCAGGCGGCGCTGACCGCCGGCTTCTGCTCGGGCGGCGGTGACGTGGTGCCGCTGGGCATCCTGCCGACCCCAGGCGTCGCCTATGCCGTGACGCACCTCGGCGCGGACGCCGGTGCGATGCTGTCGGCCAGCCACAACCCCGTGCCCGACAACGGCATCAAGCTGTTCGGCGCCGACGGCTACAAGCTCGATGACGCTCAGGAGCAGCGCGTCGAGCAGCTCGTCGATGTGGCAGCCGAGCCGCCGGTGGGGACCGAGGTCGGCACCACCCACCCCGAGCCGCAGGCCGTCGAGGCCTACCTCCAACACCTGGTGTCCGCCTGCGACATCGACCTGTCCGGCCTGCGCGTGGTCGTGGACTGCGCCAACGGTGCGGCCACCACGGTCGCGCCCGAGGCGCTCGCCCGCCTGGGCTGCGAGGTGCAGGCCATCCACACCGAGGTCGACGGCTCGCGCATCAACGTCGGCTGCGGCTCCACCCACCCCGAGGCGGTGGCGAGCGCGGTGGTCAGCACCGGCGCCGATCTCGGCCTGGCCCACGACGGTGACGCCGACCGGCTCATCGCGGTGGACCACACCGGTGCGGTCGTCGACGGCGACCAGATCCTGGGAATCCTCGCCTTGCGACGCCACCGGCGCAGCGGGCTCGATGCTGTGGTCACCACGGTCATGACCAACCTCGGGTTCACCCAGGCGATGGAGGCGCACGGCATCGGCGTGATCCGCACCAAGGTCGGTGACCGCCACGTCCTGGCCGCCATGCTCGAGGGCGGCTACCCCCTGGGCGGGGAGCAGTCGGGTCACATCATCATCGGTGATCACGCCACCACCGGCGATGGGGTGCTGACCGCGGTGCGCCTGCTCGCCGCGGTGGGCCACGAGGGCAAGCCGCTGCGTGAGCTCGCCGGCGTGGTGGAGCGGCTGCCGCAGGTGCTGGTCAACGTCCGCGACGTCGACCGCGACCGCCTGGACGCTGCTGACCAGCTCTGGGACGCGGTCAACGCGGCCGAGGACGACCTCGGCGACAACGGTCGCGTCCTGCTGCGGGCATCCGGGACGGAGCCGCTGGTGCGCGTCATGGTCGAGGCTGGCACCACCGAGCGGGCCGAGGCGGTCGCCGCGGACCTCGCCGCGGTCGTGCGCCGGGAGCTGGGGCGCGGGTGAGGGACGCGGCGCGCTGGAGCTGGCGCGCCGTCGTGCGCGTCAAGGCCCGTAGGCCTACCGGTTGCTGACCATCCGGATCGTCAGGGGATAGCGGTACCACTGGTCGCTGCTGGTCCGGACCGCGGCGATGATCACCAGCACGAACCAGGTGATGCCCAGCGCGAGCGCGAGGAGCGCCACGGGGATGGCGGCAAGCCCTGCGGTGGGCAGCGCCAGCGCGATGCCCAGCACGAACAGCGCGACCCCGTAGATCAGGAACGAGAGGCTGAAGTTCAGCGCCTCGACGGCCTGGTCGCGAGCGAAGGGTCCGCGGTCGCGCGTCAGCAGCCACACCACCAGCGGACCGAGCGCGAAGGGGATGCCCACCAGCTGGACCAGCCCCGACAGGTGGGCCACGATCGCCCAGGTGCGGTCCTGGTCGCTCTGGGGGGCGCCTGGGGGCTGTCCGCCTGGGGGCTGTCCGCCGGGGGGCTGTCCGCCGGGGGGCTGTCCGCCTGGGGGCTGTCCGCCGGGGGGCTGTCCGCCTGGGGGCTGTCCGCCGGGGGGCTGTCCGCCGGGGGGTGGCGGGCCCGGCGGCGGTGCGGCGCTCGCTCGGGGTGCCGACGCTGCGTCCGCCGCGCTGCCGGGCGTCATCACCTGGCCGTGCGGGGCAGCGACCACGGCCCGTGCAAACCTGCTGTCCATGGCGTCTCTCTCCGACCAGCTCGTCGCCTCGCGCGGTCCTGCAGGTCCGCGCAGCGCCGCGGCGCCGCGCGGACCGCGCCGCCGCCGGAGCGTAACGCGCCAGGGGCCTGACGGGACGCCGCGCGCGGTGGGGGCCTCCGCCCGGGACGCTGGCACGAGCCAGGTGGTCGGCGATGCCCGGCACGAGCGCGGTCCGCGACGGCGGCCCCGCGGTGTGCCAGGATCCACGCCGACATGGCGATCGAGGTGGTGCGAGGCCGGCCGGGCAGCGGCAAGACCACCGTGGCGGCAGCCGTCGCCCGCGACCTGGCAGACCGCGGCGCGCCCGTCGAGGGCATCCTGACCGCCGAGGTCCGCGACGGGCGCCGCCGCCGCGGCTTCGTGGTGCGCCGCATCGGCGACGACGCCACCGCGACGCTGGCCGACCTCGACCTGCCCGGACCGCCGCGCGTGGGGCGCTACGGCGTGGACCTCGCCGCGTTCGAGCGGCTCGCGCTGCCCGCGCGCCTGTGCGCCCGGCTGCTGTCGGGTCATCCGCCGGCGACGGCCTAGGATCGCCCCATCATGCGCACCTACCCCCGGCACGTCGTCGCGCTCGCCGGCGGCGTGGGAGCAGCCCGGTTCCTGCGCGGGCTCGTCGCCGTGCTCGACCCCGCCCGCCTCACCGTGGTGGCCAACGTCGGCGACGACCTCACCGTCCACGGGCTCCACGTCAGCCCCGACCTCGACACGATCACCTACACGCTCGGCGGCGGGATCGACGAGGAGCGCGGCTGGGGCCGTGCGGGCGACAGCACGGTGGTGCTCGACGAGCTCGCCGCCCGCTACGGTCGCTCCGCCTGGTTCACGCTCGGTGACCGCGACCTCGCCACCCATCTGCACCGCACCGCCCAGCTGCGCGAGGGCGCGACCCTGTCGGAGGTGACCGCGGAGCTCGCCGCCGCCTGGGGCCTGCCGTTCGCGCTCCGACCGGTCACCGACGACCCGCTGGTCACCCGCATCGCCACCGACGACGGCCGCGACCTGCACTTCCAGGAGTGGTGGGTCGGCGAGCGCGCCGCGCCCGAGCCGGCGGCGGTGCGCTTCGCCGGCGCGTCAGAGGCCCTGCCCGCTCCAGGCGTGCTCGCCGCGATCACCAGCGCCGACCTCGTGGTGCTGTGCCCGTCCAACCCGGTGGTCTCGGTGGCGCCGATCCTGGCGGTGCCCGGCGTCCGTGCGGCGCTGACCGCCTCGACGGTGGTCGGCGTCTCCCCCATCGTCGGCGGGCGGGTGCTGCGTGGCATGGCCGACCGGCTGCTGCCGGCGTGGGGCTGCGAGGTCGACGCCGCCGCCGTCGCCGAGCTCTACCGCGACCTGCTCGACGCCTGGGTGCTCGACACCGCCGACGCCGACCGAGCCGAGGCGGTGACCGCCCTGGGCGTCCGCCCGGTGGTCACCGACGCGATCATGCGTGACGCCCAGGCCGCCAGCGCCCTGGCCGAGGCCACGCTCCGCGCGGCAGCGCCATGAGCGACGCGGCTGGCGCCGCGGCTCGCCGGGCCGCGACAAGCGGCGAGGCGGCCAGCACCGATCCGACCGCCGGGTTGGCGGTCACGCCGATCACCGGGCTGCCAGAGATCCACCCCGGTGACGACCTGGCCGCGCTGATCGCCGCGCGCGCCGCGCTGCACGACGGCGACGTCGTGTGCGTGGCCCACAAGGTCGTCTCCAAGGCCGAGGGCGCGCTGGTGCCGCTACCGCCCGGCGAGGACGTCGCTGCCGCCCGCCGGCGCGTCGCACGCGCCCAGGCGCGCCGCATCGTCGCCGACACGCCGTGGGTGCTGATCACCGAGACGCCGCAGGGGCTGGTGTGCGCCAACGGCGGGCTGGACGCCTCGAACGCCCCGGCCGGTCACCTCGTCGCGCTGCCCGACGACCCCGACGCGAGCGCGCGGTCGCTGCGCGCGGGGCTGGCACAGCACCTCGGCGCGGACGTGGCGGTGCTCATCACCGACACGTTCGGTCGACCCTGGCGCCTGGGCCTGACCGACGTCGCCATCGGGTGCGCCGGGCTGCACCCGCTGCACGACCAGCGCGGCACCCGCGACCGAGGCGGACAGGCCCTGTCGGTGACCGAGGTCGCCACCGCCGATGCGCTGGCGGGCGTCGCCGAGGTCGTGCGCCACAAGGCCGCCGGCGTGCCGGTCGTGCGGGTGCGTGGCGTGCCCGACGCGGGCGGTGGCGACGGCCCGGGGGCGGTCGCGCTGCAGCGCGCTGCCACCCGCGACCTGTTCCCCCGCGGGCGGGGGATGCTCGCCCACGCGCTCGCCGCGCCGCCCTCGGCGCTCACCGGCGCGCCCGTGCCGCCCGACGACCTGGCGCAGGCGCTGCGCGTCGCACAGGTGCTCGGGGCGCAGCCGATCGTGCTGACCGGCGAGGACCTGGCCGCTGACGACGCGCCCACCCGGGTGCTCGTGCCGCCGGCGACCGAGGTCGGCCAGGCACCGCCCGCAGGCCGCCCAGCCGACGACGCCGGCGACCCGACGGCCGCCGCACCACCCGGCGAGCAGGCCGCCGCCGCTGCTGGGCTGTGCGTCGCTGCCCTGGTCGATCAGGGCCACCAGGCCCGGCTCGCCGGACACGTCCGCACCGCCGCGGGGACCGGCTGGCTCGTCGAGGCCGCCGCCGGGCGCTGACCGGCCGCGACGCATCCGCGGCGTGGCGCCAGAGCCCGCGGGTTGCCGTTAGGATCACCGCCATGTGCGGGATCATCGGTTGCACCGGCCGCGACGACGCCGTCGACGTCGTCCTCGAGGGGCTCGCCACGCTCGAGTACCGCGGCTACGACTCGGCTGGCATGGCGATCGTGTCGGGCACCCAGGCCGCCCCCGAGCTGCGCGTGGTCAAGCGGGCCGGCAAGCTCGCCAGCCTGCGCCACGCGGTCGAGGGGCAGTCGCTGCCTGGACGCAGCGGCATCGGGCACACCCGGTGGGCCACCCACGGCGCGCCGACCGACCGCAACTCCCACCCCCACGTCAGCGGCGACGGCTCCCTCGCGGTGGTGCACAACGGCATCATCGAGAACCACGAGGCGCTGCGCGCCGAGCTGCAGGCCGCCGGCGTCGAGCTCGCCAGCGAGACCGACACCGAGCTGGTGGCCCACCTCGTGGCCGCCGAGCGTGACATCCTCAGCGCGGGCGACGGCGCGGCGCCGACCACCGATGGCAGCCGGCTGGCCGAGGCCCTGCGACGCGCCGTGCGGCGGCTCGAGGGCCAGTACGCCCTGGCGGTGCTGGACGTCGGCGAGCCCGAGACGATCGTGGCCGCGCGCTACGGGGCGCCGCTCATCCTCGGCCACGACGACGGGGTCAGCTGGCTGGCCTCCGACATCGCCGGGCTCATCGCCCACACCCGTGATGTCGAGGTGCTGCTCGACCGCCAGCTGGCCGTGCTGACCCCCGGCGGCATCGCGGTGAGCGACCTCGACGGTCAGGAGAGCGAGGGGGTGCGCTACAAGGTCGACTGGGACGTCGACGCCGCGGAGAAGCAGGGCTACCCGCACTTCATGCTCAAAGAGATCTACGAGCAGCCCCAGGCGCTCACCGACACGCTGCTGGGCCGGCTGGGCGAGGACGGGACCCTGGCGCTGGACGAGCAGCGCTTCGCTGACGGCGAGCTGCGCCGCATCGACAAGGTCTACGTCGTGGCGTGCGGCACCAGCTACCACGCCGGCATGGTCGGCCGCTACGCCATCGAGCACTGGGCGCGCCTGGGCGTGGAGGTCGAGATCGCCAGCGAGTTCCGCTACCGCGATCCGATCCTCAACCCGCACACGCTGGTGATCGCCATCAGCCAGTCCGGCGAGACCACCGACACGATCGCGGCCGCCGCCCACGCGCGCGACCAGCGTGCGCCCGTGCTGGCGGTCACCAACGTGGTCGGCTCGACGCTGGCACGACAGGCCGATGGTGTGCTCCACACCCGCGCCGGACCCGAGATCGGGGTGGCTGCCACCAAGACGTTCCTCACCCAGGTGGTGGCCGCCGACGTCCTGGCGCTGTTCCTCGCCCAGGAGCGCCGCACCCTGCTGCCCGAGGAGATCGCCGATGCGTTCGCCCGCCTCGAGGCGCTCGGCCCTCTGCTGGAGCAGGTGCTGGCCCACGACGAGCGCATCGCCGAGCTCGCCCACCGGCTGGCCGGCGCCGACTACTTCATGTTCATCGCTCGCCACGCCGGGCTGCCGATCGCGCTGGAGGGCGCCCTGAAGCTCAAGGAGATCAGCTACCTCCACGCCGAGGGCTTCCCCGCGGGCGAGATGAAGCACGGCCCCATCGCGCTGATCGACGACGGCGGGCCGGTGATCGCCATCGCCACCCGCAGCCACGTGCGGTCCAAGCTGCTGTCCAACCTCGCCGAGGTCCGCGCCCGCGGCGCGGTCGTGGTGGCGCTGGCCACCGAGGGCGACCCGGAGATCGCAGCCGCCGCTGACCACGTGATCGCCCTGCCCGACGTGCACGAGCTGCTCGCGCCCATCCTCGCTGTGGTCCCGCTGCAGCTGCTGGCCTACCACGTCGCCGTGGCCCTGGACCGCGACGTCGACCAGCCGCGCAACCTCGCCAAGACCGTCACGGTCGAGTAGGGCCGTGGCGGGCGCGGTGGTGGGCGTCGGGGTCGACGCCGTGGAGATCGCCCGCGTGCGCCGCGCGATCACCCGCACCCCAGCGCTGCTCGCGCGCGTCTGGACCCCGCAGGAGCGCCGGCGCTGCACCACGGCCGATGGCCGCTGGCGCGTGCCCGAGCTGGCGGCGCGGTTCGCGGCCAAGGAGGCCGTGGCCAAGGCGCTGGGCACCGGGATCGCCGGCTTCGCCTTCTGCGACGTCGAGGTGGTGCCCGACCGTCGCGGCAAGCCCGAGATCGTCCTCCACCGCGGCGCCGCCGAGGTGGCGGCGGCGCGCGGCGTGGCCGACCTGCAGGCGTCCCTGTCGACCTCCGCAGAGCTCGGCCTGGCCTTCGTGGTGGCGTCGGGCTCGCGCGCGCCGGGTCCGGTGGCGTCGGGCTAGGTCGCGTCGGGCTAGGTCGCGCCGATCACGGCCTCGACCTCGATCTCCACGCGCCAGCGCGGGTCGGCGAGCCCGGCGACCACCGCCATCGTCGCCGCCGGTGCGGCGGCCCCGAGGTGCGCGCGGTGGACCTCGCCGACGGCGTCGGCGTCCTCGGCGTGGGTCAGGAGCATGCGCGAGCGCACGACCTCCTCGGGGCGCGCGCCCGCCTCGGCCAGGGCCGCGGTGATGATCTCCATGATCCGCTCGGCCTGGGCGGTGGCGTCGGGCGGGCACGACCCGTCGGGCTGCACCGGCCCGGTGCCCGCGACCAGCACGCGCTCGCCCACGCGCACCGCGCGGCTGAAGCCCACGGCCGGCTCGTAGGGCGAGCCCGAGCGCACCCGCTGTCGCTCGACCATCGCTGCGTCCTCTCGTCGTGGCCTGGCTGCCTGGGCACCGCAGTCTCGCACCGACCGGCGGGTGTGGGCGGTTCGGCCGGGATACCGGCCGAACCGCCCACACCTCGGCCCCGCACGGGGTCGGGTCGACGCGCGCTCGTCGCGTTCGCTACCGTTGCGGTGCGCTGCGCCGGCGCCGGCATGGCGTCCGCCACGCTCCGGGCCAGGTGCCCGGAGCCTTTCGCTGCCGGGCGCGGCGGGACCAGCCGACCAGGAGGTGACGTGCCGATGCGGCGTCTGTCCAACCAGCTGATCGCCACGCGTCGCGAGCCACCGGCCGATGCCAGCGCCGTCAGCCACCAGCTGCTCGCCCGTGCGGGCATGCTCCAGCAGGCCGGCGCGGGGCTGTTCACCGTCGGCCCGCTGCTGCTGCGCACCCTGCAGCGCCTCGAGGCCATCATCCGCGAGGAGCACGACGCCCTCGGCTGCCAGGAGCTGCGCTTCACCCACCTGCAGCCGCGCGAGCCGTGGGAGGCCAGCGGCCGCTGGCAGACTCTCACCGAGGACGACCCGATCATGCTGCGCACGCGCACGCGCTCGGGTGCCGAGCTCGGCCTCGGCCCCACCCACGAGGAGCAGGCCGCGCTGTTCGCGGCCGACGGCGTCAGCTCGCACCGCCAGCTGCCGATGGTGCTGTACCAGATCGCCACCAAGTTCCGCGACGAGCCGCGTCCGAGGTCGGGACTCCTGCGCACCAAGGAGTTCACGATGAAGGACGCCTACTCCTACGACGCCGACGAGGCCTCGGCCGCGCAGACCTACGAGCGCCTCGCCGAGGCCTACGCGGCGATCTTCGCGCGCGTGGGACTGGACACGCTGCGCGCCGACGCCGACGTCGGCGCGATGGGCGGCACCATGTCGGCCGAGTTCCTCGCCCCCGCCGGCATCGGCGAGGACTTCTTGGCCTCGAGCGACGCCGGCTCCTACCGCGCCAACACCGAGGTGGCCCGGGCAGCCCTGGTCGCGCCGCCCGCACCCGAGCAGCGGCCCATGAGCACCGTCGAGACGCCGGGCGCCACGACCATGGAGACCCTCCAGCCCTTCGTGCCCGACGTCCCACCCGAGCGCATGGTCAAGACCCTGCTCTACGGGATCACCACCGCCGAGGGCGGCCAAGAGGTCATCGCGGCGCTGTGCCGCGGGGACCGCTCGATCGACGAGAGCAAGCTCGCCAAGGCCACCGGCGCCGTCGAGGTCGCCATGGCCGATGCCGCGATGATCCGCAGCGCCACCCACGCCGACCCGGGCTATGCCGGGCCGGTGGGACTGGCCGAGGACGTGCGCGTGGTCGGCGACCACGCCATCGCCGAGGTCCAGGGCTTCGTGTGCGGCGGCAACGCCACCGACACCCACCATCGCGACGTGTGGTGGGGCCGCGACGTCGCGCTGCCCGAGCTGGCCGACCTCGACCGCGTCGCCGACGGCGACCCCGCACCCGACGGGGGCACGCTGTCGTTGACCCGCGCGGTCGAGGTGGGCCACGTGTTCCTGCTCGGCACGCGCTACAGCGAGGCGCTGGGGCTGAGCGCCACCGGCCCGGACGGCGTCGAGCGGCCCGTGTGGATGGGCTCCTACGGGATCGGCATCGAGCGCCTGGCCGCGGCCGTCGTCGAGCAGCACCACGACGACAAGGGCATCGTGTGGCCCACCGCCGTGGCGCCGCACACCGCGGTGGTCGTGTCGGTGCGCGCCGGCGACCCCGACCAGGACGGCCTGGCCGAGCGCATCACCGGCCAGCTGCTGGACGCTGACGTCGATGCGGTGTGGGACGACCGCGACGCGCGACCGGGCGTGAAGTTCGCCGACGCCGAGCTGATCGGCTTCCCCTGGCGCATCACCGCCGGCCGCGAGGCCGCCGGCGGCCGCGTGGAGCTGACCTGGCGCGCCACCGGCGAGACCGAGGTGGTCGATGCCGACTACGCGGTCAGCCGCGTCGCCGAGGACGCGCGGCGCCACCGGGTGCGCCTGAACCCGCGCTGACCGCCGCGCCGCCACCCGACCCCTGCACCCGCACCGACCGCGACCGAGCCCGGACACCCATGCGCCTGCTGTTCAGCCCCGATGACGTCCGCGCCATGGACCGGCGCGCCTTCGCGCACGGGATCGACGAGGCCGCGCTGATGGAGCGTGCCGCGGGCCATCTGGCCCGCGGGGTGCTGGCCGAGGGCGGCCGGGCCTACGGGCTGCGCGTCGCGGTGCTCGCCGGCAAGGGCAACAACGGCGGCGACGGCTTCGCCGCCGCGGTGCGCCTCGCCGAGCGTGGCGCCCACCCGGTCGTGTGCAGCGTCCACGAGCCCGACACGCTGACGGGGCTGCCCGCGGCGATGTGCGCGCGGGCCCGCGCCCGCGGCATCACCGTGACCACCGACGTGCAGCGGGCGCTCGCTGGCGCCGAGGTCGCCGTGGACTGCCTGCTCGGCACCGGCGCGCAGGGCGCGCCGCGCTCCCCCGAGGCTGACGCGATCGCCGCGCTGGCCCGCACCGACGCGCGTGTGGTGGCCTGCGACGCGCCCAGCGGGGTGGACGCTCGCACGGGGGCGGCCCTCGAGCCCGCTGTCCGCGCGGACCGCACCGTCACGCTGGGGGCCGACAAGGTCGGGCTGTGGCTGCCGCCGGCCCGAGGGCTGGCTGGCCGGGTCGAGGTCGGTGACCTGGGCATCGTCGAGCCCGGAGATGTCCCGGCCGCGCGGATCCTCGAGCCGGCCGACGTGGCTCGGACCCTGCCGGAGCCCAGCCCCACCAGCCACAAGCGCAGCCGCGGGGTGGTGACCATCGTCGCGGGCTCGCCGGGCATGAGCGGCGCCGCCGCGCTGGCTGGGTGGGGCGCGCAGGCGCTGGGAGCCGGCCTGGTGCAGATCGCCACCTCGGCCAGCGTCCGCGACGTGGTGGCCGGCCTGGTGCCCGAGGCCCTCACGGTGGCGCTGCCCAACAGCGCCGCCGAGGCGGCCGAGGTCGCCGCGCAGACGTGCGCGCGCAGCGACGCGCTGGTCATCGGGCCGGGCCTCGGCGACAGCGACGGCGCTCGCAGCCTCGTGCGCGCGCTGCTGGCGCGCGTCGCGCTGCCCACCGTGCTGGACGCCGACGGCCTCACCGCGGTCGCTGACGATCCCGACCGGCTGCGGCGGGCCGCCCCGGACCCGCTGGTGCTGACCCCGCACGCCGGGGAGCTCGCCCGCCTCACCGGGGTCGACGACGCGCTGGGCGAGCGCCTCGACCTCGCGCCCGACCGCGCCGAGCGGTGGGACGCGGTGCTGGTCGCCAAGGGGCCGGGCACCGTCGTGGCCGGACCGGACCGGCGCTGCTGGGTCACGCCCACCGGCGGGGTCGAGCTCGCCACCGGTGGTACGGGCGACGTGCTGGCCGGCATGCTGGCGGCGGGTCTCGCCGCCCGACCGCTGGACGCTGCGTCGACGGCCGACCGCGCACCCGCCGCCGCTGGCCCTGCCGCCACGGCCGCGGCCGTGACCTGGCTGCACGGACGCGCTGGCGAGCTCGCCGCAGCGGCGTCGCACGCGCGCTCGCTGACCGCCGGTCAGGTGGCGAGCGCCGTCCCGACCGCGCTCACCGACTTGGCAGGCACGCGATGACCGACGCACCGCCCGGCTCCGCCACCACGCGCATCCTCTCCGGTGACCCGCTCGCACGCACCGAGCGCGATCGCGCCGTCGCGTCGACGAGCGAGCTCGGCCCGCCGCGTCACCGGCCCACCTGGGCCGAGGTCGACCTCGACGCGATCACCGGCAACGTGGCCGCGCTGAAGGCCCACGCAGCCGCCCCGGGCCTGATGGCGGTGGTCAAGGCCGACGCGTACGGCCACGGCATGATCCCCGCGGCGCGGGCCGCGCTGGCCGGCGGCGCCGACTGGCTCGCGGTGGCCCTGGTCGAGGAGGGCGAGGCGCTGCGGGCCGCCGGCATCACCGCACCGATCCTGGTGCTGACCGAGCCGCCCTCGCCGGCGCTGCCCGCCATGGTCGAGTCGCGCCTGACCCCGACGGTCTACAGCAGCGAGTTCTTCGCGGCGGCCTCGAGCTACGCCCGCGCGATCAGCACGACCCTCGAGGTTCACCTCAAGCTCGACACCGGCATGCGCCGGGTCGGTGTGCCCGACGGGGAGTGGGACACCGCGCTGCGACGGGTGCGCGACGACTCGTGGGTGCGCATGACGGGGCTGTGGAGTCACTTCGCCCTGGCCGACGAGCCCGACCACCCGTTCGTGGCCGAGCAGCACGACCGCTTCGCGCAGGCGCTGGAGCTGGCCCGGTCGCTGGGGGTCGCGCCGCCGCAGGTGCACCTGGCCAACAGCGCGGCCACGCTCCGGGCACCCGAGACCCACTACGACCTGGTACGCCCGGGGCTGGCGGTCTACGGGCTGGAGCCAGCGCCGGGGATGGCTGGGGACGTGCCGCTGCGCCCGGCCCTGCGGTGGTGCTCGCGGGCCGCGCTCGTCAAGCGCCTGGCCGCCGGGGAGGCGGTCAGCTATGGGCTGCGGTGGACCGCCCCGCGCGACACCACGGTCGTGACGGTGCCGGCCGGCTACGCCGACGGCGTCACCCGCGCCCTGACCAACACCGGCGAGGTGGTGTGCCGCGGCCGGCGCGCGCCGATGGTGGGGACGGTGTGCATGGACCAGTTCATGGTCGACCTCGGCGACGAGGACGCCGTGGCCGGCGACGAGGTCGTGCTGATCGGCCGCCAGGGGCAGGCCGAGGTGACCGCCGACGACTGGGCCGAGTGGCTCGGCACCATCAACTACGAGGTCGTCTGCGGTGTCGGACGTCGCGTGCCCCGCGTGTACGTGGGCGGCGGTCGCGCCACCTAGGCGTCGGACAGGTCCGAGTGGGGAGGCGGTGCGCGATGGCGCTGGGCAGCGACGAGGTCGCCGTGGGGACCTGGACCCACCCGGAGGGTCACACCGGGTGCACCGTGGTGCTCCCGCCGCCGGGCACCGTCGGGGGCATCGCCGTGCGCGGGGCGGCGCCGGGCACGCGCGAGGCAGCCGCGCTCGGCCCCGCCGGGGCGGTGACCAGCTGCGACGCGGTGCTGCTGTCCGGCGGCAGCGCGTTCGGCCTGGCCGCCGCTGACGGGGTGATGGGCTGGCTCGAGGAGCGCGGCCGCGGTCACCCCACGCCGACGGCGGCCGTGCCGATCGTCGGTGCGGCCATCGTGTTCGACCTCCTCGAGCAGCCCGGTGCCCGCCCCGATGCGGCCAGCGGGCGCGCGGCCTGCGCGGCGGCGACCACCGCCGAGCCGACCAGCGGCCCCGTCGGTGTCGGCGCCGGCTGCAGCGTCGGCAAGACCGCCGGCCTGACCTGGCGCAGTCCGGCCGGTCAGGGAGCCGCCGTGGAGCGCGACGGCGCGGTCACCGTCGGCGCGCTGGTGGCCGTCAACGCCCTCGGTGACGTCACCGATGCCCACGGACGCGTCCTCGCCGGCTCGCAGGCGCCGTCCGATCACCCGCGGTTCCCCTCGGCCCCGCTGGAGGCGCTTGTCGAGGACGGCCCCGGCCCCGGCCAGCACACCGTCATCGGCTGCGTGGTCACCGACGCCGCCCTGGACAAGGCGCAGGCCTGCCGCGTGGCCGACCTCGCCCACACCGGCGTGGCACGCGCAGTCGACCCGGCCCACACCAGCCTCGACGGTGACGCGCTGTTCTGCCTGGCGACCGGGTCGGGCACGTCGCAGCGCCCACCGTCCGGCGCAGCGCCGGTGGACCTCGTCGCCCACCTGGCCGCCCGGGCGGTTGCCACCGCGGTGCGCGCCGCTGTCGTGCGCTCCTAGCCTGGGACGATGAGCGTCACGGAGCTGGCCGCCTACGCGGCCGTCGCCCTCGGCGGTGCCATCCCCTGGCTGGAGGCGATCGTGGTGATCCCTCCGGCGATCCTGTTCGGCCTGCCCGCCGTGCCGGTGACGCTCGTGGCCCTGCTCGGCAACCTCTCGACCGTGGTGCTCGCCGCGGTCGCAGGCGAGCGCCTGCGTGGCGCCTGGCAGCGCCGCCGCGCCCGCCGGCGGGCCACGACCGAGTCGGCGACCGCCGAGCTCGGCGTCGCCGCCGCCGCCCCTGCGTCTGCCGCGCCTGCCTCCGCTGCTCTCGGCACGGCGCACCACGCGGCGACCCCCGCGAGCGCCTCCGCTGACCCCGCGGGCACCGCGCCCACAGCCGACACCAGCGGGCAGGGACGCGCCCAGCGGGTCTGGCGCCGGTGGGGGCTGTCGGGTCTGGCGGCGCTCGGACCGGTGGTGCTGGGCACCCAGCTGGCCGCGCTCGTGGCAGTCACCAGCGGGGTGCCGCGCCGCCCCGCCATCGTGTGGATCACCGTGGGCACCACGCTGTGGGCGATCGCCGCGGCGCTGGCCACCATCGCCGGGGTCGAGCTGGTGGTCGCCTGACGCGCCGGGCTCGGCCGAGCACCACCCGCACGGAGGGTCGTTCGGGCCTGGGGGCGGCGCGGCGCGCGACTACACTCGCCGGTGTGAGCCAGCACGCGACCATCGCCGCCTCCCGCGCGGGGCTCGACCCGGGCGCAGCGCCGTGAGCGCCACGCTCGCCCTGACCACCGAGGGTCCGGCCGAGACCCGCCGCCTGGCTGCCCGGCTCGCCGAGCACCTGCACCCTGGCGACGTCATCGCGCTCAGCGGCGAGCTCGGCGCCGGCAAGACCTGCTTCGTGCAGGGCGCCGCCCGCGGGCTCGGCGTCACCGCGCGCGTGACCAGCCCGTCTTTCCTGCTGCGGCGCGACTACGACGGCCGGGTGCCGGTGCTCCACCTGGACGTCTACCGGCTCGACGACCTCGGCGAGGTGCTCGACCTCGGCTTCGAGCAGGCCACCGACGGGCAGCGCGTCACGTTCATCGAGTGGGGCGACGCGATGCGCCCGCTGCTGCCTGCCGACCACCTCGATGTCGAGCTCACCAGTCGCGACGAGGTCGACGCTGCCCGGCGGATCGTGCTGCGCGCCCGTGGCGAGGGCTGGCGCGCACGGCTCGAGGCCGTCGCTGCGGCCCTGGCGCCGTGGCGCGCCGATGCCGCCGATGCCGCTGACGCCGCCGGCGGCCGCGCCGCGACCACCCGGACCGCGTCGGGCGGGACCACCGACGAGACAAGGGAGCGCTGAAGCGTGCTGCTGGGGCTGGAGACGACCACCCGTCACGCCAGCGTCGCCATCGCCGGTGACACGGGGCTGCTGGCCAGCGCGCGCACCGGGCGCCACGGACGCCACGGCGAGTTCGTCGCACCCGCCATCGACTTCTGCCGTCGCGAGGCCGGCATCGACCTCGACGCGCTCACCGGCGTGGCGGTCAGCCTTGGCCCCGGGCTGTTCACCGGCATGCGCGTGGGCATCGCCACCGCCCAAGCCCTCGCGCACGCGCGCGGCCTGCCCGTGGTGGGGCTTGCGTCGCTGGACCTGGTCGCGTTCGCCGCGCGCCACACGCGTCGCAGCATCTGCGCGGTCATCGACGCGCGCCGCGGTGAGGTGGCGTGGGCGCGCTACCAGCCCGCACCGGGTGGGGTGCAGCGGCGCACCGAGCTGGCGCTCGGACCGCCCGAGCGCCTGGCCGGCGAGCTCGAGGCCGACCGCGAGGAGGTCCTGTGCGTCGGCGACGGGGCGCTGGCCCACCGGGAGGTGCTGAGCGCCACGCGCGCCGCGATCGCCGACGAGGCGGCCGCCTACCCCTCTGCCGAGAGCCTGCTCGCGCTGGCGCGCCCGCGCTTCGCGCGTCACGAGACCCAGCGCCCCGAGGAGCTCGCCCCCATCTACCTGCGTCGTCCCGACGCCAAGATCGGCTGGCAGGAGCGCGGCGCGCTGCACGGCGGTCACGGCGGGGCGCCCGCGGTCCAGGAGGGCGCGCCGTGAGGCCCGCGGCCCAGAAGGGCGCGCCGTGAGGCCCGCGGCCCGCGTGGGCGACGCGGAGGATCTGCGCGCTACGCCGCCCGGCGACGAGGCGGTCGCCGCGGTGCGCCTGGTCAAGCTCACCGCCCGACACCTGCGCGGGGCCGCCGCGGTGGACCAGGCGGTCTCGGCGCGGCCGTGGCCGGTGGCGCTGCTCGCCCGCGAGCTCGAGGACCCGCAGCAGCGCTGCTACCTGGCGGCGCTCGCCGAGCGTGGGGACCGGTGGTCGCGTGCCGCCGTGGTCGGCTTCGGCGGAGTCCAGCAGCGTCCCGACAGCGCGCACGTCACCAACCTCGCGGTGGCCCCCGCCTGGCAGGGCCGCGGTCTGGGGCGGCGCCTGCTCGTCGCGCTGCTGGACCAGGTCAGCGCGCGCGGCTGGGGCCCGACGACGCTGGAGGTCCGCAGCGCCAACAGCGCGGCGCGGCGCCTGTACGCCGGCGCCGGGTTCCACGAGGCAGGGCGACGACCGGGCTACTACACCGAGCCGCCCGACGATGCCATCATCATGTGGCGCCCGGCCGACGACGCCCGGGCCGCGCCCACCGCCCGCGACGATCCCGGCGAGGCCCGCCCGTGCTGACGCTTGGCATCGAGACCAGCTGCGACGAGACCGCGGTGGCCATCGTCGCCGACGGGGTGACGGTGCGCTCGAACGTCATCGGCTCGCAGATCGAGCGCCACCGCCCCTACGGAGGGGTGGTCCCCGAGGTGGCCGCCCGGGCGCACCTGGAGCTGCTCGTGCCCACCATCGACCGGGCGCTGGTGGAGGCCGGAGCCACCTACGACGACCTGGACGCCGTGGCGGTCGCCTCCGGCCCGGGGCTGGTCGGCGCGCTGCTGGTCGGCGTCAGCGCTGCAAAGGGGATCGCGCTGGCCCACGACCGCGACCTGATCGGGGTCAACCACCTCGAGGGCCATGTCTGCGCCGCGCAGCTGGAGCTCGGTCGCCTGCCGCGGCCGCTGGTGGCGCTGGTGGTCTCGGGCGGTCACACCGCGCTGCTGCTGCTGGACGCGCAGGGGCGGATGCGCGAGCTCGGCGCGACCATCGACGACGCGGCCGGGGAGGCCTACGACAAGATCGCCCGGTTCCTCGGCCTGGGCTATCCCGGCGGCCCCGAGATCGACCGGCTGTCGCTGTCGGGCGACGCCGAGGCGATCGCCTTCCCGCGCGCGATGCTGGACGAGGGCGGCTTCGACTTCTCCCTGTCGGGCCTCAAGACCGCGGTGGTGCGCGAGCTGCGCCGCCGTGAGGCCGCCGGGCGCGAGGTCCCCGTCGCTGACGTCGCCGCCTCCTTCCAGGAGGCGATCGTGGACGTGCAGGTCGCCAAGACGCTGGCCGCAGCCGAGGCGCACGACGTCGGTGACGTGCTGGTGGTCGGCGGGGTGGCCGCGAACTCGCGGCTGCGCGAGCGCATGCGGCAGGCGTGCGAGGCCACCGACCGTCGGCTGCTGCTGCCCAGCCCGGCGCTGTGCACCGACAACGGCGCGATGATCGCCGCGGCGGGCGCGAACCGCCTCGCCGACGGGCAGCGCAGCGAGCTCGGGCTGTCGGCCGATGCCGGGCTCGCCCTGGACGGCCTGGTGCTGCCCGACCTCCCGGAGGCCTGGCGATGACCGCCACCGAGCCGACTGCCGGCCGGCTGCGTCCGGTCGACGCCGAGGCTGCGCGAGAGCTGCTGGAGCGCGGACCGGATGGGCGCCGCGATCTGGCCGGGGTGCTGGCCCACCAGTTCCCCTTGCAGGCGCTGGACCGCGGCGAGCTGGACCGCCTGATGGTCTGGCCGGTCGAGCGCCCGGTCGGCGTGCTGTACGCCGCGGGCAGCGGGACGATCATGCCCGCTGGCGATCCGCGCGCGGCACCGGCGCTGGCCGAGGTCGCCGGCGACCTCGGCTGGCGGGTGCTGGTCGGCCCCTCGGAGCTGGGCGAGGCGTTGCTCGCCGAGGTCGGCCGCGGGCTGTTCCGCCGGCGGCCTCGCGCGCGCGAGCAGCGCTTCATGGTCTGCACCGAGGTCATCGACCTGCCCGCCCCACCCGGGCTGCGCCCCGCCGACCAGCGTGACCTCGACGTGCTGGTGGACCTCGCGTGCCGGCTGCACGTCGAGGACGCCATGGGCCCGCCGATACCCGAGTCGGCGCGCGGCTCGGTGCGCGCTCGCCTGCGCGACAGCGTCGCCGGCGGTGACACGTGGGTCGTGGCCGATCGCGGTCGGGTGGTGGCCAAGGTCGACGTGTCGCTGCGCTCCCGGACGCGCGGTGCCCAGATCGCCGGGGTGTACGTCAGCGAGGAGGCGCGCGGTCGCGGGATCGCCACCCGCGCGGTCGGCGCGGTCGCGGCCGGCCTGCTGCGGCAGGGCCTGCCGGGGGTGACGCTGCACGTGCGCGCCGACAACGCCGCAGCGATCGCTGCCTACCGGCGCGCCGGCTTCGTCGACCGCGGCCGCTGGACGCTGGCGCTGCGGTGAGACCCGCGCAGCGCGCTCACGCCTCGACGAGCACGCCCTCCTCGTCCAGGCGCGCCATCAGCTCCTCCATGTCGACCGAGAAGACCACCGACAGGGCTCGCAGGTCCTCGGCGCGGATCGTCAGCACCGTGCCGTTGTAGTCACCGCGCTGGCGCTGGATCGTGTTGGCGAAGCGCGCGAGCGGCTGGAGCTCGGGGTCCAGGTCCTGCCGCTCGAGCGCTCGCAGGTCGAGCGTGGCATGCGTGCGCCCCGCGGAGGCGGTGGTGTCGACGTCCCGCTCGCTCTCGGGCAGCAGCGCCGAGACCGGCACCCCGTAGAACTCGCCGAGCTCGGCGAGCTTGGCCACCGACAGCGCCCGGTCGCCGCGCTCGTAGGACCCGACGACCACGGCCTTCCACCGGCCGTCCGAGGCGGCTTCGACGTCCTGCAGGGTCATGCCCTGCTGTCGCCGGATGGCGCGCAGGCGCGCTCCGAGCTGTCGCTGGTAGTCGTTCATGACTGCACCCCTTGGCTGTGACCCCGTCCCGGGTCGGGACAGGTCCACCGAGAGCGGAACGATACCACGTACGTCACGCTCTGTGATCCCCCGGCCTGCAGGGCGTGGGCAGAGGGCGTGGCCCAGCGCGAAGAGTGGTACTTGAGCGTGTAGGGCTCATGTTTTAGCGCAGTCAGGGCGGTTATCTTGCAGGTCGGCCGCCCGGTTGCTAGCGTCGCGCTGGCACCGGAAGAGCCCGAGTGCCAACGGGTTGCCCGGCGGCATCGCTGTGGGCCCCGCACCGAGGAGCATTCCGAGCACGATCCCGCGCGGCACGCACGTGCCCGCGCCGAGCACGAGAAGGAGGAGCCATGGCGACTGCGACGGCTAGCAGCGTGGCGCTCAAGCCCCTGGACGACCGCGTCGTGGTGCAGACCATCGAAGCGGAGGAGACCACCGCAAGCGGCCTGGTCATCCCCGACACGGCCAAGGAGAAGCCGCAGCAGGGCAAGGTGCTCGCGGTGGGTCCGGGCCGCGTGTCCGACTCAGGCGACCGGATCCCGATCGACGTGTCCGAGGGCGACACGGTGGTGTACTCGAAGTACGGCGGGACCGAGGTCAAGCTCGACGGGGAGACCTACCTGATCCTCTCGGCACGCGACATCCTCGCGGTCGTCGAGCGCTGATCGCGCCAGCCCGGGTCGATCCGGGCGCGCACCGCTCACGTCTGCAGCACATCACGGCACCAGGAGGTACGACATGGCAAAGCAGCTCACCTACCACGAGAGCGCACGGCGCAAGCTCGAGAGCGGCGTCAACCAGCTCGCCGACGCCGTCAAGGTCACCCTCGGCCCCAAGGGCCGCAACGTGGTCCTCTCCAAGCAGTGGGGCTCGCCGACCATCACCAAGGACGGGGTCACCGTCGCGCGTGAGATCGAGCTCGAGGACACCTACGAGAACATGGGCGCCCAGCTCGCCAAGGAGGTCGCCACCAAGACCAACGACGTGGCGGGCGATGGCACCACCACCGCCACCGTCCTGGCCCAGGCCATGGTCAAGGAGGGCCTGCGCAACGTGGCGGCCGGCGCCAACCCGATGATGCTCAAGCGTGGCATCGACGCTGCCGTCGAGCGCGTGGTGGAGGACATCCGCTCCAGCGCCCGCGAGATCGAGACCGAGGGCGAGATCGCCCACGTCGCCTCCATCTCCGCCAACAACGAGGAGGAGGTCGGCCGCACCATCGCCGAGGCGATGGACAAGGTCGGCAAGGACGGCGTCATCACCGTCGAGGAGGGCCAGACGTTCGGCCTCGAGCTCGACTTCGTCGAGGGCATGCAGTTCGACAAGGGCTACGTGTCGCCCTACATGGTCACCGACAGCGACCGGATGGAGGTCGAGTTCAACGACCCCTACATCCTGATCGCCAACCAGAAGATCTCGGCGGTCCAGGACATGCTTCCGGTCCTCGAGAAGGTGATGCAGGCCGGCAAGCCGCTGCTGATCATCGCCGAGGACGTCGAGGGCGAGGCCCTGGCGACCCTGGTGGTCAACAAGATCCGCGGCACCTTCCAGAGCGCTGCGGTCAAGGCGCCGGGCTTCGGTGACCGCCGCAAGGCGATGCTGCAGGACATCGCGACCCTCACCGGCGCGCAGGTCATCAGCGAGGAGGTCGGTCTCAAGCTGGAGAACGCGACCATCGACCTGCTCGGTCAGGCCCGCAAGGTGACGATCACCAAGGACGAGACCCCCATCGTCGAGGGCGCCGGGGACGACGAGGACATCAAGGGCCGCGTCCAGCAGATCAAGAACGAGATCGAGCTCACCGACTCCGACTGGGACCGCGAGAAGCTCCAGGAGCGCCTCGCCAAGCTCTCCGGCGGCGTCGCGGTCGTCAAGGTCGGCGCGGCCACCGAGGTGGAGCTCAAGGAGAAGAAGCACCGCATCGAGGACGCCCTGTCGGCCACCCGTGCGGCGGTCGAGGAGGGCATCGTCGGTGGTGGCGGGATCTCGCTGCTGCAGTCCGCCAAGGCCATCGACAAGCTCGACCTCGAGGGCGATCAGGCCACCGGCGCCCAGATCGTCCGGCGCGCGCTGTCCTCGCCGCTGTACTGGATCGCCCACAACGCGGGTCTCGAGGGCTCGGTCGTGGTCGAGAAGGTCCGTGACCTCTCACCGGGGCACGGCCTGAACGCCCTCACCGGCGACTACGGCGACATGATCGAGTTCGGCGTCATCGACCCGGCGAAGGTGGTGCGCTCGGCGTTGGAGAACGCCGCCAGCATCGCCGCCATGTTGCTGACCACCGAGACCCTCATCGCTGACAAGCCCGAGGAGAGCTCGGGTGGCGGCGGTGGCCACGACCACGGCATGGAGGGCATGGGCGGCATGGGCTTCTAGGCCTCGCGCCACTCACCATCCTCCCTGTCCGTGACGGGGCGGCCCCTCGGGCCGCCCCGTCGCGTGTGTGACGGGCCGGGATGCGCGCGGCCGGTGGGCGCGAGCCGCGCCAGCGACTCGGCCAGCGGGCCCCGTCAGCGGCCCCGCTGGCGGGCTCTACCATGGGCGTCGGCATGCGGGCGGGGCGCTCCCGTCACCCGCCCGCCCGACGTCGTGGAGGGGGCCACAAGGGTGGTCAAGGCCCGCAGCGCGCTGGATGCCGAGGGAAGGCCGGCCCTGTCCGGCGCCGAGGACGCGCCCGTGGCCGGGCTCCTCGCGCTGGTGGCTCGGGCGACCGAGCCGGTCGAGGCGGGCACGGCGATCGTGGACACCGCCCGTTCGGCGACCGGCGCCACCGCGGCAGCGCTGCTGCACAGCGACGGCAGCGCCACCTTCCGCTGGCAGGCCTGTGCCGGGGTCGGGGAACCCGAGGAGCCCCTCGTCCTGGACCAGCTGACCTCGCCGCTGTGGCGCACCGCGCTGGGACGCGCCGGGTTGACCTGGGACGAGCCCGGCGCTGCGCCACACCCGCTGCTGCGCGACCTCGGCTGGCGACGCGGGCTGGTCGTCGGGGTGCCCGTCGCAGGACGCCGCGCCGGCCTGCTCGTCGTCGGCGACGCGGAGGAGGGACCAGACGCGTTCGACGGCGCCGCCGAGGAGCGGCTGCACCAGGTCGCCGACGTCGCCGCGCTCGCCCTCGATCGCGTCGAGCACGCGCGCGAGCGCGTCGACCTCGAGCGCCTGCTGCGCGCGACGGTGTCGACGTCGTCGTCGCTGGTGGGCTCGGTCGATCCGGACAGCCTGCGGGAGCGCTTCCTCACCGCCCTGGTCGACGAGCTCGGCTTCGCTGGTGCGGCGCTGTGGCTGCCCTCCGAGTCCCAGGAGTCCCAGGACGCGGGGCTCGCCCTGGCCTCCAGCCGGGGACTGCCCGGTCAGGTCATCGAGGCGGTGCGCTCGCTGTCGCCCACGAGCATGGCGGCCAAGCTCGACGCCGGCGTGCTGCCCCCGGCGCTGGCGCGCGCGGGCGCTGCCTCGGCCGCGAGCAGCTGGCCCGGTCGCCGGGTGTGGCTGATCGACGTGCCCGATCCTGCCGGCGGCGTGGTGGGGGTCTACCACGAGCAGCCGCTGGGCTCGCTCGTCGACGGTGTGCTGGCCACGCTGGTGCAGAGCTTCGCCGCGGCGCTGCACCAGACGACCCTGCACGCCCAGGCCCGCCGGGTCGTCGACGCCCTGCAGCAGGAGCTGCGCCCCCGCGATGTGCCCGAGCGGGCCGGCGGGCTCGACCTCGGCTGGGTGTACCGCTCGGCCACCGCCGGCGTCGACGTGGGCGGGGACTTCTTCGACGTGCTGCGCACCGACGACGGGCGGGTGGGCATCGGCTGCGGCGACGTGTCCGGCAAGGGCGTCGAGGCGGCCAGCCTCACCGCCATGGCTGTGCACAGCCTGCGCGCCTACGCCCTGCACGGCAGCGCCCCCTCCACCGTCATGACCATGCTCAACGGAGCCGTCGCGGACCAGACCAGCCCGGAGCGGTTCGTCACGATCGCCTATCTGCTGCTGGATCCGCTGTCGGGTGCGGGCGGCATCACCGTGGCCGGGCACCCGCCGCCGATGCGGGTCGGTCACCAGGGCATCGAGCAGGTCCCGGTGACGGTGGACCTGCCCGCGGGGATCGACCCGACCGCGCGCTACACCGAGTCGCCGGTGCGGCTCGCCCCAGGGGAGTCCCTGGTGCTCTACACCGACGGGGTGACCGAGGCGCGCCGCGCCCGCGACAACCGGCTGCTCGGCGCCGGCGGCCTGGTCGCGCTGCTGCGTCACGCTCCGCACCACGACGCCCAGGCCATGGCCGACGCGGTGTGGACCGGGGTGCAGGAGTGGACCGGCGGCGGCACCACCGACGACACCGCGGTGGTCGTGGTCCGCCGCCCCCACGAGATCGGGTGAGCCGCGGGACGGCATCGCCGGCCCGCGCGGCTCGGCGGCCGCGCCCCTAGTCGCTCGCGCCGAGCCGCTCGCGGAACCAGGGGGTGGTGCGCGCCAGCCCCTCGGCCAGCGGCGTCGTGGCCTGCCAGCCCAGCGCGCGCTCGGCGAGGCTGGTGTCAGGGCGGCGCACGCGCGGGTCGTCGGGCGCGGCCGGGTGGTGGACGACCCCGGGGTGAGCGCCGACCGCCTCCTGGACCGCGTGGGCGAGCTGGAGGACGGTGACCTCGTGCGGGTTGCCGAGGTTCACCGGCCCGATCACGTCGCTGGCGAGCAGGCGCAGCAGCCCGTCGACCAGGTCGTCGACGTAGCACAGCGAGCGGGTCTGCAGCCCGTCGCCGAGCACCGGCAGCGGCTCGCCGCGCAGCGCCGCCGCGAAGAAGGCGGGCACCGCCCGCCCGTCGTCGAGGCGCATGGACGGCCCGTAGCAGTTGAAGATGCGCGCGATGCGCACCGCCACCCCGTGCTCGCGGTGATACGCCAGGGTGAGGGCCTCGGCGAAGCGCTTGGCCTCGTCGTACACCCCGCGCGGCCCGACCGGATCCACGTTGCCGCGGTAGGTCTCGGGCTGAGGGTTGATGAGCGGGTCGCCATAGACCTCGCTGGTGGAGGCGAGCAGCAGCCGCGCCCCGGTGGCCCGCGCCATCCCCAGCGCCTTGTGGGTGCCGAGGCTGCCGACCTTGAGGGTGTGGATCGGCCACCGCAGGTAGTCCGCTGGCGAGGCGGGCGAGGCGAAGTGGAGGATGTCGTCGACCGGGCCGGGCACGTGCAGGTAGTTGGTCACGTCGTACTCGTGCAGCGCGAAGCCCGCCCGCCCCATCAGCGGGGCCAGGTTGTCGGGGCGTCCGGTCAAGAAGCTGTCCAGGGCCGTGACCCGCGCGCCCGCGTCCAGCAGCCGCGCGCACAGGTGCGAGCCCAGGAACCCAGCGCCCCCGAGCACCACCGCGTGGCGGCCGTCCAGCGAGCCGATCGACACACGCGCAGGGTAGCCGGATCGGTAGGCTGCCCGACGACGAAGGAGCAGCGACCGTGCCAGAGTTCCCCAGCCGCGCGTGGATGGCTGCCCTGTGCGACGAGCTCGAGTCCGACGCGAACGCGCCGGCGATCGCCCGCGCGCTCAACGGCGCCTACGCGTTCGTGATCGAGCCTGACGGGCCGATCCGCGAGCGGGAGCGCTACGACCTGTGGGTGCGCCCGGTCGAGCACGGTGCCCGCGCCGAGGTCCTCGACGCCCCGGCGCAGGCGCCGCGCCTGACGCTGTCGGCGGGCTTCGGCCGCTGGTGGCAGCTGGTGCGCGGCGAGCTCGACCCGGTGCGGGCGGTGATGCTGCGCCGACTGAAGGTCTCCGGCGACCTGCGCGGTGTGGCGCGCAGCCTCGACAGCGCCAGGCCGCTGCTGGCGGCGGTGCGTCGGGTCGAGCCCCAGTGGCCCACCCGCTGACCTCTTCCCGAGCGCGCGCGAGCCACGAGCGCCCGCGAGCCCCAACCCCGTGCAGACCGATCCGGGCGGTATCCCCGCCCACCAGCCCAAGGAGCGCACCGTGAAGGTAGCCGTCATCGGCGTCGGCCACGTCGGACTCACCACTGCCGCCTGCCTGGCCGCCGACGGCCACGAGGTCGTGGGCCTCGACGACGACGAGGGCCGCATCGACGGGCTGCAGGCCGCCCAGATGCCGTTCTTCGAGCCCGGCCTGGACGAGCTGGTCGCCGAGCAGGCCGCGGCCGGCCGCCTGCGCTTCAGCCACGCGCCCGGCGAGGCCATCCCCGGCGCCGAGGTCGCCTTCATCTGCGTGGGCACGCCCACGCGCCACGACGGCAGCCCCGACCTGTCGGCGGTGCAGCGCGCGGCCGCCACGGTCTCCACCCACGCCGACGGCCCGATCGTGGTGGCCGAGAAGTCGACGGTGCCGGTGCGCACCGGCGAGCGCATCAAGCAGGCGCTGGCCCTGGAGGCCCAGGCCCACGGGGGCGCCTCGGCCCACGAGGTCGTCTCCAACCCCGAGTTCCTGCGCGAGGGCACCGCCGTGGAGGACACCCTGCGGCCCGACCGGCTCGTGGTCGGTGCCGACAGCGAGCGCGCCCACGCGGTGATGCGGCGCCTGTGGGAGCCGCTGCTGGCCCGCCACGACTGCCCCTACGTGGCCACCGACGTGCGCACCGCCGAGCTGATCAAGCACGCATCGAACGCGTTCCTGGCCACCAAGATCAGCTTCATCAACTCGGTGGCGCGGGTGTGCGAGCGCGCCGGCGCCGACGTCGAGACCGTCGCCGACGCGATGGGCCACGATCCTCGGATCGGGCGCGCGTTCCTGAACGCCGGGCTCGGCTACGGCGGGTCGTGCTTCCCCAAGGACGTGCAGGCGTTCCTGCACATCGCAGGTGACCTCGGCTACGACTTCGGGCTGCTGCGCGAGACCGAGCGGGTCAACCGCGAGGCGCGGCTGTGGCCGGTGGCCCAGCTGCGGCGGCTGCTGTGGAACCTGTCGGACAAGACCGTGGCGGTGCTGGGCGTGGCGTTCAAGCCCGGCACCGACGACGTGCGCGCCGCACCCGCCCTGGACGTGATCGAGGAGCTGTCGGCCGAGGGCGCGCACGTGCGCATCCACGACCCGGTCGCGCTGCCCAACGTGCGGGACCGCTTCCCCGAGGTGACGCGCGCGCCGGACGCGGAGTCGTGCCTCGACGGGGCGCACGCGGTGCTGCTGGCCACCGAGTGGGACGAGTACGTGGCGCTGCCGCCCGCGCGCATCGCCGAGCTCCTCGAGTACCCGATCGTGGTGGATGCCCGCAACGCGTGGGACACCCAGGCGCTGCGCGCCCAGGGCCTGACCGTGGCCCGTGTGGGAGCGCCGCAGGTGGAGCTGCTGCCCGGCCTGTGACCGCGCGCCCGCGCGGCGTCAGCGCGCGTGGGCGCCGGCCGCAGCCATCTCCTCCAGGGCCCGGTCGCCGTCGCCGGGCTGCAGGTCGACCGGCCGCGTGGCGTCGAGCACCACCTCGACGGCGAAGCCCAGACGGGCCGCGTCCAGCACCGTGGCGTGGACGCAGACGTCCTGTGCCAGCCCCACCACCACCACGCGCTCGATGTCGCGCTCGCGCAGGATGCGCTCGAGCTCGGTGGCGTCCTCGGCGCCGGTCTCGGGGTCGCGGACGCTGAACGCCGAGTAGCCGTCCTCGCCACCGGTGCCCTTGTAGATGCGCGGGGCGTCCTCGATCATCTCCAGTGCCTCGTGCAGCTGCGCGCCCCAGGTGTCGCGCACGCAGTGCACTGGCCAGGTGCCCCCGTCGGTGGTGAAGTGCGGGGTGCGCTGGGGATGCCAGTCCTGGGTGTAGACGATGGTCGCGCCGACCTCGCGGGCCCTGACGATCTCGCGGTTGACCGCGGCGATAGCCTCATCGCCGCCGGGCACGTACAGGTTGCCTTCCGGATGGGCGAAGTCGTGCTGGACGTCCACGACCAGCAGTGCGGTGCGGGGGTCGTAGGTGGTGGCCATCGTCTGCTCCTTGTCGTGGATGGGTGGTGCTCAAGGTTGTGCCCGGTGGGCCCGGGGCGCATCACCTCGCGCGCGCACAGGGGTCCATGGGACCACCGGCCCGCAGGTTCGGGACCCCGCGAGCGCTGCGGGGCACGGCCCGGGCCGGCAGACTATGGCTCATGAGTTCAACGGGCATTGAATCAACAGTCCTCGAACCGACCGAGGCGTTCGCGGCGCTGGCCGACCCCACCCGCCTGGCGATCGTGCGCGAGCTCGCCCATGGCGCGCGCTGCGTGTGCGATCTGCGCGAGCAGGTCCCGGTGGCGGCCAACCTGCTGTCCTACCACCTCAAGGTGCTGCGGGATGCGGGGCTGGTCACCGCCAGTCGGCAGGGTCGCTGGATCTCCTACGCCCTCGATGCCGACGGTCTGGCCCAGCTGCGCCTCGAGATCCCCGAGCCCCACGCCGCCGACGCCGGCTGCTGCGAGGTGGCTGCCCGATGAGCGCCGATCAGCACACCGCTGCGGTCGGCGCCCTCGAGGAGCGCACCAGCACCGGACGCCTGTGGGGCCTGCTGGCGCTGGCCGCCGCCGTCTGGGTCGGCGCCTACGTGGCCAACGAGCCCCTGTGGGACGTGCTCGTCCACGGTGAGGCCGGGCTCGGGCTCGACGCCGACAGCCGCCTGGGCCACGCCGTCCACTTCTTCCTCTACGACACCGTGAAGATCATGCTGCTGGTCGCCGGCCTCATCTTCGTGGTGGGGATGCTGCGGGCCTCGATCTCCCCCGAGCGGGTGCGCGGGCTGCTGGCGGGGCGTCGGGCGCTGACCGGCTACGCCGCCGCCGCGATCTTCGGCGCGATCACCCCGTTCTGCGCGTGCAGCTCGGTGCCGCTGTTCATCGGCTTCGTGGCCGCCGGCATCCCGATGGGCATGACGCTGACGTTCTTGATCACCAGCCCGCTGATGAACCAGGTCGGGGTGGTGATGCTGCTGGGCATGTTCGGCTGGGAGGTGCCGGCGCTGTACGTCGTCACCGTGCTGGCCATGGCGATCACCGCGGGGCTCGCGCTGTCGCGGCTGCCGCTGGACCGCTGGGTCGAGCCGTTCGTGTTCTCCACACCGGTGGGCCAGATCGCCGAGTCCGACCGCTCGCCGACCCTGGGCGAGCGCGTCGCGGCGGCACGCGCCGAGGTCACCGACATCGTCAAGAGGATCTGGCCCTACGTGCTGGTCGGCATCGGCATCGGCGCCGGCATCCACGGCTGGGTGCCCGAGGACTTCTTCGCCGCCCACGCCGGCCCGGACAACACGTGGGCGGTCCCGCTCGCCGCGGTCGCCGGGGTGCCGCTGTACGCCAACGTCGCCAGCGTGATCCCGCTGGTCGAGGCGCTGCACGGCGCCGGCATCGGGCTGGGCACTCTGATGAGCTTCATGATGAGCGTCGTGGCGCTGTCGGTGCCCTCGCTGATCCTGCTGCGCCGCGTGATCACCATGCCGCTGCTGGTCATCTTCACCGTCACCGTGACCGTGGGGATCCTGATCATCGGCCTGCTGTTCAACCTGATCATGTGAGCGCTGCCGGCGCCGGCGCCGGCAGCCCGCACGTCCCGATCCGACCCTGACCGCGGTCGACCAGTGGCAGCGCCCGGGCACCGCCCGCACGACCCCGCCGATGAAGGAGCGATAGCGATGGAGATCAAGATCCTCGGCCCAGGCTGCAAGAACTGCGACAACCTCGAGCGCAACACCAAGGAGGCGCTGACGGCCCTGGGCACCGAGGCGCAGATCGACAAGGTGACCGAGTTCCCCGACATCATGGCCTACGGGATCATGAGCACGCCCGGACTCGTCGTGGACGGCCAGGTGGTGGTCTCGGGCCGCGTGCCCGACGCCAAGGAGATCCAGGGGATGCTCGCCGAGGCCGAGTAGGGCCACGCGACGCGCCCCGGGCACTGCGCCCGGCGCGCGCCGCACCCGCGCACGAGGGGGCCGCCGGCGCACGCGCCGGCGGCCCCCTCGTGCGGTGCCGCGCAGGTCAGGCCAGGAACGTGAAGTAGCCGATCACCACCAGGGCCAGCGCCCACAGCAGCGGGTGGACCTCCCGCCAGCGGCCGGTGGCCAGCATGGTCAGCGGGAACAGGACCAGGCCGAAGGCGATGCCGTCGGCGATCGAGTAGGCCAGCGGCATGGTCGCCATCGTGGCGAACGCGGGGATGGCGATCTCGGGACGCTGCCACTCGATCCGGGCGAGCGAGGAGGCCATCAGCACGCCCACCACGATCAGCGCCGGGGCGGTCACCGCCTCGGTGATCGAGGCGAGCAGCGGGCTGAACGGCAGCGCCAGCAGGAACAGCCCGGCGGTGAACACCGAGGTCATGCCGGTGCGGCCGCCCGCACCCACGCCGGCGCTGGACTCGATGTAGCTGGTGGTCGTCGAGGTGCCCAGCACCGACCCGACGATGGTGCCGATCGAGTCGCTGGCCAGGGCCCGTCCCGCGCGGGGCAGCTTGCCCTCGCGCAGCAGCCCTGCCTGGTTCGACACGGCGATCAGGGTGCCCGAGGTGTCGAACAGGTCAACGAACAGCAGCGTGAGCACCACCAGCACCAGCCCGGGGTCCAGCAGGCCCGGCAGGTTGACGAAGGCCTCCCCGAAGGTCGGCGCGAGGCTTGGCACCGGGGAGACGACGGCGTCGGGGGCGGGAGCCACGCCGGTGGCCACACCGGCCACCGCGGTGGCCGCCAGCCCGATGAAGACCGCGGTGCGAAAGCCCCGCACGAGCAGCACGGTCGTCACCAGCAGGCCGAACAGCGCCAGCAGCGTGTCGGGCGTGCCCAGGTCGCCGAGGGAGACGAACGTCTCCTCGTCGGCGATGATGATGCCGGCGTTCTTCATCCCGATGAACGCGATGAACAGCCCGATCCCCGCGCCCACGGCCATCTTCAGCGGGAAGGGGATGGCGTTGATGATCGTCTCGCGCACCCCCGACACCGCCAGGATCAGGAACAGCACGCCCGAGACGAGCACGCCGGCCAGTGCCGTCTGCCAGGGCACGCCCATGCCCAGCACCACGGTGTAGGCGAAGAACGCGTTGAGCCCCATGCCGGGCGCCAGGGCGATCGGGTAGCGGGCCCACAGCCCCATCACCAGCGTGGCGGCGGCCGAGGCCACCGCCGTGGCCACGAACACCGCGTCCTCGGGCACGCCCGCGTCGCCGAGGATGGCGGGGTTGACGAACAGGATGTAGGCCATCGCCAGGAACGTGGTCAGCCCGGCGATGCCCTCGCGCTTCACGTCCGCGCGCTCGCCCTCGCGCGCGCCCTCGGTCTCGATCTCCAAAAGCTTCATGATCACAGTCCTCACGGTGAGGGCCGGCCCGCAGACCGGCGTGGTCGGACGCGACCGCGTCAGCTTCGCCCGCAGTCGCCTGGTCGGTCGCTGTCGCGGCTCGCAGCAGCCGCGTCGGTGAGCTCTAGCCCTCGGGCAGCCCCCCGACGAAGAGGTCGGCTCCGCCTGCATCGAGGGCCACGAGACGGATCTCGCGCACCGTCCCCGGCTCCTCGCCCAGCCACGCCGCACAGGTCTGCGCGATGACCGGTGCGGCCTCCTGGGCCGGGTACCCGAACACCCCCGTGGAGATCGCGGGCAGCGCCACCGAGCTCGCTCCGTGCTCGCGGGCGGCATCCAGGGCTGCCCGCACCGCCTGGCGCAGCAGGCCCTCGTTGTCCTGCTGGTCGCGGTAGCGGGGCCCCACCACGTGGACGATCATCTGCGCCGGCATCGCGCCGGCGGTGGTGACCGCCGCATCGCCGGGCCCGAGCGGCCCGTGGCGGTCGAGCCACGCGTCGGACTCCCGCTGCACCTCCGGCCCACCGGCGCGGGCGAGCGCCGCAGCGACACCTCCGCCGTGCGCCAGCTGCTCGTTAGCGGCGTTGACCACCGCGTCGACGTCCTGCGCGGTCAGATCGCCCGCCAGGACCACCAGCGCGGTGCCGTCGATCTCCGCCCGTGCCCGCTCGTCGCCGTGCTCTGCCATGCCACGCTCCCACATCGGAGGGGTCTGGTCGTCACGGGGAAGCGAGAGCGGGCGGGACGCGCCCGCTCCCACGGCGAGAAGGGTAGCGGACGCCGGCGGCGCGCTCGAACCCGGCGGGCCCTCGCGCCCGTCGGTGCCCGGCACGCCACGGGCTCGGGCGTGCGGCCCGAACGCCACGGGCTCGGCGTGCGGGCCGGCAGGGGGCGCAGGCGGCTAGGCTTGGCTGCCCGCGGCTTCGCGGGAGCGCCACCACCGTCCCCAGGAGGTCCAGGGTGACCGAGATCGAGATCGGCATCGGCAAGAGCGGGCGCCGCGCCTACGGGCTCGACGACGTCGCGATCGTGCCCTCGCGTCGCACCCGCGACCCCGAGGACGTCGACATCTCGTGGCAGATCGACGCCTACCGCTTCGAGGTGCCGATCCTGGGTGCGGCGATGGACGGCGTGATGAGCCCGCGCACCGCTCTCGAGCTGGCGCGCCTGGGCGGCCTGGGCGTGCTGAACCTCGAGGGGCTGTGGACCCGCTATGAGGATCCCGAGCCGCTGCTGGAGGAGATCGCGAGCCTCGACGACGCGATCGCCACCCGCCGGATGCAGGAGATCTACAAGGAGCCGGTCAAGGAGGAGCTGGTCGGCAAGCGGATCGCCGAGCTCAAGGACGCCGGCATCACCGCCGCGGCGAGCCTCACGCCACCGCGCGTCGAGCGCTTCCACACCACGGCGCTGGAGGCCGGGCTGGACATCCTCGTGATCCAGGGCACGGTCGTGTCCGCCGAGCACGTCTCCTCCCGGCCCGACACCCTGAACCTCAAGGAGTTCATCGCCCGCTACGACATCCCCGTGGTCGTGGGTGGCTGCGCCAGCCACTCGATGGCGCTGCACCTGGCTCGCACCGGTGCGGCGGGGATCCTCGTCGGCGTCGGTCCCGGCAATGCGTGCACCTCGCGGGGCGTGCTCGGCATCGGTGTGCCGCAGGCAACCGCCATCGCCGACGCCGCGGGAGCTCGCAGCCGCCACCTGGAGGAGACCGGCCGCTACGTGCACATCATCGCCGACGGGGGGATGCGCACCGGTGGTGACGTCGCCAAGGCGATCGCCTGCGGCGCCGACGCCGCGATGCTGGGCTCACCGCTGGCCCGCGCCACCGAGGCGCCCGGCCACGGGCACCACTGGGGCATGGCCACCTTCCACCCCGAGCTGCCGCGCGGTGCCCGGGTGGCGGTCAACCAGATCGGCTCGCTGGGCGAGATCGTGGCGGGTCCGGCCGCCGAGAACGACGGGACGCTCAACCTCGCCGGCGCGCTGCGGACGTCGATGGCCACCACCGGCCACGCCTCCATCAAGGAGTTCCAGCGCGCGGAGATGATGGTGGCGCCGAGCCTGCAGACCGAGGGCAAGCACTACCAGCGCGCCCAGGGGATCGGCATGGGGCGCGGCTGACGCACTGACCAGGGGCGCTCCTCGGAGGCGCTCGGCGGCGTCAGCCCTGGTCGAGGCCGTGCGGCACCGGCAGCCGCGCGGCGACGAGCAGCTGGCGCACCGCCTCGGTCGTCCAGCCGTGCTCGAGCAGCACGTGGGTGATCTTGGCGGTGCCGAGGTGGGTGCCGCAGGTCGGGCAGTAGATGACGTCGGCGCCGTCGCGCGGCCCGGGCAGCGGGCCGGTGCAGAAGGGGCAGCCGCCGCTGCGGTCGAGCACGGCCGGCACGGGTGGCACCGCGGCATCGGCCATGCCATCGACATAGCCCTGGGCGTACTGCCAGTCGATGTAGTCGTCGGGGTGGGGATCGAACGGCGGCTCGTGCACCGGCGACTCACCGGAGCTCAGCAGGGCCTGCAGGTTCTCCTGCAGCATGTCCCAGCCGTAGTAGTGGTCCTCACCGCAGTCGGTGCACCACACGCTGACGCCCTTGTAGCCCTCGGGGGCGAAGGTGTCCCGGAACGCCGCGAGGTCGTCGAGGTCGCGGCGCACTGACGCGGCCTCGTTGCGGTCGAGCGGGACGGCCCGATGGTCGTCGTGCTCGCCACCGTCGAGGTCGTCGTCACCGAGCTCGTCGTCGTCGAACTCGTCGTACTCGTCGAAGTCGCCTGAGTCGCTCATGCGGGCTCGCTGCCAGGGGAACGCGGTGCCCGCAGCGTAGCGGTCAGCGCTCGGGCCAGTCTGCCCCGACGATGATGTGCAGCTCGACGCTCTCGTCGAGCTCGCCCTCGTTGGGCTCGGCGGCCGGGAAGCGCTCGTCCGCGGCCAGCAGCCCCGCGGCGGCGTCCTCGGCGCCCTCGGTGACGAGCAGGCGCGTCTCGTCCCAGGCCGCTGCCGCCCGACCGCTGTTGACGACCTGATAGCCCTGTGCCTCGAGGAGCTCCACGACCTCGGTGGCGCTCCCCTCGCCGGAGCCGTCCAGCACCTGGACGGTGGTGTCCGACGGGTCGGGTGCTGCCTCCGGGTCCCCACCGAGGGCGCGGTCCTGGATGCCGGTCTGGCTCGCATCGGCGTCGTCGGCGTCGGCGTCGTCGTCGGTCTGGTCGGTGCCGTCCTCGGCGTCGGTCTCGTCGGTGCCGTCCTCGGCGTCGTCGGCGTCGTCGGCGTCCTCGAAGGCGTCGGCGAGCTCCTCCTCGGATGCGGCCTCGGTGTCACCGGGGTCGAACAGCTGGGCGATCAGCGCGCCAGCGCCCAGCCCGGCCACCACCAGGATCACGAAGCCAGCCGCGAACGAGGCCGCGATGCGCCAGCGCGACCGCTCCTCCTCGAAGGGCTCGTCGTCGTGGGCCTCCTCCAGCGCCAGGCGCTCGGTGGGCTCCTCGGCGTGGGGGTCGTGCAGGTGCTCGTCGTGGGAGGGCGGGGTCAGCAGCCACTGGGTGCGCTCGACGTCGGGCTCTGCCGAGCCCGCGTCAGCGACCTCCTCGGTGCCCCCCTCTGCGACGCGCTCGGAGCCCTCGTCGGCGACCGGCTCCGGCGGCGCCAGGGCGTCCCAGGACGCGGGCTCCTCGCTGTCTGGCGGCGCCGCCCCGGCCACCTGGTCCTCGCCGGGGTCGGGGGGCACGCGGTGATCCTCGACGTCGCGGTCGGGGGGCGCCCACAGCCAGAGCGTGCCCTCGTCCCAGCCGCCCGTGGGGGCGTCGGGCGCTGTCTCGCCACCGTCGACAGGCACCGGGTCGTCGGCGGCGTGCTCGCCGGTCTCGCCGGTGCCGTCCTCGGCGCCGTGCGCGTCCCAGGCGGCCTCGGCGTCGGCGTCCTCCGCGGTCGCGTCCGTCCCGTCCTCGGCGGACGCGTCGAGGACGGCCTCGGCCTCCCCGCGCTGGCGCTCCTCGCGACCGTCGTTGGCGGCCAGCCGCGGCTCGGCATCGAGGCCGAGCGCTCGGGCGATCGCCCAGGTCCAGGCCGCGGTGAGGGCGCGGCCGTAGCGCTCGGCGGCCGTGCCGTCCTCGACGGCCTCGACGGCGGCCGTCGTCACACCGGCGGCATGGGCCAGCGTGCGGGCGTCGAGACCGCGGGCGTGCCGTGCCTCGCGCAGCCAGGTCCCCGTGTCGGCATCCATGGCCAGCCATCCTCGATCGGCGTGGGTTGGTGTGGCTGCCGCCGAGGATAGAGGGGGCAGGCCCTGTGACCGGGGAGGCGCCGTCGCCTCGGTGGCCGCCGCGCCGCCCGCGGCAGGCAGGACAGCCCAGCCGGCGGCTAGGCTGCCCTCGCCCCGACTCCGAGCGGCGAGGACGCCCGTGACCCCCAACGCGCCCACCCTCTCCCCGGATGCCGGCACCGGCTTCGACACCGTCCTGGTGGTGGACTTCGGCGCCCAGTACGCCCAGGTCATCGCGCGGCGGGTGCGCGAGCTCCACGTCTACAGCGAGATCGTGCCGGCGAGCACGCCGTTCGAGGAGCTCCTCGCGCGCCGCCCTGCCGGCATCATCCTGTCGGGCGGCCCCGCGTCGGTCTACGCCGACGACGCCCCGGCCATCGACCCGCGCGTGTTCGACGCGGGCGTGCCGGTGCTGGGCATCTGCTACGGCCAGCAGCTGATGGCCCAGGCCCTCGGCGGGGAGGTGGCGCGCACCGGCACCTCCGAGTTCGGGCGCACCGAGCTGGCGATCCGCGAGCCGGGCGCGCTGCTCGACGGGCTCGGCGCCCGCCAGACGGTGTGGATGAGCCACAACGACGCGGTCCGCGCCGCGCCTCCGGGCTTCCGGGTCACCGCCGCGACCGACGACAGCCCCGCAGCGGCGTTCGAGGCGCCCGAGCGCGGCCTGTTCGGCGTGCAGTTCCACCCCGAGGTCAGCCACACCCCCCGCGGGCTCGACGTGCTGGCGTCCTTCCTCGCGCGCACCGGCGCGCGCCCCACATGGACCTCGCACTCGGTGATCGAGGCCAGCGTGGAGCGCATCCGCGAGCAGGTCGGCGACGCCACGGTGCTGTGCGGGCTCTCGGGCGGGGTCGACTCGGCCGTGGCCGCCGCGCTGGTGGAGAAGGCCGTGGGCAGCCAGCTCACCTGCGTGCTCGTCGATCACGGCCTGCTGCGCGAGGGCGAGGTCGCCGACGTCCAGCAGGCCTTCGGCGCCCACAGCGACGTGCGCCTGATCACCGTCGATGCTCGCGAGCGCTTCCTCGCGCTGCTCGAGGGCGTGGAGGACCCCGAGGAGAAGCGCAAGCGCATCGGCGGCGAGTTCATCCGGGTGTTCGAGGAGGCCGCGCGCACCCACGCCAGCGACGCCGGCTTCCTGGTCCAGGGCACGCTGTATCCCGACGTGATCGAGTCGGGGGAGGGTCATGCCGCCGCGACGATCAAGAGCCACCACAACGTCGGCGGGCTGCCCGAGGACATGGACTTCGACCTGGTCGAGCCGCTGCGCTGGCTGTTCAAGGACGAGGTGCGGCGCGTGGGCGAGGAGCTCGGACTGCCTCCCGAGCTGGTGTGGCGCCAGCCGTTCCCGGGACCCGGGCTCGCGGTGCGGATCATCGGCGAGGTGACCGGTCAGCGGCTCGACCTGCTGCGTCGCGCGGACGCGATCGTGCGCGCCGAGCTGCGCCGCGCCGGCCTCGAGGGCCCGCCCCGGCCCCGACCCGACGGGCAGGCCGATCCGGAGCACGTGTGGCAGGCCTTCGCGGTGCTGCCGGCGATCCGCTCGGTGGGGGTGCAGGGCGACGAGCGCACCTACGGCCACCCGGTGATCGTGCGCGCGGTCACCAGCGAGGACGCGATGACCGCCGACTTCGCCCGCATCGACTGGGACGTGCTCGAGCGCATCGCCACGCGGGTCATCAACGGCGTGCCCGGCATCAACCGGGTCGCCTACGACATCACCAGCAAGCCCCCCGGCACCATCGAGTGGGAGTGAGCGCGCCCTGTGGGCGGCCCGCCCAGCGGATCCGCCCGGCCGGCTAGCATCGCCGGCACATGGACACCACCGCGCTCGAGCACGCCTACAAGGCCCTGCTGGACGTCGCCCGCGCCGGCGCGGCGACCGCTGCGACGGCGCCGGTGCCCGTCGAGCAGCAGCTCGCCCAGGCCGTCGTCGTCGACCGGCTGCTGGCACAGGCCACCGCCGAGCTGCTAGCCGGGCAGACGCCGCGCTACAGCGACGCGCCTGCCCAGCACGGCCCGCTGCTCGACGAGATCGCCCGCTCGGCCGAGGGCCCGGACGGGCTCATCGCCGAGGTGCGCCGCGGCGGCCTGGTCCTGGTGCGGCTGGTGCGCCAGCTCGACGACGCGACCGCAGCGACGCCGGTGCCCACGCGCCTGGTGTCGGGCGGGGCGGTGCGCCTCGACGCGCCGATGCCGTGGAGCGGGGTGCTCAACACCCACGCCGAGGTGGACCTGCCCGCCCGCGCCCAGCGGCTGGAGGAGCCCGAGGCCTGACGGCGCCCGGCCGTCGCCGGGGCCGGGCTTCAGCGCATGTGCACGTCGACCGTCTCGGGCTCGACCCGCACGATGACGCGCTCCTCGCCCTCGGCCAGTGCGAAGTCGCGCCCGAAGTAGGCCTGCGAGAGCGCGTGGATGTGCGCGACGGCGCCGTCCTCGACGAGCTCCACCCGCCCGCGCACCTGCACGTAGGAGTACGGGTCGTCCTGGTCGTGGACGCTGATGGCCACCCGTGGGTCGCGCTCCAGGTTGCGGTGCTTGACCCGCCCCTTGGCGGTGTTGAAGCGCACGGCGACGTCGTCCTCGCGGTCGACCCACACCGGGGTGACCTGCGGGGAGCCGTCGGCCATGAGCGTGGCCACGTGGGCGAAGTTCGGCCGGTCCAGCAGCGGCCAGACAGGCTCGGGCAGGCGCTCGGGCACGGCGACCTCCACGATCGGGGGCGGGCACGGCGGTCGCGATCCTAGGCCGCCCCGTGCGCCGGACGCCGGATGCCGAGCCGGGATAGCATCGGGGCGCCAGGCGGGTGCAGGCGCCCGGGGCTCGGGCCGGGGCCGAGCCCCGAGGCCTCGGCCGCCGTCCTGACCGCACTGGTGTGCGAGGGGAGCCGCAGAATGACCATCGAGCCTTCGCGCCGGCACAGCACCCGCGCGCCCGGGCGCGTCCTGCTGGCGCTGCTGGCCGCCCTGGCTGTGCTGGGCGCTGCCTGCGCGCAGGGCTCGCCGGCGATCAGCGTCGCCAACGCCCGGACTCCCGAGCCCGCCATGGCTGACCTCGCCGCGGTCTACCTCGACCTGGCCAACGACGGCGACGGCGATGATGCGCTCGTGGCCGCCGAGACCGACCACGCCGCCGACGTCGAGCTGCACGAGACGGTGGTCGAGGACGGCGTGGCCACCATGGGCGAGATCGAGGAGATCCCGGTGCCGGCTGGCGAGACCGTCGAGCTGACCACCGGTGGGCTGCACCTCATGCTCATCGACCCCGAGCCGCTGGCTCCCGGTGACGCCTTCGACCTGACCCTGGAGCTCGCCGAGTCGGGCACCATGGACGTCGAGGTCGAGGTCGTCGACGCCGCCGAGGCCGGTGGGCACAACGGAGCCGACCACGGCGACCACGATGACGAGGGCCACGATGCCGACGAGGACTGAGCGCACCGTGCTGCTGGGCGCCACGCTGCTGGCGCTGCTGCTGCTCGCCGCCTGCGACGACGCGCCCTCGGCCGAGGAGGACGAGGAGACCCTCCAGCAGGCCATCGAGGCCGCCCCTGGCGACGCGCCGCCCCCACCTGATCCCGAGGGCGACGAGTGGCGCCTCGAGCTCGCCGAGCCCCTGGCACGCCCCGAGGTCACGCTCACCGACACCAGCGGCGAGGACTACGACTTCGCCGCCGAGACCGCCGGGCAGCCGACGCTGCTGGTGTTCGGCTACACCCACTGCCCGGACTTCTGCCCGGCGCACCTGGCGATCCTGTCCTCGGCGCTGGACGACCTCGACGAGGAGCCCGGCGAGGATGTGGAGGTGGTGTTCGTCACCGTCGACCCCGACCGGGACGACCCCGAGCGGATGGGGGAGTACCTCGCGGGCTTCGAGGAGCGCTTCGTGGGGCTGACCAGCGAGCTCGAGACGATCGAGGGGATGCTGGCCGACCTGCGCCTGCCCGGGCCGGTCTTCGAGGAGACCGACGAGGTCGACGACGAGTACTACGTCGGCCATCCCGCCACCATCGTCGGCTTCGACGCCGATGACGAGGCGCACACGCTCTACCCCTTCGGCATCCGCCAGATGCACTGGCACGAGGAGATCCCGCGCCTGGTGGACGAGGGAGGCCGCCCGTGACCGTGGCGCTCCGCCGGGCCGGGCTCGCCGCCGTGGCGGCCGTGTTGCTGGCCGGCGGCTGCGCCGAGGGCGGTGGCGATGGCGACCAGACCATCGAGCTGCGGGCGCTGGACCATCATTACGAGGACGTGCCCGAGGAGGTCGAGGCCGGGACCGTGACGCTGCGCATGGCCAACGAGGGCGTGGCCGCCCACGACCTGCTCATCGAGGAGCTCGACGACGAGCGGGTCATCGACGTGGTCGCGCCTGGCGACGAGGGCGAGGGCACCGTCGACCTCGAGCCCGGCACCTACACCCTCTACTGCTCGATCCCCGGGCACCGCGAGGCGGGCATGGAGCACGAGCTCGAGGTCGTCGAGTAGCGCGGTCGAGCAGCGCGCCGAGGGCAGGACCTTCGGCGCGTCACGAGGGGGCCGTGAGTCCCTTCTTCGCGTCAGGGTTCGACACAGCATGACGGGCCCGTTAGCCCCGTCTAACATGCGGTCATGGCCGCGCTCGAGCATCCGTCAGCCTCCTCGGCGTGCTGCGCCGAGGAGCTCTCCGATGCCGCTGAGGACTACCTCAAGGCGCTGTACCACCTGACCGCTGGGGACGCCTCGGGCACGGTCTCGGGCCTGGCGCAGCGCCTCGGGGTGAGCGCGCCCTCGGCCTCGTCGATGGTCAAGCGCCTGGTGCGCGCGGGCCTGGTGGCACGCGACGCGCAGCAGGGCATCCTGCTGACCGATCACGGGCGCTGGCACGCGCTGCAGATCGTGCGTCGCCACCGCCTGCTGGAGACCTACCTGGCGCGGTCGCTGGGCCTGCCGTGGGACGAGGTGCACGCCGAGGCCGAGGTGCTCGAGCACGCGCTGTCCGAGCGGCTCGCCGACCGCATCGCCACCGCGCTGGGCCATCCCGAGGTCGACCCGCACGGCGATCCGATCCCGCCCAAGGTCGGTCGCCACGACGAGGGCTGGCGCGAGCCCCTCGGTGCCGCGCCCGCCGGGCGCGCGTTCACCGTCGAGCGCGTCTCCGACCGCGACAGCGAGGCGCTGCGCCACCTCGCCGACCTCGGCATCCGGCCGGGCGCCACGCTGACGGTCCGTGCCCGCGACCCCTTCGACGGGCCGCTGTGGGTGGAGGTCGGCGAGCGCGTCGAGGCGCTGGGCGCCGGGCTCACCGAGATCGTCTATGGCGTGGTGCACCCGCCTGGCGCGGACGGCGAGCCCGCCGATGTCGACACGGCGCGGCCCCACCACGCGCGCCCCGACCCGACCACCTCCGCTGACCGCGACCGCTGAAGGACCGACCCTCCATGCGCACGCCCGCGCACCGCACCCCAGTACCCAGGCTGCTGGCCGCCCTGGCCGCGCCTGCCGCGCTTGCGCTGCTGGTCAGCGCGTGCGACGCCGACGCCGACGGTGCCGAGCCGGCCTCCGCCGCCGACGACGAGCCGTTGGCGGTCGTGGCCACCTTCAGCGTCCTCGACGACCTCGCCACCGCCGTGGGCGGCGAGCACGTCACAGTCGAGTCGCTCGTGCCCGTAGGCGCCGACCCGCACGACTACGAGCCCACGCCCTCGGACTCCATGGCGCTGGCCGACGCCGACCTGGTGCTCGACAACGGGCTGGGGCTCAACCCCTGGTTCGAGCCGCTGGCAAGCGAGGTCGGCGGCGACCTCGTGATCGTCACCGAGGACGTCGCCGACCAGGCGGTCGAGGCGGCGACCAAGGACGAGGTCGACCCGCACATGTGGCTCTCGCCACGCCTGACGACCTCCTACGTGGATGCGATCGAGGACGCGCTGGCCGACCTCGCCCCCGAGCACGCCAAGGAGCTCGCCGCCAACGCCGAGGCGCTGCGCGACGAGCTCGACGCGCTCGGCGAGGAGCTGCGCGAGCAGGTCGAGACCATCCCCGCCGAGGACCGCCAGCTCGTCACCCACGAGGACGCCTTCGGCTACTTCGCGCAGGACCTCGGCTTCGAGATCGTGGGCTCGGCCGTCGGGCCCAGCACCGAGGCCGACCCGAGCGCCGCCGGTGTCGCCGGGCTGATCGACCTGGTCGAGGAGGAGGACGTGCCGGCGGTGTTCCCCCAGACCACCGAGAGCCCCGACGTGATGGAGCGCATCGCCCAGGACGCCGGGGTGCGCCTGGGTGATCCGCTGCACGTCGACTCGGTGGGCGAGTCCGGCAGCGATGCCGAGGACCACGCCGGGATGCTGCGCGCCAACGTCGCGATCCTGGTCGAGGGCCTGACCGGGGAGGAGGCCCAGCCGTGACCTCCCTCGACGGGGGCACGCAGCCGGCCAGCGTGCACGAGGCGCCCGGCCTCGCGGTCCGCGACCTCGGCGTGGGCTATGGCGGGGCCGAGGTGGTGCGCTGCCCGCGCCTGGACGCCGAGCCAGGTCGGATCACCGCGATCGTCGGGCCCAACGGCGGCGGCAAGTCGACGCTGCTCAAGGGCATCATCGGGCTGCTCACCCCCAGCCGCGGCACCGCCCTGCTCGACGGCCGACCGGTGGCCGAGCAGCTGCGGGCGGTGGCGTTCATGCCCCAGCGCGCCGCGCTCGACTGGGACTTCCCCGCCCAGGTGCGCGACGTGGTCGCCATGGGCCGCTACCCGCATCGGGGGCTGCGCCGGCGCACCCGGGAGGACCACGAGATCATCGCCCGCTCCCTGGAGGAGGTCGGCCTGGCCGACCTCGCCACCCACCCGATCCGCCATCTGTCGGGTGGCCAGCAGCAGCGCCTGCTGCTGGCCCGAGCGCTGGCCCAGCAGGGACGCGCCGTGCTGCTCGACGAGCCGCTCGACGGGGTGGACCTCACCAGCGAGCAGCTGATCCTGGACCTGCTGGGCCGTGCCGCCCAGCGCGGCACCGTGATCGTGCTGGTGCACCACGACCTGACCACGGTGCGGCAGGTGGCCCACCACGTCGTGGTGATCTCGGGCACGGTCGTGGCTGCCGGGCCGCCCTCCCGCGCGCTGTCGCCCGGGGTGATCGAGCAGGCCTACACCGGTGCCAGCAGCCGGTCGCAGCCGCACGCCTCTCCCGCGCCCGAGGCATCCGAGCCGGCCGCGCGCACGCCCGGGGTGCCACGATGACCGAGCTGTTCGTGGACCCGCTGGTGGGCTACGGGTTCGTGCGCACCGGGCTGGCGGCCGCGCTGATCGTCGGCGTGGTCTCGGCGGTGCTGTCGTGCCTGCTGGTGGTGCGCCACCAGGCGCTCATGGGCGATGCGATCAGCCACGCCGTGCTGCTCGGGGTGGTGCTTGGCTACCTCGTGATGGGGCGTCCGGGGATCCTGCCCGGTGCGCTGGTGGTGGCGCTGCTGTCCGGCGCAGCCATGACCTACCTCGAGCGTCACACCAGCATCAAGCTCGATGCGGTGATGGGGATCGTGTTCACCTTCGCCTTCGCCCTGGGGCTCGCGATCATGTCGGCGGTGGAGCCGCGCGGCATCGACCTGTTCCACGTGCTGTTCGGCAACCTGCTCGGGGTGAGCAGCGTCGACCTCGTGGTGACCGCGGTCAGCGGCGCGCTGGTCCTCGCGGTGATCGCGGTGGGGTTCCGCGCGTTCGAGCTGTGGAGCTTCGACCCGCAGATGGCCCGCGCGGTCGGGATGCGGGTCACCGGGTTCGAGTACCTGTTCACCGGGTTGCTGTCGGCCACGATCGTGGCCTCGCTGCAGGCCGTGGGCATCGTGCTGGTCATCGCGATGCTGATCACCCCAGGGGCAGCCGCGCTGCTGCTGACCAGCCGCCTGCGGTCGATGATGCTGCTGGCCGTGGCCATCGGGCTCGCCGCATCGCTGTCGGGCTTCTACGCCTCCTTCCACCTGGACGTGGCCTCCGGGCCCGCCATCGTCATCGCCGTGTCGCTGCTGTTCGCCCTCGCGCTCGCTGTCGCGCCGCTGCGGCGCCGTGGCCTCGCGCGTCGCGCAGCCGAGCCTGTCGCAGCGGCCGACGAGGTCGACGCGCCCGCCCGCTGACCCCAGCCGGGCCGCACGGCAGGTCCGGGGGCGGCTCGGCCGGGGGCGCCGCGCGCGCCGGTACACTCGCCGTCCCGATGGCCTCTGCCTCGCCCACCTCCGCCGCACCCCTGCTCGCCGGGCTCAACGACCGCCAGCGCGAGGCGGTCCTGCACGACGAGGGCCCCCTGCTGATCGTGGCCGGCGCGGGCTCGGGCAAGACCCGCGTGCTGACCCACCGGCTGGCCCACCTCATCCACGAGCGCGGCGTCAACCCCTATGCGGTGCTGGCGATCACGTTCACCAACAAGGCCGCCGACGAGCTCGTCGAGCGGGTCGCCGACCTCGTCGGCGACCGCGTGGTCGGCGTGGACCGCGACGACGGCGGCCGCGTGCGCCGACGCCGGTTCGGGGGCATGTGGGTGTCGACGTTCCACTCGGCATGCGCCCGGATCCTGCGCCGCGAGGCGCCGCGCCTGGGCTACCCGGCAGCGTTCACGATCTACGACGCCGCTGACGCCGGTCGCCTGGTGGCCCAGATCGTCGGGGAGCTCGGCTATGACACCAAGCGCACCCCGCCGCGCGCGATCGCCGCCGAGATCAGCCGCGCCAAGAACGAGCTCGTGGACTTCGAGACCTACCGCGATCGCGCCGAGGACTTCTTCACCAGCGCGGCAGCCGACGTCTACAAGGAGTACGCGACCCGCCTGCATCGCGCCGGCGCGTTCGACTTCGACGACCTGCTGGTCAAGACCGTGGAGATCCTGCAGCTGTTCGACGACGTCCGCGAGGGCTACCGCGAGCAGTTCGCCCACGTGCTGGTCGACGAGTGGCAGGACACCAACCGGGCGCAGTACGAGCTGGTCCGCATCCTGGCGCAGGAGCACCGGCGCATCAGCGTCGTCGGCGACGACGCCCAGTCGATCTACAAGTTCCGCGGCGCCGACATCCGCAACATCCTCGAGTTCGAGCGCGACTTCCCCGACGCCACCCGCATCACCCTGGACCGCAACTACCGGTCGACCCAGACCGTGCTGGACGCCGCCAACGCGGTCATCGCCCACAACACCGCCCAGCTCCAGAAGGCCCTGTGGACCGACGGTGCCCCGGGCACACCGGTGGTGCGCTACACCGCCACCCAGGAGTCCGACGAGGCGGCGTTCGTCGTCGAGGAGGCCGAGCGCCTCGTCGAGCGGGACGGGTACCGCTATGGCGACATCGCCGTGTTCTACCGCACCAACGCCCAGGCGCGGGTCCTCGAGGAGCTGCTGGTGCGCCTGGGCACCCCCTACCAGGTGGTCGGCGGCACCCGCTTCTACGAGCGCGCCGAGATCAAGGACGTGCTCGCCTACCTGCGGCTGGTGGTCAACCCGGCCGACGACGTGTCCGCCCGCCGGGTGATCAACACCCCGCGGCGCGGCATCGGCGCCAAGACCATCGAGGCGCTCGACCGGTTCGCCGCCCGCGAGCAGATCCCCTTCCTGGAGGCGTGCCGCCGCGTCGAGGAGAACCACCAGCTCGCCGCGCGAGCGGCCGGTCAGGTCACCGAGTTCGTGCGCCTCATCGACCTGCTCGCCACCCACGCCGAGGAGGGCAGCGAGCTGCGCCGCCTCGTCGAGCTCGTCGGGGAGCGCACCGGCTACCTCGAGCAGCTGCGCGCCGAGCGGACCGTCGAGGCCCTCGGGCGCATCGAGAACATCGGCGAGCTCGCCGGGGTGGCCGAGGACTTCGCCGCCCTGCAGCCCGACGGCGGCCTCGCCGACTTCCTCGAGCGCGTCGCGCTGGTCTCGGACGCCGACGCCTACAGCGACGACGGCTCGCGGCTCACGCTGATGACCACCCACAACGCCAAGGGCCTCGAGTTCCCCGTGGTCTTCGTGGTCGGTCTCGAGGACGGCGTCTTCCCCCATCACCGCTCGCTCGGGGATCCCGAGGAGCTCGAGGAGGAGCGCCGCCTGTGCTACGTGGCGCTGACCCGCGCCATGGAGCGGCTGTTCGTGTCCTCGGCGACCTCGCGGACCCTGTTCGGCGCCACCCACGCCAACCCGCCGTCGCGCTTCCTCGCAGAGCTGCCCGAGGCGCTCGTCGAGCGCCGCGGCGAGGGCGAGCAGCAGGGCGGGCCGCAGCGGCGCGCCGCCGCGCGCACCGGTCCGCGCCCGGGCGCCCGCGCGCCACGCGGTGCGGCGGGCGAGGCCGAGGCGGGCACCGACGACCCCGGCCCCGGAGAGCGCATCCGCCACCCGCAGTTCGGTGCTGGGGTCGTGCGCTCGGTGCGTGGCGAGGAGGCCGTCATCGACTTCGATGACTACGGCGAGAAGCGGCTGCTGCTCACCTACGCGCCGCTGGTGCGCGACTGACCAGGCCACGTGTGCGATCCTGCACGCTCTGACGCCGACGAGGATCGGGAGCCACCCGTGGAGCATCGACCGCTTGGGACCACCGGGCTGCACGTCAGCGCCATCGGCTTCGGCGCGTGGGCGATCGGCGGTGACTGGGGCGCGGTGCCGGACGACGACGCGCTGGCCGCGCTGCACGCCGCCGCCGATGCGGGCGTCACGTTCTACGACACCGCCGACGTGTACGGCGACGGGCGCAGCGAGCGCCTGCTGGCGCGCTTCCGCGCCGAGCGCGACGAGGACCTCGTCATCGCCACCAAGTGCGGGCGTCGCGGGCCGCTCGACCCCGCGATCTACACCGAGGAGCAGCTGCGAGCCTGGATCGACCGCAGCCGCGAGAACCTCGCCACCGACACCGTCGACGTGGTGCAGCTGCACTGCCCCCCGCCCGCCGTCTACGACGACCCGGCGGTGTTCAGCGCGCTGGACCGGCTCAAGGAGCAGGGCGTGATCGCCCACTACGGCGTCAGCGTCGAGACCGTCGACGAGGGGCTGCGGGCGCTCCAGCACCCCGGCCTGTCGGTCATCCAGGTGATCGTCAACGCCTTCCGCCAGAAGCCGCTGGAGCAGCTGCTGCCACAGGCCGCCGCCCGCGGCGTGGGCATCATCGCGCGGGTGCCGCTCGCCTCTGGGCTGCTGACCGGCAAGCTCACCCCCGACGCCACGTTCCCGCCCGACGACCACCGCAGCTTCAACGTGCGGGGCGAGGCCTTCGACGTCGGCGAGACGTTCGCGGGCGTGGACTTCCAGCAGGGCCTCGACGCGGTCGAGGAGCTGCGGCCGCTGGCCCACCAGGACCGCACGCTGGCCCAGGCGGCGCTGCGCTGGCTGCTCGACCAGCCCCATGTGTCCACCGCGATCCCCGGCGCCAAGCGCCCCGAGCAGGCGCGAGCCAACGCCGAGGCGGCGTCGCTGCCCCCGCTGACCGACGCCGAGCACGCGCTGATCCGCGACGTCTACGAGCGTCGCATCGCCCCCCAGGTCGCCGGCCGCTGGTAGGCGCTGGGCCGGTCAGCGGCGGGAGGAGTCCGCGGGGCGCGGGTCGGCGGGGCTGACGACCAGCACCATGCCGTCCTGCTCCACGACCTGGACCTCGTCGCCGGGCTCCAGGCGGGCGCCGTCGCTGGGGCGGGCCTGCCAACGGTCGCCCGAGTCGGCCAGGATCACCCACAGCCGGTCGCCGTCGACGGTGCGCACGCGAGCGCGCGCGCCCACGGTGCCGGTGCCGCTGCCCAGCCCCTCCCACGGGTTGCGCTTCAGGCTGGTCCAGGCCACCCGGCCGATGAACACCACGATCAGCGCGATCGCCAGCGCGATCGGCACGATGAACGACAGGTCCACACCGATCCCCGTTGGCTCGTCGAACAGGAAGATCGCCGCAGCGACCAGGGCGATGGCGCCCCCACCAGCGAACACGCCCACCCCCGGCGCGAAGATCTCGGCGATGAACAGCCCGAGGGCCACCACCAGCAGCAGCAGCCCCGCGATGTTGAACGGCAGCGCGTTGAGGGAGAACCAGCCCACCAGCAGCAGCACCGCCCCCAGCACGCCGGGGATGATGGCACCGGGGTTGGCGAGCTCGTAGATCAGCGCCAGCGTGCCGATGCTGACCAGCGCGAATGCGATCGTCGGGTTCGCCAGGGTGTGCAGCAGCTCGCGGGTCAGCGACATGTCGTACTCGACAGGCGTGGCGTCGTCGGTGTCGAGCGTGACGTCATCCTCGCCCACCGACACGGTCAGCCCGTCGACCTGGCCCAGCAGGTCCGCCTCGGACTCGGCGACGACGTCGATCGCGTCGACCTCGAGCGCCTCGCTGTCGGTGACCGACCGGCCATCGACCACGGTCTCGCGGTAGAAGTCGATGTTGCGGTCGCGCTGCTCGGCGATCGCGGCGATCTGGGCCGCCGAGTCCTCGATGATCTTGCGGTCGAGGTCCTCACCGGTCGCGCCGTCGATCGGGGTGGCGGCGCCGATGTTGGTGCCCGGCGCCATCGCCGCCACGTGCCCGGCGGCGGTGATGAACGCCCCGGCCGAGCCGGCGCGGGCGCCGCTCGGTGCCACGTAGACGATCACCGGCACGGGCGCGTTGAGGAAGCTGGTGGGGATCTCGTTGGTGACGTCGGCCAGCCCCCCTGGAGTGTTCAGCCGCACCACCAGGGCCTCGTGCCCGGCGGCCTGCGTCTCCTCCATGGCGCTCTCGAGGTGGGCGGTGACCACCGGGGCGATCGGCCCATCGACGTCGGTGACCAGCACCGAGGTCCCCGCGGCCGGCTGCTGCTCCTCCTCCGCGAGGCTCGCCACCGGCACGAGCGCCGCGAGCACGGCGCCCACGGCGATCAGCAGCAGGCCGAGGGTGGCCACGGGACGGCGCAGGCGCTCGAGCATGACCCCATTGTCGCGCCGATCGCGCTGGCGCACACGCGCACCCTGCTCCGCGGCTGGGAGGTCCGCAGACCCGCTGCTAGGCTCCGCGCACCACCGAGGTGCGGTGACGAAGGAGCAGCAGCCATGGTGTACGTGATCGCCGAGCCCTGCATCGACGTCAAGGACAAGGCCTGTGTCGATGAGTGCCCGGTCGACTGCATCTACGAGGGCCCGCGGATGCTCTACATCCAGCCCGACGAGTGCATCGACTGCGCGGCCTGCGAGCCGGTGTGCCCGGTGGACGCCATCTCCTACGAGGACGACGTGCCCGAGGAGTGGCAGGAGT
>PWER01000159.1 GCA_003553565.1 Nitriliruptoria bacterium | reverse complement strand
GAGCCCGGCGGCGGGCTCGTCCGCGTCCTCGGTCTCGTCCTCGTCGTCGGCCTCGTCGGTCGGGTCGGGCTCGTCGGCCTCGTCGGGCTCCTCGACAGGCTCCTCGTCGGGCTCCTCGGCCGCGTCCGCCTCCTCGTCCTGCTCGGCCGCCTCGTCCTCGTCCACTGCCTCATCCTCGTCTGTGGTCTCGTCCTCGTCGGCGGCGTCCTCGGCCTCCAGCGCCTCCTCCGGCTCCTCGGCGACCTGCTCGTCGTCGGGGTCGCCGAGGGCGCCCACGGCCACGAACACGACGAGGAGCGCGAGCGGGATCACCAACCGCTTCTTGCGATACCAGGGGCGCGAGGCGTCCTGCCCCTGGGGCTGCTCGGCGTCGGGCTGCTCGGCGTCGCCGGTGGAGGCGGCACCGGGCGCATCGTCGTGGCCTGACGGGTCGGTTCGGTCAACGTCGTCGTTCATCGTCTGCTCCAGCGTGTCTGATGTGCCGAGTGCGTGGACGATACCGATCTGGCTGTGACATCCGCCGGCCCCGGTCACGGTGTTGACTGTGTGCTCTTGTGCCTCGGGCAGGCACTCGCGGTGGCACGCCACCCCGATCCGCACCCACTTCCCTGCGTCGGGCTGCACTGGGTGCAGCCCGTCCCTCCTATGGGCCTCGGCGCACCCAGAGCGAGGCCACCCGACCAAGCGGGTGCAGCACGTCGCCCATGTGGTCGCCCATGCACCCAGTCGCCGCCCGCCACGCCCCACCAAGGGCCGATCCGCACCCAGTCCCCCGCGCCGCCCCCGACCGGGTGCAGATCAACCGCCTCATGGTCGCCCACGCACCCAGCCGTCCGCCCGCACGACCTCCGGGTGCACACCACGACCACCGGGTGCAAGCCACGACCATCCCCGCGCCCCAGGTCGGATACCGTGAGCCGATCATGGGAGCCACCGACGAGCGACCGCGGGACGCGTACACGACCGCGCAAGCGGCCACGAGCCCGCATCGCTACACCCGGGACACCCTCGAGTTCGGGCGCGTCGTCAACCTCGCCGACGCGGTGTTCGCGATCGCGCTGACCCTGCTGGTCCTGTCGATCGAGCGGGTGGAGGCCGGTGCCCTCGTGGCGTTCGCGCTCGCGTTCCTGCTCGTGGCGAACGTCTGGTGGCAGCACCACCGGATCGTCGCCCGGCTCGCCTGGCTGGAGCCCGGGCTGATCGCCATCAACCTGGTGCTGCTCGCCGGCGTCGCGCTGGTCCCCTTCCCCACGAGCCTGCTCAGCAACGACCCGACGGCCAGCGACGCGGTGCTGCCGTTCGTCGCGCTGTTCGCGGCGCTGTCGGCGGTGTCGATCGCGTTCCTGGCCCGCGGGCAACGGCTGCAGGCCTGGCAGCACCCGCTGCCCGCGCGACTGTTCCGCTGGGTCATGGTCGACTGGGGCACCAACCTCGCGGTGCTGCTCGTGAGCCTCGTGACCGCGGTGTGGGCACCGCTCGTGGGGCTCGGGCTGTTGGTGGTCGGCTCGGCGGTGCACGCGCTGGTGGTCGGCAGGATCGGCCCGGACGAGCGCCGCGCCTGGTTCTAGGCCGCCGCGCACCCAAGGCTCCCGCACCGCGCCGCGCTGATCCTCGCCCACAACGGGATCGCCCACAACGGGATCACCCGCAGCGGGCCCTTCCTCGGATCGGCCTCGCGATCCACCGTCGCGATCCTCCCTGAGGAGGAGCGCGACTTGGCACCCCGGCATGGGGACCGCAACGGCGCTGCTGCCGAGACTGCCCCTCGTCAGCGGAACGCACCTCGAAGCGACGAAGGGGGCGCGACGATGCGCACAGCCATGACGCGCACGGCCGCCACGCACACCGACACCACGCACACCGGCGCCACGCGCGCCAGCTCCCCGCGCACGGGGACGAGCCCAGGCGCGAGCGATGACGGCCCTGCGGGGTCGGCGACGCGAACGGGTCGTGGGCGACCCGCACCGGGGTGGTGGCTGCTGGCTGCCCTCGGCGTCGTGGCGGTGCTGGCGGCCACAGGCTGGACCGTGGCGACGATCGCGCAGCTGGGGCAGACCGTGAGCGACTGGGAGCGCGCGGCGGTGCCCGGCCCGGTCGAGGTCACCGTCGAGGAGCCGGGCACACGCGTGGTGCGCGCGGAGTCCACGAGCGGGATCGCCACGTGGAGCCCCGACCGTGACCTCGACGTCGCCGTCTCCGGGCCTGACCGGGCCCCGGTCGCCGTGCACGAGGTCGGGATGCCCATCGGCTACCGGCTGCTCGGGCGCAGCGGGCAGGCCGTGGCCACCTTCACCGCGGACGAGCCGGGCCGCTATCGCGTGACCGTGGACGGCCCACCCGGTGCCGCAGAGGAGCTCTCGGTCGGTGAGCCGCTGTGGCACGAGGCGACGGCGCCCCTGCTCGGGGCGGCACTGCTCGGGGCCGGTGGGCTCGGCGCCACCGTGGCTGGTGGGGTCGGCATCCTCGCCGACCGCCCGCACAGCCGCCCGCGCGAGGCACGGACCTCCTTCGCTCGGACCGAGCGAACCCGCCTGGCGAGCTACGCGCTCCTCGCGCTGGGGCTGAGCTGGGCGGTCTGGGTCCCGGCGCTGCTGTTGCTGGGCGACGGTGCGGTGCCGGTGGTGATGCTCGGCGCGTTCGGTCCCGCCGTGGCCGCAGGGATCATGGTGCGCCGCGAGGGCGGCAGCATTCGCCACTGGCTGCGGCGCCTGGCGGTGGTCAGGCTGTCGGCGCGCTGGTACGTCGCGGCGCTGACCATCCCCCTGGTCGAGCCTGCGGTCACCACCACGGTCGCGGTCCTCGACGGCGCCACGCTCGACGTCGGCGAGCTCGCCGCACGCCTGCCGCTGGTGCTCGGCGGCTTCGTGGTCGTGATGCTGGTGGGCGGCGGACAGGAGGAGCTCGGCTGGCGCGGGTGGCTGCTGCCACGTCTGCAGGACGGCGCGTCGCCCCTGGTGGCGAGCCTCGCGCTTGGGGCCCTGTGGGCGGTGTGGCACCTCCCGCTGTTCCTGCTCGACATGCCCGGCTACGCCGACGGCGGCATGCCTTTCGGCCTGTACCTGCCGCTCGTCATGGCGCTGTCCACCGCCTTCACCTGGCTGTTCAATCGCACCGGCGGCAGCGTCGTCGCGGTGATGGTGCTGCATGCGGCGGTCAACAGCTGGGATGGCCTGGCGCCGCTGCCCGAGGCCCACCAGCTCGGCAGCGCTGCCGAGACGATCGCCCAGGCCGGCGTGCTGGCCGCCTACGTGGTGGTGGCGGCCGTCCTCGTGGCCGCGACCCGCGGTCGGCTCGGCGCGCACTCGACCGGCGCCCCTAGCATCCGCGTCACCACGACCCAGGTGCCCGTCACCCGTGGGGATGAGCCGCGGTGAGCCAGCCCACGACCGAGCCCGCCCCGGCACGCCGTGCCACGCTGCTGGTGCCCTCCGGGCAGGATGCGCTCCTGGCCGTCGTGGTCGCCGCAGGCAGCGCGGCCGCCGGAGGCGCGATGTCGGCCTCGCTGGGCATGGGCGACCCAGGGTGGACCGCCGGGCTCGTCGCCCTCGAGTCCGCACCGCTGGCATGGCGGCGCCGCGCGCCACTGGCCGTGCTGGTGGCCACCGTCGCGCTGGGCATCGCGGTCGCCGCCGCTCCCGCCACGCTGCTCGGGCTGTTCGTGGCCGCGCTGGTGGCCACCTACGCCCTGGCGGTGCTGCGAGGCGGGCTCGTCGCGCTCGTCGCGGGGCTGGGCCTTGGCGCGGTCGCGCCGATCACCGTGGTCTCGTTGCTGGAGGCGCAGTTCCCCTACGACATCACCGTCGTGCCGGCCGCTGGGCACGTCGCGAACGCGCTCGCAGGATCGCTCCTGGCCTTCGGCGGAGCCGTGGCGCTCGGCGCCTCGGTGCGCATCCGCCGTGCCTACACCGCCAGCGTCGAGGCGCACGCAGCCCAGCTCGAGCGCGAGCGGGTCGAGCGCGAGCGCCGCGCGGTCCTCGAGGAGCGCGCCCGCATCGCCCGGGAGCTCCACGACGTCGCCGCCCACCACCTCTCCGGGCTCGTGCTGCAGGCCGGCGCGCTGGAGCGCACGGTCGAGCGCGACCCGCAGGCCGCACAGGCGCTGGCCAAGGAGGTCCGAGGCGGGGGCGCGCAGGCACTGGCGTCGATGCGGCGCCTCGTCGGGCTGCTGCGCGCCGACGACGACCCAGCGGATCAGCGCGGCTCGCACCCGAGCCTCGACGACCTCGCCGGGCTCATCGAACGAGCGCGCGCGGACGGGTTGCGCGCGGAGCTGCGGACCGCCGTCGACCTGTCGGCCGACGGCGCCGGCGTGGCCGACGAGGTCGAGCTCGCCGCCTACCGGGTGGTGCAGGAGGCGCTGAGCAACGCTCGCCGACACGCCCCCGGGGCGCACGTGTCGGCCTCGGTGCGCCTCGACGGTGACGAGCTCATCGTCGAGGTCGTCGACGACGGGCCCCACCCGACGGAGCCCGACGACGGGCCCGAGCCAACCGGGCCCGAGCCGACCACTCCTGATGCGGCGGCGCACCGTACAAGCGCCGACGTCGGCGGCGGCCACGGGCTGATCGGCATGCGCGAGCGCGCCGAGCTGCTGGGCGGCACGCTCGAGGCCGGGCCCCGCGACGGCGCCGGATGGCAGGTGCGCGCCACGCTGCCGGTCACGCCGAAGGGGACGCCATGAGCATCCGTGTGGTGCTGGTCGACGACCAGGCCGTGGCACGCGGGGGCTTCCGCGCCATCCTCGAGCCCGAGGAGGACATCGAGGTCGTCGATGAGGGCTACGACGGTCGCAGCGGCATCCAGGCCGCTCGTCGCAGCAGCCCCGACGTGGTCCTCATGGACGTGCGCATGCCTGGGATCGATGGGATCGAGGCCACGCGCGCGCTCGCTGGCCCGGAGGTCGACGAGCCGCTGGACGTGCTGGTGATCACCACCTTCGAGGTCGACGAGTACGTCTTCCGGGCCCTGCGAGCCGGCGCGGCCGGGTTCCTGCTGAAGGACGCGCCCCCCGAGGAGATCGTCGGTGCGATCCGCACGATCGCGGCCGGTGAGGGCCTCGTCGCTCCCCGAGTGACCCGCCGACTCATCGCCGAGTTCGCCCGCGCCGACGCCCCGCCAGCGCACGAGCCCCCGGCGCTCGGCGAGCTGACGGGGCGCGAGCGCGAGGTCCTGCACGAGGTCGCCGCCGGATGGTCCAACGCCGAGATCGCCCAGCGCCTGTTCCTCGAGGAGACCACGGTCAAGTCCCACGTGCGCAGCGTGCTGACCAAGCTCGGGCTGCGCGACCGCGTCCACGCCGTCGTCTACGCCTACGAGCACGG
>PWER01000132.1 GCA_003553565.1 Nitriliruptoria bacterium | reverse complement strand
TCATCGCCATCAACCGCGAGTGGTTCTCCGATGAGGTGACCGGCCTCGGCGAGCCCGGCGGCGCGGCCCAGGTGGGCCCCCAGGACATCGACCATCCCAAGGTCGCCAACTGGGAGTGACCACCGCTTGGCGGGGAGCGATCCCCGCTCGGCGACCCGCGCTCTGACGGCGCGGTGCTCGTGGTGGGCCCTGCTGGCGCGGTGCGACCGCGCCGTGCGTCCGGGGTCGCCCTTCGAGCACCCTCAGGCGGGCCAGGGCGTGGGCGCCACGTCGGCGCCGGCTGCCCGCAGCGCGCGACCGCCCCGCCGCGGTCGCGCGCGCGTGCCGCGGTCCCGGTCGGCGAGGTAGTCGATGACGCCGCGGGTCACCTCGCCCGACATCAGCAGCGACAGGTGCCCGGTGTCGCCCAGCACCACGTTGGTGGCAGCGAGCGCGGGGTGGGTCAGCCGGCCGCTGCTGGAGGGCGTGACCATCAGGTCCAGCTCGCTGTAGAACGCGATCCAGCGCGTGGAGGTGGGCCGTGCGGTCTCTTGGAGGTGGCGCACCACTGCCGCGCGCGGATGGAGGTCACGGGCGGCGTGGCCCGGCCCGAGCCAGGCGGTGTAGGTGCCAAGGTGCGGGCTGCCGAGGGTCACCACCGTGTCGACCGTCCCGGGCTGCGCGCGGACCTGGGCGTAGTGGCGGGCCACGATGCCGCCCATCGAGTGCCCCACGATCATGACCTGGTCGCTGCCCGCCGCGGCGCGGACGCGATCCGCCTCGATGGCCAGCAGCCGCGACAGCTGCGGGATGTCGTGGCGCAACGGGTTGTAGTTGAGCCCGTGGACGTAGCGGAAGCCGGCCCGCCGCAGCGCCCGGCCCAGCACCAGGAAGGCGCTGCGGTTGTGCACGTAGCCGTGCACCAGCAGCACGGGGATCTCCGCTGTGGTCGGATCCGCCCGCAGCGCGGGATGGACCGGCTCGCGGTCGGGGTCGATCGAGGGCTCGGTCTGGCGGGCCGGCTCGCTGACGCCCAGCGGATAGGCAGCCAGGTGGGCTCCGATGACCGCCAGCTCCCGGACGGTGCCTGCGTAGGCCGCGGGCCGCAGCAGCGCGCGCGCGGTCGCGCGCAGCTGTCGGCGCACCAGGCTGCGCTGATCGAGGCGACGGGTGTGCGGCTCGGTCATGGGGGCCCAAGTGTCGAGGATGCGAGTGTACGCGCCCGCGCCTCAATCCACGCAGGCCGGCTCGCGGTCCTGCCCGGACGGCGCGGGCGCCGTGGCCTCCCCGGGCTCGACATGGACGACCTCGTCGTGCACGGTGACCGGCAGGCGCGCCAGCGACGCGCCGCTGCCGCCCTGCCGGGCACCGTCGAGGTCCCACACGCGGCCGTCGGTGCCCTCCAGGCGCTGCGAGGCCTCGCACCACACCACGGTGGTCTCGGGCGCGGCGAAGGCCCGCAGTCCGCCGCTCACGGGCACCAGCAGGACCTCCTGTCCGGCCACCGTCTCGCGCAGCACCTCACCCCGCTCGACCGCGCCCAGCGGCACGAGGGGCTCCTCGCCCTCCCCGGGCTCGCCCGGCAGCCCCAGCAGGAACACCGCGCCCGCCCCGGCGACCACCAAGCCGGTGACCACCGCGGCGATGGCCCACTGGAGCCCCAGCGGCTCACGGAGGATGATCTTGCGGGCCCGGCGCGCGGCGCGCTCGGGCAGGTAGCCCGTCGGGCCGAACTCGGGCTCGGCAGGCTCGCTCGAGGGCTCGGTGGGGCGGTCGGCGGGGGGCATCCTGCGGCAAGGCTGCCCCACGGCGCGCGCCCTCGCAGGCCCGCCGCCGACGGCTCGCCGCGCGCGCGGCCGCACGACGCGCTGGCGGCCGGCGCGGAGCCTCCGCTATGCTCCGGCCGCCGTCACGGCGGCGTCGTCGGTCGTGCCCTCGGGCTCGGGGTCACCTCGGCCCGCGGCGGGGACCGCGACGCACGAGGAGAAGGAGCCGTCCACGTGGCTGTGCGCGTGCTCGTGGCCAAACCAGGGCTCGACGGGCACGACCGCGGGGCGAAGGTCGTGGCCCGCGCACTGCGCGATGGCGGCATGGAGGTCGTCTACACCGGCCTGCACCAGACGCCGGAGCAGATCGTGGAGGCGGCGCTGGAGGAGGACGTCCAGTGCGTGGGGCTGTCGCTGCACTCGGGAGCCCACCTCACGCTCTTCCCGCGGGTGGCGGCGCTGCTGCGCGAGCGGGGCGCCGAGGACGTCGTGGTCTTCGGCGGCGGCATCATCCCCGAGGAGGACATCCCCACGCTGAAGGCGCAGGGGGTCGCCGAGGTCTTCACCCCCGGAACCCCCATCGAGGACATCGTCGCGTGGGTGCGGGCGCACGTGCCCGAGCGGGCCTAGCCCCACGCGATCCCGACCCGTGGCAAGGAGCACCCCGTGGATCTGATGGAGTACCAGGGCAAGGACCTCTTCCGCCACTACGGCGTGCCCACCGCGCCCCAGGGGGCGATCGCCACCACCGCCGAGGAGGCCGAGCGCCTGGCCGCCGACTTCGGCGTGCCGGTGATGGTGAAGGCCCAGGTGCTCGCCGGGGGCCGCGGCAAGGCGGGCGGGGTCAAGTACTGCCCCGACCCGCAGACGGCGGGCGCCAGGGCGCGCGACATCCTCGGCCTCGACATCAAGGGGCACCCGGTCGAGAAGGTCCTGGTGGAGCCCGCCAGCGACATCGCCGAGGAGTACTACCTGTCGGTGCTCTACGACCGGGTCTCCAAGGGCTACAAGGTGATCGCCAGCGTCGAGGGCGGCGTCGAGATCGAGGAGGTCAACGCCGCCACCCCCGAGAAGGTGATAAAGCGCGACATCGACCCCACTGTGGGCCTCGATCGCGCCACGGCCGCCGAGATCATCGACGCGGCAGGCTTCCCGCCGGCGGCCCGCGACCAGACCATCGACCTGCTCGTCACCCTCGCCGAGGGCTTCGTGGCCGCCGACGCCACCCTGTTCGAGATCAACCCGCTGATCCTCACCGAGCAGGGCACCGTGATCGCGCTGGACTCGAAGGTGTCCATCGACGGCAACGCGCTGTTCCGCCACGAGGAGCTCGCCGCGCAGCAGGAGACCGGCGGCGGTGAGCCGCTCGAGGTCGAGGCCAAGCGCAAGGGCCTCCAGTACGTCAAGCTCGACGGCAACATCGGGGTGATGGGCAACGGCGCCGGCCTGGTGATGTCGACCCTCGACGTGGTCAGCGAGGTCGGTGGCCGGCCCGCCAACTTCCTCGACGCCGGCGGCGGCGCCAGCGCCGAGAGCATGGCGGTGGGCATCGAGTTCGTGCTGTCGGACCCCGACGTGGACGTGATGCTCATCAACATCTTCGGGGGCATCACCCGCTGCGACGACGTGGCTCGGGCGGTCCTCGACGCGCTCGCGCAGCTCGGCGACCCACGCCAGACGATCGTGGTGCGCCTCGACGGCACCAACGCCGAGAAGGGGCGCGCCATGCTCGAGCAGGCGGGCAATCCGAAGGTGCGGGCCGGCGCCGGCATGATCGAGGCCGCCCAGACGGCCGCCGCGCAGGTCGCGTGACCTCGTGACGCGCCACCGCACGACCCCCCATCGAACTCCCAGCAAGGAGCGCCAGCCGTGAGCATCCTCATCGACGAGAGCACCCGCGTGGTCGTCCAGGGCATCGGCAAGCAGGGCACGTTCCACGCCCAGCGCAACCAGGCGTATGGCACCCACGTGGTGGCCGGCGTCCACCCCAAGAAGGGGGGGACCACCTGGGACGAGCTCGGCGTGCCGACCTTCACCACGGTCGGCGAGGCCGTCGAGGCGACCGGCGCCAACACCTCCATGATCATGGTGCCGGCACCGTTCACCAAGCAGGCGATCCTCGACGCCGCTGCAGCCGGCGTCGAGGTGATCGTGACCATCACCGAGGGGATGCCGGTCCATGACATGGCCGTGGTCTACAACACCCTCTACCCGCGCCAGCCCGACGGGAGCTTCGACAAGAGCCAGGGACCGGTGCTGATCGGGCCGAACTGCCCGGGGATCATCTCACCGGGCAAGAGCAGCGTGGGCATCATCCCCACCGAGGTCACCAGCCCCGGCACGGTCGGGCTGGTGTCGCGCTCGGGCACGCTGACCTACCAGATCATGCACGAGCTCCACCAGGCCGGCATCGGCATCTCGACCTGCGTGGGCATCGGCGGCGACCCGATCATCGGCAGCGACTTCTTCGACATCATCCCGCGGCTGGCCGCCGACCCCGACACCGACGCGCTCGTGTTCGTCGGCGAGATCGGCGGCACCGAGGAGCAGAAGGTGGGTCGCTGGATCGCCGAGCACATCCCCGACACCCCCGTGGTGTCCTACGTCGCCGGCTTCACCGCGCCGCCCGGCAAGCAGATGGGCCACGCCGGCGCGATCGTGAAGGAGGGCTCCGAGGGCGGCGAGACCGCCGCCGAGAAGAAGGCCGACCTCGAAGCGCTGGGCATCAAGGTGGGCGTCAACCCCAGCGACACCGCCCAGCAGATGATCGAGGCGCTGGGGCGTTGACCCGCCCGAGAGGCGGCCGGACCCGGCTGGGTCAGGCCGCCGGCAGGACGTACTGCCAGATCGCCAGGTAATGGGTGATCGACGCGGCCACCACCAGCAGGTGGAAGACCTCGTGGAAGCCGAGCACGCGCGGCGCGGGGTCGGGGCGACGCCGCGCATAGACCACGGCGCCGATCGTGTAGAGCAACCCGCCCAGCGCGATGAGCCCGAGGCCCTCCAGCGGCAGCGCGGTGACCAGCTGCGTCATCGGCAGCACCACGAGCCAGCCCATCGCCATGTAGCCCACCGCACTGACCCACCGCGGGCCGCGCACCGGGGAGGCGGCGATGCCTGATGCGATGACCGCCACGGTCCAGGCCACGATCAGGCTCCAGATGCGCCAGCCGCCGGACAGTGCGAAGAAGGCCACCGGGGTGAACGTGCCGGCGATGAACAGCGGGATCATCGCCACGTCGAACCGGCTCATGATGTAGCGGGCCCGCGCCGACCACGGCGGCACGTGGTAGAGCGCGCTGATCAGGTACAGCCCGACCAGCGTGGTCCCGAACACGCCGATGGCCACCCGGTGGCTGGGCTCGTCGACCAGCAGCAGCAGCCACAGGGCCCCCAGCGCCGCGATGGGCACCGTGGCGGCGTGGATCCAACCGCGCAGCAGGGGCTTGCGGTGATGGTCGATCGCAGGGACGTACGACATGAGCCTCGCGCAGCCTTGCCGAGGAGCCGCAGCGCGGCTTGGGGGCGCGCTGCGGCGCAGGACACCAGGAAGCGTACCCGCTGCGGGGGTGCGGCACGCCGGCGCCTGCTCGCCCTGCTGCACGGGTGC
>PWER01000061.1 GCA_003553565.1 Nitriliruptoria bacterium | reverse complement strand
TGGGCCGGCGACCACGAGCCCGCGCCCAAGTCGGTGGTGCGCGACATGGCCGAGCGCGCCATGACCTTCGGCGAGCTCGTGGCGCACTACCAGCTGACCCGCTCGGAGGGGCTGCTGCTGCGCTACCTCGCCGACGCCTACCGCACGCTGCGCCAGACGATCCCGCCCGAGGCCAAGACCGTCGAGCTTGGCGACCTCGAGGCCTGGCTCGGCGAGCTGGTCCGTCAGACCGACTCGAGCCTGCTGGACGAGTGGGAGGCGCTGCGCGACCCCACGCGTCGCAGCAGCGGCGAGGAGCGCGACGAGCCCGCGCTGGACGAGGGGCCGCCACCGGTGACCGCCAACCCTCGGGCGTTCCGGGTGCTGGTGCGCAACGCGATGTTCCGCCGCGTCGAGCTCGCCGCGCGCCAGCGCTTCGCCGAGCTCGGCGCGCTGGACGGCGACGACGGCTGGCACGCCGAGGCCTGGGCGCAGGCGCTGGACCCCTATGTCGAGGAGCACGGCGAGATCCCCACCGGGGCGAACGCCCGCGGCCCGCACCTGCTCGTCATCGACGAGCACCCCGAGGTCTGGCGGGTGCGCCAGATCCTCGACGACCCTGCTGGCGACCACGACTGGGCCATCACCGCCGAGGTCGACCTGGCCGCCAGCGACGCCGCCGGCGAGGCGGCGGTGCGCATCGTGGACGTCGGAGCGCAGACCGACCCGTCGCCACGAGCCCCAGTTGCTCCCCGCGGCCCGCTACCGTGAGAGCCCGGCGCGCGGCCCGCGCGCGCCCCAGACGTCACCCTCGGCCGAGGAGCTCCACGCGATGCCCACGCCGCTGTCGGGCATGGACGCGTTCTTCTGGCACCTGGAGACCGCCACCGCCCACATGCACGTCGCCAGCGTGCTGGTGCTGGATCCCTCCACCGCTCCCCGCGGCCGCCTGGGGCGCGACGAGCTGGCCACCCACATCGGCCCGCGCCTGCACCGCGCACCACCGCTGCAGCGTCGCGTGGCCACGGTGCCGCTGGGTCTGGACCATCCCGTCTGGGTGACCGACACGGTCGACCTGGCGCATCACGTGCGGGCCACCACCGCACCGGCCCCGGGCGATCGCGACGCGCTGATGGGCGTGCTCGGCGAGCTCCTCGGCCAGCCACTGGACCGCGACCGCCCGCTGTGGGAGGCCTGGCTGATCGACGGGCTGGACGACGGGCGCGTGGCGGTGCTGACCAAGACCCACCACGCCGCCATCGACGGGATCATCGGCGCCGAGCTGCTCGGCGCGATGCTCGACGTCGACGATGCGCCCGACGCCGCGCAGGCAACAGGCGGCGCACCCGACGCGCCCGAGCCCGCACCGAACGGCCTGTCACTGCTGGCCGGCGCGGCGCGGCGACTGGCGGCGCGACCGCGCACGGCGCTGCGCCTGGCGCGACGGCTCGCACCTGCGGCGCAGGGCCTGCTCACCCGGCCAGCGCAGGACGCCGACACCTCACCGCTGCCCGGCGCCGCGCCGCACTCGCCGTTCAACGGCGCGATCGGCCCGCACCGACGCGTGGCGCTGCGTCGCCTGCCGCTGGCGACCATCACCGCGCTCAAGGATCGGACCGCCACCACCGTCAACGACGTGCTGCTGGCGGTGGTGGCGGGCGCGCTGCGAACCCACCTCGACGCACTGGGCGCCCTGCCCGACGAGGGGCTGGTCGCCCTCGTGCCGGTCGCGGTCGAGGCCGGCGACGACTCGGCGGGCAACCAGGTGTCGGCGATGCTCGTGCGGCTGCCGACCACCGTCGAGGACCCCGGCGAGCGCCTCGCGGCGGCTGCCACGGCGGCGGGCGCCGGCAAGTCCCAGCAGGCGACCCTGGGTGATGCGACGCTCCAGCAGATCGCCGAGCTGCTGCCCGCCGGCGCCTTCGCGGCCACCGCGCGCGGCTACACCCGGCTGCGCGTCGCCGATCGCCACGCACCGCTGTGGAACCTCGTCGCCTCCAACGTCCCGGGCCCGCAGATGCGGTTGGGCCTGGCCGGCGCCCGCGTCGACGAGCTCTACGCGCTGGGTCCGATCCACGAGACCACCGCGCTGAACCTCACCGCCATGAGCTATCGCGATCAGCTGCACCTCGGGCTGACCGCCGATCGCGAGCGGGTGCCCGACCTCGAGGCGCTCGCCGACCGGTTGCCCGCGGCGCTCGCCGAGCTCGCCGAGGCCCACGACCTGCCCGCCGCGCCACCGGCCGCGCCGCCCACCTCGCCCGGGGAGGGGTGAGCCGCCGGTGCCCTCGGTGATGGTGCGCGGCGCCCGACTGCACTACGAGCGACGCGGCAGCGGTCCCGCGATGCTGTGGATCCCGGGGTTCGGGGCCGGCGCCGCGGTCACCGCGCCGGCGCTGGAGCGGTGGGCCGACCGGTGGGACTGCATCACCTACGACCATCGGGGCGCTGCCCGCTCCCCGGCGTGGCGCCTGCCCGCGACCACAGCCGATCTCGCCGCCGACGCGGCGGCGCTGCTGGCGCAGCTGGGCATCACGCGCGCCCACGTCGTCGGCGTGTCGATGGGCGGCATGGTCGCCCAGGAGCTCGCGCTGCGCTTCCCCGAGCGCGTGCGCTGCCTGGTGCTGGGCTGCACGAGCCCGGGCGGGGCGCACGCCGAACCGCCCACGCCAGCGGCCCGCCGTGCGCTGCTCCGCCGCGTGACCGGTCGTCCACCCGACGCCGCCGGCCTGGCCGAGGTGCTGTTCGCCGAGCGCACGCGCCGTGAGCGCCCCGACGACGTGGCCGCAGCGCTGCCGCTGCTGCGCGCCCACCCGCCGCCACCCGCGGGCGCGGCGGCGCACCTTGCCGCCATGCTGCTCCACGACACCGACCGGCGCCTGCCGCGGATCACCGCCCCGACCCTGGTGCTGCACGGCACCGAGGACCGCGTGGTGCCGCCGGGCAACGGCCGTCGCCTCGCGGCGCGCATCCCCGACGCCGAGCTGTGCCTGCTGGCCGACGCGGGTCACGCCTACGCCCTGGAGCACCCCGAGCACGTCGATGCGCTCATGGCCCGGTGGTTGGAGCGGCGCGGCGTGGACGCCCCGGGCGAGCGTCCGGGCGCTGCGCCGGCCCAGCCCGGCCCGCTGGCGGGCTGCGAGGCGCTGCCAGCGGCGCTGGCGCGTGCGCCGGTGACGCTGCTGCGCCGCCAGGTGCGCACGTGGCGCTCGACACCGCGCACCGGTCCTGGCACCAGCGATCGCTGATCGCCTCTGAGCCGGCGTGCCCGAGGGGGTAGACTGCACCGCTGCGGTCCGGGGTAGCTCAACCGGCGGAGCAGGGCACTGTTAATGCCAAGGTTGCGGGTTCGAGTCCCGCCCCCGGAGCCACCGATCGACCAGGGCGCAGCGCAGGCGCGCGACGCGTTAGGCTGCCTCCCGACACCGAGCAGGGGGACGGCATGCTGCGATTCCGCTTGGGCCTGATCATCGGCTTCCTGATCGGCTACGTGCTGGGCGCACGGGCCGGACGGGAGCGCTACGAGCAGCTGCGCGAGCTGTGGCAGCAGGTCCGCAGCTCCAAGCCCGCGCAGCAGATCAGCTCGGAGGTGAGCACGGCCAAGGCGCGCGCCTGGGAGAACGTCGAGGAGCGCGCGGCCGACGGCCTCGCCCGCGTCACGTCCAAGGCACGCGACCGCACCGACGAGCCCACCGGCCGTCCGGTGTCCGACCCCGACATCTGACGCGCGGTGCCGCTGCCGGGGCTGTGGCATCGGCAGCGGCCAGCGCTCCTCACTCGCCGAGGAAGCCCTCCAGCGAGCGGCTGCGCGAGGGGTGGCGGAGCTTGGCGAAGGTCTTCGACTCGATCTGGCGCACGCGCTCGCGGGTCACGCCGAACGCCTCCCCGACCTCCTCGAGCGTGCGCGGGCGCCCATCGCCGATCCCGAAGCGCAGGTGCACCACCGCGCGCTCCCGCTCCGACAGCGTGTCCAGCACGCGCCCGATCTGCTCGCGCAGCAGCACGAAGCTGGCCGCCTCCACGGGCATCACGGCGTCGATGTCGGGCACGAAGTCGGCGACGCTCGAGTCCTCCTCCCCGACCGGCGCGTCCAGGCTGATGAGGTCCTGGGACAGCTGCTCGATCTCCTCGATGCGCGCGGTCGACAGCTCGGTCTCCGACGCAACCTCCGCGGCGGTGGGCTCGCGCCCGAGCTCCTGGAGCAGCTGCCGCTGGATGCGATGGACGCGGTGCATCGTCTCGACCATGTGCACCGGGATGCGAATCGTGCGGCTCTGGTCGGCCACCGCCCGCGTGATCGACTGGCGGATCCACCAGGTCGCGTAGGTCGAGAACTTGTACCCGCGGGTGTAGTCGAACTTCTCCACGGCCCGGATGAGGCCGAGGTTGCCCTCCTGGATCAGGTCGAGCAGCAGCAGGCCTCGCCCCACATAGCGCTTGGCGATGGAGACCACCAGGCGCAGGTTCGCCTCCACCATGCGCTGCTTGGCGAGCTCTCCGCCGCGCTGGAGCCGCCGCAGCTCACGCGCGCGCGGTGCGGGCAGCTCGGCGCCGCGCGTGGCGAGCACCTCCGCGGCGACCAGCCCCGCGGCCACGCGCTTGGCCAGGTCCACCTCCTGCTCGGCGGTCAGCAGCGGCACGCGGCCGATCTCGTGCAGGTAGAGCCGGATCGGGTCGTCGCCCTCGCCGCCCGGGGACCCGGGCTGCGAGACCTCCGCCGCCTCGGGCGGCACCGCCACCACGTCGACCTCGGCGGCCTCCAGCTTGGCGCGCAGCGCGTCCGCGTCGTCCTCGTCGGGTCGTTGCGCGACCTCTGCGACATCGACCGAGGTCACGAACCCCCGGCGGGAGCCCTCGGCCAGCAGATCGCCCAGGCCGGGCTCGTCCGACGCGTCATCGGGCAGCTCGGGCAGCCTGCTCGGGTCGGTCACGGCACGCTCACCCACCCTGGGGGTCGATCAGCTGGCGGCGCGCCCGCTCGAGCTCGACCCGACGGGCGTAGAGCCGGTCGGCCTCCTCGCGGTCGGCCTCGGGGTGGATGCTGCGCAGTCGCTCGGTGATCGCGGCCATCTCGCGGTCCAGCGTCGCCGCGCGCAGCCACGCGATCTCCTCGGCGGCCTTCTTCTCCTCGGTGATCTTGGGGGCGGACAGGGCCAGGGCGCGCACGCGGGCGCGCTCGTCGTCGTCGCCGAGCACCGCCAGCACGTCCTCCAGCGCGGTGCTGCCTGCGGCGCGCATCGCTCGCAGCAGGCGGCGCGAGACCTCGGCGGTGAAGTCCTCCTCGGTGACCTTGGCCCAGGCGTCGGGCAGCAGGTGGGGCTGCTGGAGCACCAGCTGGAGCACGTCGCGCTCACGGCGCAGCTGGGGGTCGCGGGGCTCGGCGGCGCGGCCCGCCAGGCGCGGGGTCTGCACCTGGCCGCGCGGCGCGCCCGCCCCGCTGTCCCGGGCGGGGCCGGGATCCTCGGCAGACACCTCGCCCGCGGCGAGCGCCCGGTCGAGCTCGGCCTCGATGCGGTCGGCGGGCAGCCGCACGCGCGGTGCGACCGCGTCGCGGATGTAGCCGTAGCGCACCGAGCGGTCACGCAGGCGCGCCAGCAGCGGGAACGTGGCGCGGTAGGCCTCGGCCTGGGTCTCGGGGGTGTCCAGCGTGGCAGTGCGCAGCAGCTGCTCGATCTGGAACTCCGTGGCGGTGCGGGCCGAGGCGAGCGCCTCCTCGACGGCCTCGGGGCCCTGCGCGGCGAGATCGGCGGGGTCGCGGCCCGCCGGCAGCGGCAGCACCGCGAGCTCACGGATGCCGACCGTCTCGGCCAGCTCGCGCGCCCGATCGGCCGCGCGATAGCCGGCGGTATCGGCGTCCAGGGCGAGCACCACCTTGCGGCCATAGCGCTCGAGCTGGCGCAGGTGCTCGGCGGTCAGCGCCGTGCCGCAGGTGGCCACCGCATGCCGGACCCCCACCTGGTGCAGCGCCAGCACGTCGGTGTAGCCCTCGACCAGCACCGCGGTCTGGCGACGCTGGATCTCCGCGCGCGCCTGCGCGAGCCCGTAGAGCACCTCGCTCTTGTGGTACAGCTCGGTCTCGGGGGAGTTCAGGTACTTGGGGGGCTCGCCGTCACGCGGGCCGGTGCGCAGCTCGCGGCCGGGCAGGATGCGCCCGCCGAAGGCCACGACGTCGCGGCCGCTGCGCTCGTGGATGGGGAAGATCAGGCGCCCCCGGAAGCGGTCCATCGGGCCGCGACGGCCCTCGGTGGCCAGCCCGGCGTCGATGGCCTCCTGGCTGGTGAAGCCCTGGTCGCGCAGGTGGCGGGTCAGCGCGTCCCAGGCGTCAGGCGCCCAGCCGAGCCCGAACGTCTCGCGGGTGGCCTCGGTGATGCCGCGCTGGTCGAGATAGGCGCGTGCGTCGGCACCCTCGGCGGCCGCGAGCTGGGAGCGGAACCAGGCGGTGGCGGCGGCGGTGACCTCGGCCAGGCGGGTGCGGCGCCCGATCGCGCGCCGCTGACCGGGGTTGAGCTGCTCGTAGCGCAGCGGGTAGCCCTCGCGGCGGGCGAGGTGCTCGACCGCCTCGGGGAACGTCAGCGCCTCGGCCTGCATCAGCAGGTGGAACACATCGCCGCCCTCGCCGCAGCCGAAGCAGTGCCACACGCGCTTGGCGGGGTCGACGGTGAACGAGGGGGTGCGCTCGCCGTGGAACGGGCACAGGCCCTTCAGGGTGCCGCCGGCGCGGCGCAGCGTCGTGTAGTCGCTGACCACGCTGGCCAGGTCCGCCTGCTCCCGCAGAGCTCTGACGTCCTCGTCGTTGATGCGGCCGGCCACGAGCCTCCTGACCACGGGGCTGACGCGTGCCGGCAGTGTATGCGACCCCCGGGGTCGCGGCGTCTCGCGCTGCGCGGCGGTCAGTCGCTCGGGTCGGTGGCGGTCACTCGCCCGGGTCAGTGGCGCGCAGGTCGGGCTCGAAGCGCGCGCGGTGGGCTGCCAGAGCCTGCGCGTCGGTCCAGCCGCACAGGCGGTCCACCGCGGCCTGGGCGTCGCCGTCGGCGCGCTGCGCCTCGTGCACCAGCAGGCTGCTGATCACGTGGGCGGCGCGCTCGCGCTGGGCGCTGGCGGGCTGCTCGTGCTGCGCCGCTGCGGTCAGCTCGGCGAGCACGCTCTCCCCGCGCGGACCGAAGCACAGCTCAGCGTCCTCGCCGGTGTGTGCGGCGAGGTCGGCGAGCAGCGCTGCTGCGAGGTCCAGCGGCGTGGTGTGCGGTGCCACCCAGCCGTCGGCGGTGGGCGGCAGCACCCCATCCGCGTCGGCCCAGCGCTGCGCGGCGTCGACGACGTCCTCGACGAGCACCACGGCCTGACCCTCGCGCGTGCGGGCGCTTGCGACCTCGCGCGCCAGGATCCCGTCGCGGACCTCCCAGGTGAGGTTCAGCCCGGCGCCGTCGCCGGCGAGGCGCTCGACGACCCGCAGGGACTGCTCGCCCACGCAGATCCCACCCTCGACGAGGCTGGCAAGGGCCTGCGTCCCCCCCTCGGCCAGCGGCACGGTGCCCAGCGGGCGGGCCAGGGCGATCGCGTCGACGAGGTCCTCGTTCAGCGCCAGGGCCTGCGCCAGCCCTCGGGCCAGCGCCGACACGGTCACCGCCTGCTGGAAGCGGGTGCCGGGCCGGTCCAGGCGGACCCGGCGCCCTGCCGCGGCTGCGGCGTGCGCGCAGGCTGCGATCCGGTCGCGGTCCACCGCGAACGCGGGGCGCAGCGGGTCAGGCGGCTCATGGCGGTCGCGGCCCTTGGACTCCGCGGCCACGCTGGCCCACGGGGACAGCAGGCGACGCTCGCGCTCCTCGGCGCGTGCTCGCGGCTCCAGCGGCCCGTTCACGCTGCGAAGCGTAGCATCGGCACCCCAGCGATCCTGGAGGCCCTGTGAGCACGCGGTCCGCCGTCAAGCCCAGCGAGCTCTACACCGCGGCGCGCATCGCCGACGCCTTGGTGTACGCCGCCGGCATCGCCGGCGTCGTCGCCGGTGGCCTGCTGTTCCAGGAGGGCTACCCGGGCTTCACGCTCGTGGCCTGGGCGCTGACCTTCTGCGTCGGCGCCGGGCTGCGGCTCATCGCCTGGTCGGCCAAGGGTGTGGCACAGCTGCTGGAGCGCACCGACGCGCTGGTCGACGAGGTCGGCCACCTGCAGCGCCGCCTCGCCCAGTCAGGGCCGCCCTCGGCGCCCCAGCAGGTCGACCCCGACCGCGATCCCTACCGGCGCTGGGGCGGGTTCCACTAGCGCGGCGCCCGCGCACCGCCACGTCGCGGTCCGCGCACCGCCACGACGCGGTCAGCCGAGGTCGAGCCGCTCGTCGAGGTAGGCGGGCAGCCGGTCGATCGACACCCGCTCCTGGGTCATCGTGTCGCGGTCGCGCACCGTGACGGCCTGGTCGTCCTCGACGGTGTCGAAGTCGACGGTGACGCAGAAGGGCGTGCCGACCTCGTCCTGGCGGCGGTAGCGCTTGCCGATGGAGCCGGCGTCGTCGTACTGGACCGTGCAGCGGCCGCGCAGCAGGTCGGCGACGTGCTTGGCGGTGGGCACCAGCTTGTCGTTGCGCGACAGCGGCAGCACCGCCACGGTGATCGGCGCGAGCCGGTGGTCGAGCTTGAGCAGCGTGCGCCGCTCGGTGCCGCCGCTGGCGGTGGGCGCGTCCTCGACCCGGTAGGCGTCCACGAGGAAGGCCAGCGCGGTGCGGTCGACCCCGGCGGCGGGCTCGACCACGTAGGGCACGAAGCGCTCGTCGCGGGCCTGGTCGTAGTAGGACAGGTCCTTGCCCGAGGCCTGGCCGTGGGCGGTGAGGTCGAAGTCGGTGCGGTTGGCGATGCCCTCCAGCTCGCTCCACGCGAACGGGAAGCGGTACTCCACGTCCACGGTGTGCTTGGCGTAGTGCGACAGCTCGTCGGCGGCGTGGGGGCGGATGCGCACGTTCTCGCGGCGCAGGCCTAGGTCGAGGTACCAGTTCCAGCGCTGGGCGATCCAGTAGTCGTGCCAGGCCTCGTCGGCGCCCGGGCGCACGAAGAACTCCATCTCCATCTGCTCGAACTCGCGAACCCGGAAGATGAAGTTGCGCGGGGTGATCTCGTTGCGGAAGCTCTTGCCGACCTGGGCGATGCCAAACGGCACCTTCTGGCGGCTGGTCAGCTGCACGTGGGCGAAGTCCACGAACATCGCCTGGGCGGTCTCGGGGCGCAGCCACACCTCTGACCCCGACTCCTGGGTGGGGCCGACGTGGGTCTGGAACATCAGGTTGAACTGGCGCGCCGGCCCGAAGTCGCACAGTGAGTAGTCGCTGCGCGGGCACTCGTAGGTGCTGGCATCCCCCTGCACGGCCTGGTCGGCTCGGAAGCGGGCGTTGCAGGTGCGGCACTCGGTGAGCGGATCGGTGAAGCCCTGGACGTGGCCGCTGGCCTCCCAGACCTTGGGGTGCATGAGGATCGACGCGTCGATCTGCACCACGTCGTCGCGCAGCTGGAGCATCGAGCGCTTCCAGGCCTGCTTGACGTTGTCCTTCAGCGCCGCGCCGAGCGGGCCGAAGTCCCAGGCGCCCCGCAGGCCGCCGTAGATCTCCGAGGACTGGAAGATGATCCCACGGCGCTTGCACAGCTCGACGATGGTCTCCATCGTCGTGTCGTGGGTGCCCGCAGTGTCATCGGCGTCGGCCTCGACCTCGTGCAGGTCCGCCTCGAACTCCGGCGGCAGGTCCTCGGGGAGGAGGCTCGGCTGGGTGCTGTCGGTCATCGGTGCGCTCCGTGGGTGTCTCGCCCGCGCTGGCTGCGCGAGCCGCAGGCGCGCAGGCTAGGGCGTGGGCGCGGGGACCGCACCGACGCGGTCCTGCGCGGGCGTGGATCACCCGCGGCGGTGCGCCACGAGCTCGTCGAGGAGGCTGGAGGCGCCCAGGCGCAGCCGGTCGGCGCGCGCACCGTCGGAGCCGCGCACCACCCGGGCGAGCGTCACCAGCGCTGCGGCCTGCTCGGCGGTGCGGATCCCGCCTGCTGGCTTGACGCCGATCCGCCGGCCCGTCAGCGCCTCGCCGTCACGGGCGATCTCCAGCAGCAGGCGCGTGGCCTCCAGGGTCGCGGCGGGCTGGAGCGTGCCGGTGGAGGTCTTGAGCACATCGGCGCCGGCCAGCACCGCGATCCAGCCGGCCTGGCGGATCGTGGCGTCGTCGGCCAGCGCACCCGTCTCGAGGATCACCTTCAGCCCGGCTGACCCGGCCGCCTCGCGCAGCACCGCGAGGCGCGCCGCGGCGGCGCTGGGGCCGGCGCCGCGCAGCGCGCCGCGGTCGAGCACCACGTCGATCTCGTCGGCACCGGCGCAGCGCGCGTGCTCGACCTCGGCCGCGGCGACCGCGTCGGTGGTGCGCGCGTGGGGGAAGGCCCCGGCAACGGCGACCGCAGCGACCCCTGACCCGGCGAGCACCGCGGCGGCCGCGCCGACCAGGTCGGGCCAGGTGCACAGCCCAGCCACCGCCGGCGCAGCAGGGTCGGTGGGGTCGGGCTGGCGCGCGCGGTGTGCGAGCGCGCGCACCCGCTGGGGGGTGTCGTCGGCCTCGAGGGTGGTGAGATCGAGCAGCGCCAGGCCCGCGTGCGCGAGTGCGGGGTCAGCGGCGGCCGCGCGGGCGGCGGCGAGATCAGCGGCCACCGTCTCGGCCGGGTCGCCGGGGTGGGCGTGGAGGGCGTCGTCGAGCGCGCGGGGGTCCATGGCGGGCAGGCTAGCGAGCGGCGCTCCGGCCTCGGGCGCCGAGCACCGGGGACTGCGGCTCATCCCCGCTTGACTGCCCCGTCGGCCAACGCGTCGGTCGCCTCGCCCAGGCGCAGCCCCACCACGTCGAGGCGGCGCAGCAGCTCCCGGCGCTTGAGCAGCGCCGGGGTGACCTCGGGGCCCTCGAGCAGCGCGGCGAGCTGCTCCTGATAGCGCTTGCGCACCTGGTTGCTGGTCTTCGAGGCGGCCAGCGCGGCGTGGACGAGCCCCGGCCGGTCGCTGATGAGGCGGTGCACGGCGGTGTCGAGGTCGTTCAGGCACGTCTCGACGGCGTCGAGGATCGGCACGAACCGGGTGTCGGCGACCTCGAACAGCGCGAGCTCGCGCACGAAGTCGCGGAGGTTGTCCAGCACATCGTCGATCGAGCGCGACACCCGGAACAGGTCCTCGCGGTCGAACGGCGTCATCAGCGCATCGGACAGGGCGGCCACCAGGGCGGCGCGCTCGTCGTCGCCCTCCCGCTCGGCGCGGTTCATCCGCTGGGACAGCTCCTCGGTGTCGGCGTGACCGACCGCGGCGCTGCGCGCGAGCATGACTCCCCGCTGCGCGGCCGCTACCTGCCCGTGGAGACGATCGACGAGCTCGCGCTCCAGCCCGCCGCCGAGGTCGGCGACGAGCCGGCGCAGCGGTCCGCGCGTCACACCACCAGCGCCGCCAGCGCCACCCCGACGACCAGGGCCAGCGGCAGCGTCACCACCCAGGCGATCACGATCTGCAGCGCCACCTGCCATCGCACCCTCCGATATCCCTCGCTGACGCCGGTGCCGACGAGGCCACCGGCCACCGCCTGCGTCATGCTCACCGGCGCGCCGACGGCGGCGCTGCCGAGCACCGCCGCCGAGGCTGCCACCTCGCCGATGACGGCGTTGGACGGCCGCACCGGGATGACGCCGCCCACGGTCCGGGCGTAGCGTCGCAGACCGAGCGCGGCGCCAACAGCGAACAGCACCGCGGCCGCGACCAGCATCCCCGGATCGCGGGGCACGGGATCGGTGGCTGCGCCGGCGCCGATGGCCGCCACCGCCAGCATCTTCTGGCCGTCGTTGGCGCCGTAGGCCAGCCCCTGGATCGCGAACGCGACTCGGTGGGCACGGCCCAGCAGGCGGGACCCGCCGCCAGGTGCCCGCACCCGCAGCGCCACCCGCGACAGCGCGAACGCCAGCAGCCCACCCAGCAGCGGCGCGGCGGCGGCGGTGGCCAGCACCCCGCCGACCACCGCCCACGACACCGCCAGACCGGCGCCGAGCCCCGCGCCGGTCAGCCCGCCCACCAGCGCCAGCGTGAGGCTCGTGGGCAGCCCGCGTCGCGCCAGCAGCGTCGACACCGCGACCGCGCCGACCACGGCCACCAGGACGGCTCGCTGCCCGGCCGGCCCCTCGAACACCACGAGGCGACCAGCGAGCGTCGAGGCCACCGCGGTGCCCAGCAGCGCCGGGGTCAGCGCGACGAGCCCGCCGAGCACCGCGAGCGCTGCGCCCAGCCGCAGCCCGCCGACCTTCAGCGACAGCGTCAGCAGCGTGCCCCCGTCGTTGACGCCGTTGAGCACGGCGAAGACGGCGGCCACGGCGAGCAGGAGCGGGTCAGCGGCGGGCACTGGGGCGGCAGGCTACCGGCACGGCCACGGGCGCCGGACGGCATACTGGCGCGCTGATGCATCCCGTCACCGCCGGCGTCACCGTGTTCACCACCTCTGCGGCGGTGCTGGTGCTGGAGATCCTCGCGGGACGCCTGCTCGCGCCGTTCGTCGGTGAGTCGCTGGAGACCTACACCGGCATCATCGGCGTGGTGCTCGCCGGCATCGCGGTGGGGTCCTGGCAGGGCGGCCGGCTCGCCGACCGCGTCGACCCGCGACGCCTGCTGGCCCCCGAGATCCTGCTGGGCGGCGCCCTCGCGCTGGCGGTGGTGCCCATCGTCACCGCGCTGGGCGCGGCGCTGCAGGGCGGTGGCCCAGTGGCAATCGTGCTGCTGACCACCGCGGGCTTCTTCGCGCCGGCGGCGGTGCTGTCGGCGGTCACGCCCACCGTGATCAAGATCCAGCTCGCCGACCTCGACGAGACCGGGCAGGTCGTGGGGCGCCTGAGCGCGCTGTCGACTGCCGGGGCGATCCTCGGCACCTTCCTGACCGGCTTCGTGCTGGTCGGCACGTTCGCCACCAGCGACATCGCCCTGGGCATCGGCATCGCCCTGCTGGCCGGCGGCGCGCTGGCCTGGTGGCGCCTGGGCCCGCGGGGGGATCGCCGCCTGCCCGCCACCGCGGCGGTGGCGGTGCTGGCCGCGGCGCTGACGGCGGCAGCCAACCCGGCCTGCGACCACGAGTCGCGCTACTACTGCGCGCAGATCATCGAGGATCCCGAGCGCGACAGCGGCCGCACGCTGATCCTGGATGCGCTGCCCCACAGCTACGTCGACCTCGACGACGAGGCCCACCTCGAGTTCGACTACATGCGGATGTTCGGCGACGTGCTCGCGGTGGCCGCCCCACCCGACGAGCCGCTGGACACCCTGCACCTCGGCGGTGGCGCGCTGAGCCTGCCGCGCTACCTGGACGCCACCCGCCCGGGCTCCACGTCGCGGGTGCTGGAGATCGACCCGATGCTGGAGCAGCTCGCGGTCGCCGAGCTCGGCTACGAGCCCACCAGCGGGATCGAGGTGGTCACTGGTGACGCGCGCCTGGCGCTGGAGGACGAGCCCGACGACGCCTACGACGTGGTCGTGGGCGACACCTTCGCGGGCCTGGCGGTGCCCTGGCACCTGACCACCCGCGAGGTCGCCGGCGAGGTGTCGCGCACCCTGACCGACGACGGGCTGTACACGGTGAACCTCATCGACCGCCCGCCGATGGACTTCGCTCACGCCAAGGCAGCCACGCTGGCAAGCGTCTTCACGCACGTCACCGTGCTCGGCCCGCCCGAGCGCCTGCGCGGCGCCGAGGGCGGCAACCTCGTGCTGGTCGCCTCCGACGCGCCGCTGGACCGCGCGGGCCTTGAGGACGCCATCGCCGCGCGCGAGGGCGACGAGGTCGTGCTCGCCGATGCCGCGGTCGACGAGCTCGCCGCCGAGGGCGTGGTGCTGCGCGACGACTTCGCCCCGGTCGACCAGCTGATCACGCCCTACGCCCGGTAGGGAGCCTGGGCTCCTGTGGCGCGCTCAGATGCCCGCAGGGCGCTCGGGGCTCGGCAGGGCCGGCCGGTGATCAGCGCGCGTGCTGGCGGACCCCGCCGAAGCGGCGGTCGCGCCCCTGGTAGGCGGCCACGCAGCGGGCGAGCTCCTCGCGGTCGAAGTCGGGCCAGAGCACCTCGGTGAACACCAGCTCGGCGTAGGCGGTCTCCCACAGCAGGAAGTTCGACAGGCGCTGCTCCCCGGAGGTGCGGATGAGCAGGTCCACATCAGCGGCGTCGGGCTCGTAGAGTCGCGCGCGCAGGGCCTCCTCGTCGACCGCCGAGGCCGCGAGCCGCCCGGCGGCCACGTCCTCGGCCACGCGTCGGGCGGCGTCGGCCAGCTCCGCGCGGCCGCCGTAGTTGAACGCCACCTGGAGCTTGAGCCCTGCGTTGTCGGCGGTCAGGTCCTCGCCCCAGGCGATCTCGTCGCGCACCCGGCGGGGCACGGGCGGATCGCGGCGGCCGATGAAGCGCACGCGCACATCGCGCGCGTCGAGCTCGTGAGCGCGACGGCGCAGCAGGTCGCGGTTGAACTCCATGAGGAACGAGACCTCGGCCTTGGGGCGCTTCCAGTTGTCGGTGGAGAACGCCCAGACCGTGAGCACCTCGACGCCGAGCTCGATGGCGCCCTCGACAGCGTCGAACAGCGCGGCCTCACCGGCGGTGTGGCCGACCTTGCGCGGCTCGCCGCGCAGCGCCGCCCAGCGGCCGTTGCCGTCCATGATGATGCCGATGTGGCGAGGCATGCGCTCGGCCGACAGCCCGTGGCGCGCCGCCAGGTCGGTGCGGGTGGTGGGATCGGCGGTCATCGCGGCACCAGGTCCCAGGCGCGCAGCGGCGCGCCGAGGTGATGGGTCAGGTAGCTGGAGACCAGCGCAGCGCACGCGCGCCGCGTGCGCCCGTCGACACCGGCCGCCCACGCGTCCAGGTCCTCCCACCGCGCCTGCGCCAGGGTGCGCAGACCCTCCAGGACGCCCGCTGCCAGCGGCTGGGCGCCCACCGGGGCGCAGGTGGCGCACAGCAGCCCACCTGCGTCGAGGTGGAACACCGCGTGCGCTCCGGGCGCTCCGCAGGCCGCGCATGCCTGCAGGTGCGGGTGGTAGCCAGCGGTGGAGGCCAGGCGCAGCAGGGCTGCGTCCAGCACCGCGGCCGGGTCGGCGGGCTCGGCCTCGAGTGCCAGCAGCGTCTCGCGGAGCAGCACGAACAGCCCGACGTGGCGCTCGCCCTCCTGGGCGATGCGGTCGACGGCCTCGGCCATGGCCTGGGCGCAGGCCGAGCGCGACCAGTCCGCGCGCAGCCCCGCGAAGGCGTGCACGAGCTCGACCTGGTTGACGATGTCGAGCGTGCGACCGGGATGCAGCTGCACGTCGACGTGGGACAGCACCTCGAGGCGCCCACCGAAGCGGCTGCCGGGTCGGCGCACGCCCTTGGCGACCGCGCGGACCTTGCCCTGGCCGGTGGACAGCAGGTGCAGGATCCGGTCGGTCTCGCCGAGCTTGTAGGTGCGCAGGACGATCGCCTGCTCGCGGTAGGCGCGCATCACCGCAAGCCTAGTGCCGCGACCGGTGCGAGCGAGCCCAGGTGCTGCACCGGCTCGCGACGACCGCACCCGCCGGCGCGTGCGGCGCGTGTCAGTAGCCGAAGCGCTGCAGCGCCTTGGGGTCGCGCTGCCACTCCTTGGCCAGCTTGACCTCGAGGTCGAGCCAGACCTTGGTGCCGAGGATCAGCTCGAGCTCCTCGCGGGCGCGACGCCCGATGCCGCGCAGCACCTCGCCGCCGCGGCCGATGACGATCCCCTTCTGGGAGCGGCGCTCCACGAAGAGGTGGGCGGTGATCGCGGTGACGTCCTCGGACTCGCCGGGCCCCATCTCCTCGACCACCACCGCGATCGAGTGCGGCACCTCCTCGCGCATGACCACCAGGGCCTTCTCGCGGATGACCTCGGCGACCCAGCGCTCCAGCGGCTGATCGGAGACCATGTCGGGGGGGAAGTACGGCGGCCCCTCGGGCAGCCGGGCGCTGATCAGCTCCACGAGGCGGTCGACGCCCTCGCCGGTGGCCGCCGCGGTCGGCACGATCTCGTCCCAGTCGCCGAGGTCGGCGAGCTGCTGCAGCCCCGGCAGCGCGCGGTCGGGGCCGATGCGGTCGTTCTTGTTGAGCACCGCGATGGTGGGGGTCTGCGCCTCGTCGACGAGGCCGGCGATGAACTGGTCCCCGCGACCCACCCCGCGCTCGCCGTCGGTGACCAGGACCACGACGTCGACGCCGGCGAGCTGGCTGCGGGCGACCTCGTTGAGGCGGCTGCCGAGCAGCGTCTGCGGCTTGTGGAGCCCGGGCGTGTCGACGAACACCACTTGCAGGTCCTCGGGGTGCTCGCCGAAGGGCGGCTCGTCGGGCTCCTCGCGCTCGCTGGCGGGCTGATGCAGCACCCCCATGATCGCGTGCCGCGTAGTCTGCGGCACCGGGGTGGTGATCGCCACCTTGCGGCCCACCATCGCGTTCACCAGGGTCGACTTGCCCACGTTGGGGCGACCGACCACCGCACAGAAGCCAGAGCGCATGGGCGGAGGGTAGCGCGCTGCCCTCCGCGTTCGGTGCGCGCCACCGCTCGGAGCGGGCGTCGTCAGCTCGCGCGGCTCGTCTCCCGCCCGCCAGGCGCCGCGAGCTGCGACGGGAGCACGCCGAGCTCGACGAGGGCGGTGGCGGCCTGGGCGGCGTCGGCGAACTGCACCGCCTCCATGCCCTGCGCCACCGCTGCCGCGCAGTTGTCGGCCCGGTCATCGACCAGGACCGTGCGCTGCGCCGGCGCGTCCAGGCGTGCCAGCAGGCGCCGGTAGATCTCGGGATCGGGCTTGGCCACGCCCTCGGCTCCCGACACCACGAGCGGGTCGAGCCGGTCCAGCACCGGTGCGAGGCGCCGCGCGTGAGGCATGTGCTCGTCGGAGGCGTTAGTCAGGCCGGCGACCACCACGCCGGTGGCCCGCACGCGCTCGATGAGCGCCACCGTCTCGTGATGGATGCGCACCACCGAGGCGGGCCAGCGGTCGTGCAACCAGGCGATCTCTCGGCGACGGTGCGGATGGACCTGCTGCCAGTGCGGCAGCACCACGGCGATGCGCTCACCGGCGTCCAGCCGCGCGTTCCACGCGTAGAGATCGATCTCGTCGACGAGGGCGTGCGCCTGAGCCCGGTCGAGCCCCAGCACGCGCTCGTACAGCGTGACCGGGTCCCACTCCAGGATCACCCCACCCATGTCGAACACCACGGCATCCATGGCGCGGAGTCTCGCACACGCGTGCCGGGCAGGCCCGCGGTGCCCAGCGGGCGGCGTCAGCGCTGCAGCGACCCCGGTCCGAAGGCCTCGGGCAGCAGCGCCGCGAGGCGTCGCGACACCGGCTCGCCCTCCTCGCCGGCGCACAGCACCGCCACGTCGGTGCCGAACTCGGCCAGCGCCTGGCGGCAGACCCCGCAGGGGGTCACCGGATCCGCCCCGGGGCCGGCCACCGCGATCGCGGTGATCCCGCGCTGCCCGTCGGTCACCGCGGCCGCGAGGGCGGCGCGCTCGGCGCACAGCCCGGCGGGGAACGCCGCGCACTCGACGTTGACTCCGTGGTACCAGCGCCCGTCCTCGGCCACGAGCACCGCGCCCACCGCGAACCCGGAGTAGGGCGCGTAGGCGTTGCGGCGCACCCTGCGCGCCGCCGCCACGAGTGCGTCAGCCGTGCCGTCCACGGCTAGCGGGTCACCTCGGGGTGGTCGTCCTCGCCGACCGCCCCCTCGTGCGCGGCGTCGCCCTCGGCGGTGGCCTCACCGTCGCTGGGCACCAGGCGCTCGACCAGGACCTTGGCGACGCGGCGCCCCTCCACCGACTGCGCCGTCAGGCGCACGTCGGCGACCTCGACCTGCTCGCCGGCGGTGGGGACATGCCCCAGCAGCCCGACGATCAGGCCTCCCACGGTGTCCCACTCGTCATCGGGCAGCTCGCACGACAGCAGGTCGGACAGCTCGTCGACGGGCAGGCGCGCGTCGACGCGCAGCCCCTCCTCGTCGGACTGCTCGACCAGCGGCTCCTCGCTGTCGTACTCGTCGACGATCTCGCCGACGATCTCCTCGAGGATGTCCTCGATGGTGACGATGCCCACGGTGGCGCCGTACTCGTCGACCACGATCGCCAGGTGCCCCTTCTCGGCCTGGAGCTCGCGCAGCAGGTCGTCGACCCGCTTGAGCTCGGGCACGAAGTAGGGGGCGCGCAGCAGGTCGTCCCACGGCTCCCCGGCGACGTGACCGTCCCGCAGCCACATGAGGACGTCCTTGGCGTAGACGACCCCGACGATGCGGTCGCGGTCGGTGTGCCACACCGGCAGCCGCGAGTAGCCGGCGCGGATGATGACCTCCAGCACCTCGTCCAGGGTGGCGTCGGCGCCGACGGTCACCATGTCGGGGCGCGGCACCATGATCTCGCGCACCACGGTGTCGCCGAGCTCGAAGATGGAGTGGATCATCTCCCGCTCGGCGGGCTCGATGACGTCATCGGACTCGGCGACGTCGATCATCGCGCGCAGCTCGTCCTCGGTCATGTACGGGCTGGTGCTGGCGCCACGACCGGGGCTCAGCAGCCGCCCGAGGGGCACCAGCACCGCCGCGAACGGTGCGGCGAGCGCCGCGAGGCGACGCACCAGCGGTGCCAGCGCGCACGCGACCCGGTCGGTGCTGGCCACCGCCAGGGTGCGCGGAGCCACCTCGGCGCCCACGAACAGCACCACCGAGCCACCGACGATCGCGGCCAGCGCCGCCCACGCCAGCGGCAGGTGGACGGCGAGCACCGTGGTCAGCAGCACCACCGCCACGACCTGGGCGGTGACCGCCAGCAGGGCCACGATGTTGAGGGTGCGCGCCGGATCGCGCATGAGCGCCACCAGCGCGCGCGCCCCGCGTGCGCCCTGCTCGGCCAGCGCCTCGGCGCGTGGCAGCGTGGTCTTGGACAGCGACGTCTGGGCGGCGCCGAGCACCGCCGCCAGCGCGACGCAGGCGACCGCGCCGCCAAGCGCCCAGGCCTCCGCCGGCGTCACGCCTCGGCCCTCCCCTCGCGCGGCGAGGAGGCGGCGGGCGCGTCGTCGGCGTGGTCGCCGGGCTGGCCCTCGACGGCGCGGAACGCCTCGAGGAGCGCCGCTGTGCGGACCTCCATGACCTGGCGCTCGTCGTCCTCGGCGTGATCGTGGCCGAGCAGGTGCAGGACGCCGTGCACCAGCAGCAGCTCGAGCTCGGCGGAGATGCCCGCGGTGGCCTGGGCGCGCGCCACCGCCGGGCACAGGACCACGTCGCCGAGCAGCGCCGGCACGTCCGCGTCGGGGTCGACGTCGTCCGGGTGGTCCAGGGGGAAGGCGAGCACGTCGGTCGGACCTTCGCCGTCGAGGTGGGCGATGTTGAGCTCGGCGATCACCTCGGCGTCCACGCAACGCACCGCGAGGTCCATCGTCGAGGGCACGCCCTCGGCCTCCAGCACGTGCTCGGCGAGCCGCCGCAGCCGCGCGTGCGGGACCGGCTCGGGTTGCTCGTCGTCGAGCTCGACGCTCACCGCGGCACCGCCTCGGCGTCACCGCCGGCGCGCCCGTGCGCGCAGCGGCCGCTCATCGCCCGTCCCCCTGGGCGCGTCGCTGCTCCGAGGAGGTGCCGCGCTGGTGGCCGCCACCGTCGCCGCCGCCGGCGTCGAAGCGCTGATAGGCCTCGACGATGTCCTGGACGATGCGGTTGCGCACCACGTCGTCGCCGCCGAGCTCGATGAACGCGACCCCGTCGATGTCACCGAGGATGTCGCGCACGACCTTCAGGCCCGACCGGTTGCCGCCCGGCAGGTCGATCTGGGTCACATCGCCGGTCACCACGCACTTGGAGCCAAAGCCCAGGCGCGTCAGGAACATCTTCATCTGCTCGGGCGTGGTGTTCTGGGCCTCGTCGAGCACGATGAAGCTGTCGTTGAGGGTGCGCCCGCGCATGAACGCCAGCGGGGCGACCTCGATGGTCCCGCGCTCCATGTGCTGGCTGATCTGCTCGGCGTCCATCATGTCGTGGAGCGCGTCGAACAGCGGGCGCAGGTACGGGTCGATCTTCTCGTGCAGCGTGCCCGGCAGGAACCCGAGGCGCTCGCCGGCCTCCACGGCCGGGCGCGTGAGGATGATGCGGTTGACCTCGCGCCGCTTGAGCGCGAGCACCGCCATGGCCATGGCCAGGTAGGTCTTGCCGGTGCCCGCCGGGCCGATGCCGAAGACCACGGTGTTGTCGCGCAGCGCGTCGAGGTAGCGCTTCTGGCCCACGGTCTTGGGGCGGATGGCCCGTCCGCGGTGGGTGAGCGCCTGGTCGCCGAGCACCTCGGCGGGCGAGGCCTCCTGACCGCCCTTGACGATGTCGATCGTGGCTGCGGCCGCGTCGCTGTCCAGCGACCTGCCGGTGTCCAGCAGCTTGGTCATCTCGCCGAACACCTGGACCACGCGCCCGGCTTCCTCCTCGGTGCCGGTGACGGTGATCTCGTTGCCGCGCACGAGGATGTCGGCGTTGAAGCTGTCCTCGACGAGCCGCAGCAGCTCGTCGCGCGTGCCCAGCACCGACACCATCGAGTGATGGGTGGGAATGGTGGTCTTGACCTGGATGGTGGTCGCCAAGCGGATCGGTGGGGTCGGCGTCGTGGTGACACTTGCAGTCTACCGGCGGGATCCGCCAAGGTCATCAGCCTCGCAGCGGCGCCGCGGGCAGGATGGGCGCCATGCGCTCCCCCCGCTCGGTGCTGGCCCGCTTCCTGGCGCGGCCGGCGGATGATGGCGCTCCGACGGTGAGCTGGCTGTCCACCCCGGTGGTCGCGGCCGCCTCGCTGGCGCTGTTCGCCGGCACCGCCCAGTTCGGAGTGACGGCCATCGCCGGGGACGTGGCAATCGAGTTCGGCGAGACCCCGCCCGAGGAGGCCGAGCAGCCCATCGAGCAGGTGGGCATGGCCCTGACGACCCTGGGCATCGGGCTGGCGATCATCCGCCTGGCATCCCTGGGCAGCCTGGTGGCGGCCTCCACCGCCGACCGGCTCGGGCGCCGTCGTACGGTGCTGCTGCTGGCCAGCGGCGGGCTCGCGCTGACCGCCGCCGCGGCTGGCGCCTGGGCCTTCTGGGTGTTCGTCGCGCTGCTCGCGCTGGCGCGCCCCATGCTGACCGGCACCGACGCCGTGGCCGCGGTGATGGTGGCCGAGGAGACCGACAGCGCCAACCGCGCCAAGGCGATCGCGCTGATCGGCGGCGCCTACGCCGTCGGCTCGGGGCTGATCTCGGTGCTGCGCGGCGTGCTGGACCCGCTGCTGGACTTCCGCGGGATCCTCTTGCTGGTGCTGCTGCCGCTGCTGCTGGTGCCCGTCGCGGCCCGGCGCATCCGCGAGCCGGCCCGCTACGAGGCGAC